>DASYTM010000014.1:0-26730 GCA_036002345.1 Candidatus Methylomirabilota bacterium | reverse complement strand
CACCTGCTGCGGGCCGATGGTCGTCCCGAAATGGAAGCCGTCCAGGCCGATCCCGATGAAGGGCGCGCCGTCGAAGTACTTGCCGAACCGCAGCCCGTACGCCAGGCCCGTGTCGAAGTCGAGGTCGCGATAGGTCGCGATGCCCACCGCGCGGTCGTTGACCCGCACGTCGGCCTTCTCGGTGAAGCTCGCGCCGGCGTAGACGTCGGCGAACCACTCCGCGGCGGCCGGCTGGGCCGTGACGACGAGACCGGCCAGCGCCACCAGCGCCGCGGCCCCGAGCTTCCTGAGTGTGTTCATCGCACCCCTCCGAGGGCTCACAGTTTAGCCGAGTCCTCCGACGCCCTCGCACTTTTCTCTGGGGCGCCCTCCGGGCCGCCGAAGCGCGGCGGCGTCTTGGCGAAGAAGGCGCGCACGCCCTCGCGGCAGTCCGGGCTGGCGAAGGCCTCGTCGCTCAAATCGAGGGTGCGCGCGATCGCCGTGTCCTCCGAGACGTCGAGCGCCAGGTCGATCGCGCGCTTTCCGAGACGGAGCGCGTCGGCGGACCCGCGCGCCAGCACCGCCGCCAGCGCGCGCGCGGCGGCCAGCGCGCCACCCGCGGGCACCACGCGGTTCACGAGCCCCCACGCGCTGGCCGTGGCGGCGTCGATCGGCTCGCCCGTGAACGTCAGCTCCTTGGCGCGGCCCTCGCCGATGCGGCGGGTGACCCGCACCGTGCCGCCGGTGCCGGGAATGACACCGAGCTTCACCTCGGGAAGGGCCAGGCGCACGTCGGCGCCGGCGATCAGGAGATCGCAGCACACCGCCAGCTCCAGCCCGCCGCCGTAGGCGAGGCCGTTGAGCGCCGCGATCGTCGGCTTGGGGAAGTCGTCGAGCCGGCTCCACGTCTCGTTCTCGAGCGCGAGCTTGCCGGGCACCACGGCGCCCCGCCGCATGAAGCCCGTGAACTCGCGCACGTCGGAGCCCGCGCAGAAGGCGCGGTCGCCCGCGCCCGTCACCACGAGCACGCGCACGGCGCGATCGGCGGCCAGCCGGGCGAGGGCCGCGGACAGGCGGCGCGTGAGCTCCAGCGTGACGAGATTCAGCGGCGGGTTGTCGAGCGTCAGCACGGCCACGCCCGCCTCCACCGCGGTTCCGATGAGCCTCGCCGACGTCACGGACGGATCGTATCATCGCCGCCGTGGACAAGATCGACGTGTTCCCGCACATCCTGCCGCGGCGCTACTTCGACCGGATGCTCGCCGTGGCGCCGGCCGGCATGGCGCTCCAGAAGCGGATGTCCGGCATCCCCGTGCTCGTGGACGTCGACCTCCGCTTCCGCATCATGGACCGCTACGAGGGTTATGCGCAGGTGCTCACGCTGGCGAGCCCGCCGCTGGAGGTCGTGGGCGGCCCCGGCGTCACGCCCGATCTCGCGCGGCTCGCCAACGACGAGATGGCCGCCCTCGTCGAGCGGCACCCGGACCGGTTCCCGGCCTTCGTCGCCTCGCTGCCGATGAACAACCCCGACGCGGCGCTCGCGGAGATCGACCGCGCCCTCGACACGCTCGGCGCCACCGGCGTGCAGATGTTCTCCAACGTCGCGGGCCGCCCGCTCGACGCGCCGGAGTACGCGCCGCTCTTCGCGCGCATGGCCGAGCGCGACCTGCCGATCTGGCTGCACCCGGCGCGGCCGCCCGCCGCCGCGGACTACACGGGCGAGCCGCGGAGCAAGTACGACCTCTGGTGGGCATTCGGCTGGCCGTACGAGACGAGCCTCGCCATGGGCCGGCTGGTCTTCTCCGGCCTCTTCGACCGCCATCCCGCGATCAAGATCATCACCCACCACATGGGCGCGATGATCCCCTTCTGCGCGGGGCGCGTCGGCGGCGGGCTCGACCAGCTCGGCACGCGCAGCGACGACCCCGAGGACGCCGCCGCGCTGGGCCGGCTGGCGCGGCGGCCCATCGACTACTTCCGGATGTTCTACGGCGACACCGCGCTCTTCGGCGCCTGGCACGCCATGGAGTCGGGGCTGGCGTTCTTCGGCGCGGAGCGGATCCTCTTCGGCACCGACATGCCGTTCGACCCGGAGCAGGGGCCCGGCTTCATCCGCGACACGATCGCGGCCATGGACAAGATGCGGGCGAGCGACGCCGAGCGGCACGCCATCTACGAGGGCAACGCGCGGCGGCTCTTGCGTCTTCCGGCGGCGCGGTGAGCCGGCCGATCTACGACACGATCGGGCGCGGCTACGACGCCTGGCGCCGGCCCGACCCGCGCATCGCCGCCGCCATCACGGACGCCCTCGGCGGAGCGGCCAGCGTGGTGAACGTCGGCGCCGGCGCGGGCTCCTACGAGCCGGCCGACCGCCCCGTCGTGGCCGTGGAGCCCTCGGGGGCGATGCTCGCCCAGCGGGCGCCCGGCGCGGCCCCGGCGGTGCAGGCCTCCGCGACCGACCTCCCGTTCGGCGACGGAGCGTTCGCCGCCGCCCTCGCGGTGCTCACCGTGCACCACTGGTCCGATCGCGCCCGCGGGCTCCGCGAGCTCCGGCGCGTGACGCGCGAGCGGGTGGTCGTGCTCACGTGGGACCCGAAGGCGTCGTACGAGTTCTGGCTCGTCGACGAGTACTTCCCCGAGATCGTCGTCATGGACCGGCCGCTCTTCCCGACCCTCGACGACTTCGCCGCGGCCCTGGGCCCGATCGCGGTGCGCCCGGTGCCGGTGCCGCACGACTGCGTGGACGGCTTTCTCGGCGCGTACTGGCGGCGGCCCGCCGTGTACCTCGACGCCGGCGCGCGCGGCGCCATCTCCACCTTCACCAAGATCGCGGACCCGGCGCCCGCGCTCGCGCGGCTCGCCGCGGATCTCGCCGACGGCACGTGGGACCGCCGCCACGGCCACCTGCGCGCGCGCGATCGCCTCGACCTCGGCTACCGGATCGTCATCGCGGAGTGCGACCTGTAATCATCACCGCGCTGACCGCACCGCTACACTGAGCGCCGTGGCCGATCCCACACGGATCCAGTGGACTCGCTACCGCAGCGCGGGAGCCGCCGAGACCGGGACGCCCGACCCCGGGCGCTGGGCGTCGCTGGGCTTCCCGGCGCCGCCGCCCGACCGGCCGTGGATCTTCGGGGTGGTGGTCATCTCCGCCAACGGCGTGGTGGCGTGGCGCCGGCGCGACGCGCGCGACGACCCGGTGCGCGAGATCCTCGGCGGCGAGACGCGGCCCGACCGCATCGCCGATCGGCGCCTGATGCGCTATCTGCGGACGATCGGCGACGTCGGCATCGGGGCCCAGACCGTGCGCGAGCAGCCCACGCTGGTGCTCACCCCTCAAGAATTCGGCGACGAGCGCGCGCCGGAGCTCTACGCCTTCCGCGTGGCGCGCGGGCTGTCCCACCATCCGCGCAACGTGATCTATTCGCTCTACGGCCGCGTGCCGCCCGAGCATCCGATCCTGACCACGCCCGGGCTCCAGGCCATCATCCTCACCACGCCGGCCGGCCGCGTGGAGCTCGGGCGGCGGGGCATCCGGGACGTCGTGGTGATCGTCGAGCCGCTGCTCGAGCCGGAAGGGCTGCAGCGCGCGCACGCGCGCCTGCGCAGCGAGCACGGCGTGCGCTACCTCGCGTGCGAGGGCGGCCCGACGGTCTTCGGCGCGCTGCGGGCGGCGCGCCTGCTCGACGAGATGTTCGTGACCACGACCGACGTGATGGTGGACCGCGCGGCCCACGAGGGCGTGCTCACGACCTTCGACTTCGCCGCGGAGGGCGCGACGCTGATGGCGGAGGGACGGCTGGAGCCGGAAGGCGTCTACGCGTTCCGGCGCTGGCGCTTCGCCGCGCCGCGGCGCTGAGCTGCGCTGGCGGGCGTCGAGGGGCGCCACGGGTTTCCCGGGGCGCCCCGAACGTTGGGGGGTTTGGGGGGCCCTTCGAGGCCCCCCATCTATTCAGCCCTGCGCGCGAGGCGCAGGCCGAGGTCTTCGAGCCGGTCGCACGGGTCGCCGCGGCGGTCGGCCGCCGTCTCCAGGCGGCCGTCGCTCAGCGCTTCCTTCAAGCGGTAGGCGCACGCGATCTCGCGCCACTCGCGCGCCTCGTTGCGCTGCTGGTAGCCCCAGGCGAGCGGCAGCACGAGCAGCGAGAGGAGCGCGATGACGGCGACCGTCTTCAGCACCGCCTCGACTTCCGGCCGGAAGACCTTGAAGCCTTTGAGCATCGAGTCGTAAAGGAGCAAGGGCGGTACCAGACCGGGGAATCGGCGTGATTCCAGCGGGTTATGACGGACTCGGCGGGCGGGCTGGCCGCTTTCTGGCCTGCCGCCGCGGTCAGGACTTGCCCAGCCGTCGAAGCGGAGGCAGAGCCGGAGCTCTACAACCGGAAGCGGAGGCAGAGCCGGAGCTCTACAACCGGAAGCGGAGGCAGAGCCGGAGCTCTACAACCGGCGGAAGCGACGGATCAGCGCATTGGTGGACGAGTCGTGGGTCAGCTTCGGCTCGTCCTTCGCGGTGAGCTCGGGCGTGATGCGGTTCGCGAGCTCCTTGCCGAGCTCCACGCCCCACTGGTCGAACGAGTTGATGCGCCAGATCGTGCCCTGCACGAAGACCTTGTGCTCGTAGAGGGCGATGAGCGCGCCGAGCACGGCCGGCGTGAGCCGCTCGGCGAGGAGCGTGTTGCTCGGTCGGTTGCCCTCGAAGGCGCGATGCGGGTTGTCCCCGTCGCGACCGAAGGCGAGGGCCTCGGTCTGGGCGATGAGGTTGGCCACGAGCAGCGCGTGGTGCTCGCCGACCTCGTCGAGCGGGCGCAGGAAGCCGATGAAGTCGCACGGGATCAGCTTCGTGCCCTGGTGGATGAGCTGGTAGAAGGCGTGCTGGCCGTTGGTCCCCGGCTGGCCCCACACGATCGGTCCCGTCTGGTAGTCCACGCGGCGGCCGTCGAGATCCACGCTCTTGCCGTTGGATTCCATGTCGAGCTGCTGCAGATACGCGGAGAAGCGGGCGAGGTACTGGCTGTAGGGCAGGATGGCCACCGTCTCGGCGCCAACGAAGTCGTCGTACCAGAGGCCGAGGAGGCCGAGCAGCACAGGCAGGTTGCCGGGCCAGGGCGCCGTGCGGAAGTGCTCGTCCATCGCGTGGGCGCCGGCCAGGAACTCGCGGAAGCGCGCCGGCCCGATGGCGAGCATCAGCGACAGCCCGATGGCGGACCAGAGCGAGTAACGGCCGCCCACCCAGTCCCAGAACGGAAACATGTTCGCGGGATCGATCCCGAACTTCCGCACCTCCGCCTCGGCGGTGGACACGGCCACGAAGTGCTTGGCCACCGCGCGCTCGTCGCCGAGCGCGGCCACGCACCAGCGGCGCGCCGTGCGCGCGTTGGTGAGCGTCTCGAGGGTCGTGAAGGTCTTGGAGGCGACGATGAAGAGCGTCTCGGCGGGGTCGAGGTCGCGCGTCGCCTCCACGAAGTCGGCGGCGTCCACGTTGGACACGAAGCGCACCGTCAGCCGGCGCTCGCTGTACCAGCGGAGGGCCTCGTAGGCCATGGCGGGCCCGAGGTCCGAGCCGCCGATCCCGATGTTGACAACGTTCCGGATGGGCCGGCCCGTGAAGCCCGTCCAGGCGCCGCTCCGCACGCGCTCGGCGAAATCGGCCATGCGGTCGAGCACCGCGTGAACGCCCGGCACCACGTCCGCGCCGTCCACGACGATCCGCGCGCCGCGCGGGGCCCGCAGCGCCACGTGCAGCACGGCGCGGCCCTCGGTCACGTTGATCTTCTCGGCGGCGAACATCGCGTCGATCCGTTGCCGCAGGCCGGACGACTCGGCCAGGGTCAGGAGCAGCCGCAGGGTCTCGTCGGTGACGCGGTTCTTCGAGTAGTCGAGCGTGAGGCCCGCCGCCTCGGCGACGAGGCGCTCGCCGCGCGCGGCGTCCTTGCCGAACAGCTCGCTCAGGTGGACGTGCCGGATCGACTCGTAGTGAGCGTGTAACGCCGTCCACTCCGGCCGCCGGGTCAGCGGCGCGCCGGCGCTCAATTCGGGTTCTCCGGCCGCAGCGCGCGGACGCGCGCGCCGTCCCAGACCAGCACGGTCGGCGTCATGCCGACGAAGAGCCCCGTGCCCACCACGCCGGGGATGGCGCGGAGGGCGGCGTCGAGGCCGCGCGGGTCGGCGATGGGGCCGACGCGGGCGTCGAGCAGGAGGTGGCCGTTGTCGCTCACGGCGGGACGGCCGGCGGCCGTGCGCAGGTCGGCGGGATGGCCGAGCGCCTCGAGCCGCCGGCGCACGAATCCCGCGGCGAACGGCACGACCTCCAGCGGCAGGCGCCCGCGGGTGCCGAGCGTGGGCACGAGCTTCTCGGCGCCGACGAGCACGACGAACCGGCGCGCCATCGCCGCCACGATCTTCTCGCGCACGAGCGCGCCGCCGTAGCCCTTGAGGAGCTCGCCGCGCGGATCGACCTCGTCGGCGCCGTCCACGGCGACGTCGATGGCCTCGACGTCGTCGGGGGTGACGAGCTTGATGCCGAGCCCCCGGGCGAGGGCCGCCGTGGCCTCCGAGGTGGGCACGCCGCGCACGGCGAGGCCGGCCGTCACCCGCGCGCCCAGCGCCCGCACGAACGCCGTCGCCGTCTGGCCCGTGCCGAGGCCGACGACCTGGCCGGTGGCGACGTGGCGCAGCGCCTCGGCGGCCAGCGCCGCCGCGCCCTCCTCGGTGAGCCGGGCGCTGTCAGGCATGCGAGGACAGCATCGCCCAGCCGCCCGCCGTCGTCCAGCGCGGCGGCGCGTTAGAATTCGCGCGGTGACGGCGAAGGACCCGATCGAGGAGCTGTTCGCGCGCGGCGTGACCGACGGCCTGCCCGTGGTGCCGCCGACGGCGGAGCGCGTGCAGGCCGCGGTGGCGGCGAGCGGCCGCCGCGCCGAGGAGCTGATCGGCCTCGTGGCCCCGGCGTTCGGCCGCGCCACCGTGGAGCGGATCGCGATCAACGCCGTGATGTCGGGCTGCCGCCCCGAATACATGCCGGTTGTGCTCGCGGCCGTCGAAGCGATCTGTGATCCGGATTTTGCCCTGGTCGGCGTGTCGGGCACGACCGACGCCGTCACGCCGCTGGTGATCGTCAACGGCCCGGTGCGGCGCGCGCTGGAGATCAACGGCGCGGCGTCGGTCTTCGGCGCCGGCTTCCGCGCCAATGCCACGATCGGCCGCGCCGTGCGCCTGGTCTGGGTCAACGTCGGCGGCGCGCGGCCGGGCGCGATCAGCATGTCCACCTTCGGTCAGCCCGGGCGCTACTCCTATTGCATCGGCGAGCACGAGGAGGCGAGCCCGTGGCCGTCGCTGGCGGTGGAGCACGGCTTCGCCGCCTCCGACAGCACGGTGGCCGTGCTGGCCGCGGAGGCGCCGCAAAACGTCGTCGACGCCGCCGGCCGCACGGCCCGCGAGATCTGCACGACCATCGCGCGCGCGGGCGTGGTGATCGCGAGCCCCGACGTGGCCCCCCTCGGCGACACGCTGCTCGTCATCGGTCCCGAGCACGCGGCGACCATCGCGGCCGACGGCTGGTCGAAGGCCGACGTCCGCCACTTCGTGTGGGAGCAGTGTCGGGTCACGGCCGACGGCGCGCCCGTCGCCAAGTTCCGCGAGCCGGCCTGCCTGCATGTTCTCGTCGCGGGCGGCACCGCGGGCCGGTTCTCCGCGTGGGTGCCGGGCTGGCCGTTCCGCGGCGCCCCGTCGCGGCTGGTGATCCGGAGGGTCGGAGGCGCGAACCCAGTACAATAGGTGAAGATGACGGCCACCCCCGACGCCGGCTTCCGCCTCCTGTTCGAGAACAATCCGTTGCCGATGTGGGTGTACGACTTCGCCACGCTGGCCTTCCTCGAGGTCAATCCCGCCGCCGTCGAGCGCTACGGCTGGACGCGCGAGGAGTTCCTCCGGATGCGCGTGACCGACGTCTTCCCGCCCGAGGAGTCGGCGCGCGTGCGCGAGGCCGTGGCGCGGCTGCCCGCCGAGCCCCAGGCGGGCGTGCGGCGCTACGAGAACCCGTGGAAGCATCGCCTGAAGGACGGCCGCGTGATCGACGTGGAGGTCGCGGCGGCGGACCTGGCCTTCGGCGACCGGCGCGCGGCCCTCGTCGTCGTCACCGACGTGACCGAGCTGCGCGCGACGCAGGCCTCGCTGGCCAAGTCCTCCGAGCGGCTGCGCGTGCTGCACGAGATCGACCGGGGGATGCTCGCCGCCCAGGATCCCATGGCCATCGCCGAGGCGGCGCTGCGGCCGCTGCGCGACCTGCTCGGCGTGCCGCGCGCGATCGTGAACCTGTTCGATTTCGAGGCGGGGGAGGTGGAGTGGCTGGCCGCCATCGGCCGCCGCCGCGTGCGCCGCGGGCCCGGGGTACGGTACTCGATGAAGCTGGCCGGCGACCTGGCCGCCCTCCGGCGCGGCGAGGCGCAGATCATCGACGTGGACGCGCTGCCCGACGGCCCCGAGGCCCACGCCCTGCTCGCCTCGGGCGTCCACGCCTACATGGTCGTGCCCATGCTCGTGCGCGGCGAGCTCATCGGCTCGGTGAGCTTCGGCGGAGAGCGCGCCGAGTTCTCCGACGAGCAGGTGGAGATCGCGCGGGAAGCGGCCGCCCAGCTCGCCATCGCCATCTCGCAGGCGCGCCTGCACGAGCGCGTGAAGCGGCAGGCCGAGGAGCTGGAGGCGCGCGTGCAGCAGCGCACCGCGGAGCTCGCCGCCGCCACCGCCGAGGCCGATCGCGCCAACCGCGCCAAGAGCGAGTTCCTCTCCCGGATGAGCCACGAGCTGCGCACGCCGCTCAACGCGATCATCGGCTTCGGCCAGCTCCTCCAGATGCGCGGCGACGGCGACGAGGCGGGCGACCGCGAGAGCGTCGAGCAGATTCTCAGAGGCGGCCGCCACCTGCTCGACCTGATCGACGAGGTGCTCGACATCGCCCGGATCGAGAGCGGGCGGCTGCCGCTGTCGCCCGAGCCGGTGCAGGTGGGCGAGGCGGTGCGCCGCGTGGTGGACCTCGCGCGTCCGCTCGCCGCCGAGCGCCGCATTGCCCTCGAGGAAACGGGCGTCGGGCTGCACGGCCGCCACGTGCTCGCCGATAGCCAGCGCCTGCAGCAGGTGCTGCTGAACCTCGTCTCCAACGCCATCAAGTACAATCACGAGGCGGGGCGCGTCGTGGTGGCGTGCCACGAGGCCGGCGCGGGCCGGTTGAGACTCGACGTGACGGACACGGGCAAGGGGATCGCGCCGGACGTCCGCTCGCGGCTGTTCACCCCGTTCGATCGGCTGGGCGCCGAGGCCGGCGGCGTCGAGGGCACCGGCCTGGGCCTGGCGCTCTCCCGGCGCCTCGTCGAGGCGATGGGCGGCCGCATCGGCTTCGAGGACGCGGAAGGCGGCGGCAGCGTGTTCTGGATCGAGCTCGCGGAGACGGCCTCGCCCGACGTGCGCGCCGCCGTGGACGCCGGCCGCCCGGCCCCCGACGCCGTGCAGCGCCGCGGCGTGATCCTCTACGTCGAGGACAATCCCTCGAACCTGCGCCTCGTGGAGCGCGTCCTCGGGCAGCAGCCGGCGATCCGCTTCATCCCCGCCATGCAGGGCCGGCTCGGGCTCGCCCTGGCGCGCGAGCACCGTCCCGATCTCGTCCTGCTCGACTTGCACCTGCCCGATCTCTCGGGCGAGGACGTGCTGCGCGAGCTCAAGGCCGACCCCGCGCTGGCGCGGACGCCCGTGATCGTGCTCAGCGCCGACGCCACGCCCGGCCAGGTACGGCGGCTCGTCGCGGCGGGCGCGCGCGCGTACCTGACCAAGCCGCTCGACGTGCGCCAGCTCCTGGCCCACGTCGACGCCGTGCTGCCGCGGACATGAGCGCTCCCGCGCCGGAGGCGCTTCGCGACGCGAAGATCCTCGTCGTCGACGACGAGCCGGTGAACGTCCGCCTGCTGGAGCGGATCCTCGGCGACGCGGGCTGCCGCGCGCTCTCGAGCACCACGGACGCGCGCGAGGTCCTCGACCTCTACCGCCGCGTGCAGCCCGACCTCATCGTACTGGATTTGATGATGCCGCACCTCGACGGCGTGGCGGTGCTGGCGCAGCTGCGCGCCGAGATTCCCCCGGCCGCGTACGTGCCGGTGCTCGTGCTGACCGCCGACGCCACGCCCGACGCCAAGCGCCGCGCGCTGGCCGCGGGCGCCCACGATTTCCTTACGAAGCCGTTCGAGCATTTCGAGGCCCTGCTCCGGATCGGCAACCTGCTCGCGACGCGGCGCCTGTACCTGGCCCTCGAGGCGCACGCGCGCGCGCTCGAGGACACCGTCCGCGAGCGCACCGAGCGGCTGCTGCAGAGCGAGAAGGTGGCGGCCATGGGCTCGCTGCTGGCCGGGGTCGCCCACGAGCTGAACAACCCGCTCACGGTGCTGAGCGCGCAGGCCCAGCTCCTCGACGCCACCGACCCGGGGTCGTTCCCGGTGCGCACCGCGAAAATCCGCCAGGCGGCCGACCGCTGCGTGCGGATCGTCCGCAACTTCCTGGCCTTCGCCCGCCAGCGCCCGCCCGAGCGGTCGCCGGCGCTCCTCCGCGACATCGTGCAGAACTCCGTGGAGCTCCTGGCCTATGAGCTGCGCGTGGACGGCGTGGAGGTGGCCCTCGAGCTCGGCGCCGATCTTCCCGTGATGTGGGTGGATCCCCATCAGCTCCACCAGGTCTTCGTGAACCTCATCGTCAACGCGCAGCACGCGATGCGGCGCCGGCCGGGACCCCGGCGCGTGAGCGTGCGCAGCCACTACGACGCCGGGCGCGGCGTGGTCCACCTGGAGTTCGAGGATACGGGCCCCGGCATTCCCGACGACGTGCGGGCGCGGATCTTCGAGCCGTTCTTCACGACGAAGCCCCCGGGCGAGGGGACGGGGCTCGGGCTCTCGCTCTGCCGCGGCATCATCGAGGAGCATCGGGGCACCATCACGGTGGCGAGCGCGGCCGGGCGCGGCACGACCTTCATCGTCGAGCTGCCCGTGGAGACGCCGCCGCGCACGGAGCCGCCAGCGGCCGCCGCGGCGCCCGCCGCCGTCCGCTGCGGCACGGTGCTGGTCGTGGACGACGAGCGC
Source organism: Candidatus Methylomirabilota bacterium (assembly GCA_036002345.1). GTDB lineage: Bacteria > Methylomirabilota > Methylomirabilia > Rokubacteriales > CSP1-6 > AR12. The sequence goes on along the minus strand of DASYTM010000014.1, from coordinate 15,643 downwards.
GCCGTGGCCGAAGCCCTCGCGGACGCGATTCGGCGCGACGGCCACGAGGTCGACATCGCCGGCGACGGCGCCGAGGCGCTCGGACTGCTCGCCACGCATCGCTACGACCTCGTCGTGTCGGATACCAAGATGCCCGTGCTCGACGGTGAGTCGTTCTACCGCGAGCTGAGCCGCCGGCACCCCGCCCTGCGCGGACGCCTGGTCTTCCTCACGGGCGACGTGCTGAGCCGCGACAAGCGCGAGTTCCTCGAGCAGACCGGCGCGCCGTACCTCGCGAAGCCGTGCGACCTCGACGAGCTGCGCCGGGTGATCGCCCGCGTGCTGGCCGCTCCGCCCACCGCCTAGCCGTCCGCTCGCCGCCGGCGGTGTGAGACAATCCCGCCCCGCCATGAGCACGCCGTCATGAGCACGCTCCTCGAGATCCGCGGGCTCGCCAAGCGCTTCGGCGGCGTGGTCGCGGTGGACGGCCTCGATCTCAGCCTCGAGGCGGGCGAGGTGCGCGGGCTGATCGGCCCCAACGGCTCCGGCAAGACGACGACCATCAATCTCGTCTCTGCGCTCTACCGGCCCGACGCCGGGGAGATCCGGCTCGACGGCGAGCGCATCGACCGGCTGCGCCCGCACCAGATCGCCGGCCGCGGCGTGGCGCGCACCTTCCAGATCAGCAAGCTCTTCGGCAACATGACGGTGCTGGAGAACGTGCTCGTGCCGGCCCTCGCGGAGCTGGACCGGGGCGGCCGGCGCGGCCCCGGCGAGATCCGCGACCGCGCGCGGCGCCTGCTCGACCTGGTGCTGCTCGACGGCCATCGCGACGCCCTCGCCAAGGAGCTGTCGGGCGGCCAGAGCATGCTGCTGCAGATCGCGCGCGGCCTCATGCTGCAGCCCATCCGCCTCTTCCTGATGGACGAGCCCTTCGCGGGCGTGCACCCCACCATCAAGGACACCATCATGGAGACGATCCTCGAGGCGAACCGCACCGAGGGCGTGACGTTCCTGATCGTCTCGCACGAGATGGCGACGCTGCGGCGGCTCGCCCCGCGCGTGTCCGTGATGCACGAGGGCCGGCTCATCGCCGAGGGCTCCTTCGAGGCCGTGGCCAACCAGCCCGCCGTGCTGGAAGCCTACCTCGGCGGCTGAATGGCGCTCCTCGACGTGCACGACGTGGTGGCGGGCTACGTCGAGGGCATCGACGTCCTCACCGGCGTCTCCCTCGCCGTCGAGCGCGGCAGCATCACCGGCATCATCGGCGCCAACGGCGCCGGCAAATCGACGCTGCTCAAGACCATCTTCGGCTTCCTGCATCCCCGGCGCGGGCGGATCGTGCTCGACGGCCGCCCGATCCAGACGCTGCCGCCCCACGCCGTGAAGCGGCAGGGCGTGAGCTACGTCGCCCAGGGCGCCAGCGTGTTCCCGCAGCTCACCGTGCAGGAGAACCTGGAGCTCGGCGCGTGGGTCTTCCGCGGCGACCGCGCGCGCATGGCCGCCATGCTGGAGCGCGCGTGGGCGGCCTTTCCGCGCCTGCGGGCGAAGCGGCGGGCGCGCGCCACCACGCTGTCGGGCGGCGAGGCCAAGATGCTGTCGCTGGGCAAGGAGCTCGTCACCGACCCGAGCCTTCTGCTGGTGGACGAGCCGTCGGCGGGGCTGTCGCCGAAGATCACGGAGCAGGTCTACACGCAGCTCTTGCGGGTGCGGGAGGCGGGCACCTCCATCCTCCTCGTGGATCAGAACATCGCCAAGGCCATCCAGGTGAGCGACTACCTCTACATGATCGAGATGGGGCGCGTGCGCCATCACGGGCCGCGGGCCGTCTTCGCCGAGCAGGTCCGCGACCTCGTGCGCGATGCCCTCCTGGGGATCTGAGCTGATCCCGCCGCTGGCGCGTCGCATCGGGCTCGCGCTCGTCGTGTACGCGGCCCTGGCGTGGCTGCCGTGGGCGGTCACGGAGTACCACCTGCACGTCCTCGTCACGAGCTTCTACTACGTCGTGCTCGCCATCGGCTGGAACCTCCTCGCGGGCTACACGGGACAGTTCTCGCTCGCGCACCACACGTTTGCGGGCGTGGGCGCCTACACCTCGGCGCTGCTCGTGCTGCACGCGAAGGTCCCGATCGTGGTCGGCGTGGTGGCCGGGGTCGCGGTGGCCGCGCTGGTCGGCTGGGGCCTGGGCACGCTGTGTCTCCGCATGCGCGCCATCTACCTGGCCCTGGCCACGTGGGCGTTCGCGGAGTCGCTGCGGCTGCTCGTGGCCGTGGAGTACGAGATCACGCGCGGGGACCTGGGCCTCATGACCCCGTTTCTCTTCGGCACGCCGCGCCCGACGCCGCACTATTTCCTCTTCCTCGGCCTGGCCCTCGCCGCGGTCCTGGTCGCCTGGCAGCTCGTGCACTCCCGCGTCGGCGTGTACCTGCGCGCCATTCGCGACGACGAGGAGGCGGCGGCGGTGATGGGCGTGGACACCTTCAAGTGGAAGCGCGTCGTCTTCGCCGTGTCCGCCGTCTTCGCCGCCGTGGCCGGCGGCTTCCAGGGCCACTACGTCGGGCTGCTGTCGCCCACGCCGATGAAGTTCAACGAGATGGCGATCGTCGTCATCATGGTCATCCTCGGCGGCCTGCGGACGTTCTGGGGTCCCGTGGTCGGCGCGGTCTTCATCGAGGTGCTGTCCGAGGCCCTGCGCCCGTGGGGCGAGATCCGCATGGTCCTCTTCGCGCTGCTCGTGCTCCTCGTCGCGCGCGCCTACCCGGCCGGCCTCGTCGGCCTCGGCAGCGGGCTCGTCCGCCGCCTCCGCCGCTAGACCGTTCGCTCGCGCTCGCCGAAGAGGCCGGTGGGGCGGACGACCAGGACGAGGATCAGGAGCACGAAGCCGTAGAGGTCGCGGTACGCGGAGGAGATGAACACCGCCCCGAGCGCCTCGAGCACACCGAGCAGGAGCCCGCCGACGACGCTCCCCGCGATGGAGCCGAGCCCGCCGATGACGATGATCTCGAACCCCTTGAAGGTGGAGATGGCGCCGTTCTCCGGGTAGACGAGGAAGTCGGGGGCGAGGAGCGCGCCGGCGGCGGCCGCGAGGGAGACGCCCACGCCGAACGCGATCATGTCGAGGCGGAGGACGTCGATGCCGGCGGTCTGGATGCCCACGCGGTTCTGGGCGGCGCCGCGCAGCGCGCGGCCGATCGCCGTGTGCTTGACGACGAGATAGAAGAGGGCGAGCAGGACGAGGGTGGCGATGAGGGCCACGAAGCGGTTGCCCGAGATGGGCAGGGTGCCGAGCGTGGTCGGCTTGGCGTAGTCGCCGGGCGCGTACTGGTTGGGGCCGCCCACCACGATGGCGAGGTTCCGGAAGAACACCATCAGCCCGATGGTGACGATGGTGGCGTACTCGTCGCGGCGCTCCACCACGCCGACGAACATCGGCCGCAGCAAGAGCCGCTGGATGATCAGCCCGAGCACGAACACCGCGCCCATGGCCAGCGGCAGGGCCACCCACCAGCGGCTCGGCCCGAGCAGGGTGGCGATGAGCGCGTACTGCGCGTAGCTGCCGATCATGTAGAACTCGCCCATCCCCCAGTTGATCATCTTCATGATCCCGTAGATGAACGTGATCCCCAGCGCCATGAGGCTGTAGATCAGCCCGATCACGACGCCGGAGAGCACGTACTGGGAGACGAGAACCGCGTCCACGCGCGTGCTACTTCGGCTGGCTCATCCATTCGCCCGTCTTGAACTCGGGCGGCGCGATGATCTTCACCTCGGCGAACGGCTGCTCCACGCGCGTGTACTGCACCATCAGCATGGGGGGCGACCACTGCTGCCAGTACGGGCCCTCGCCGCGGCTGAAGCTGATGGTGCCGTTCCAGCCTTCGAACTTGCCGGCGAGGAGCGCCTTCACGAGGTCGTCGGCCTTGTCGCTCTTGCCGGCGTTGAGGGCGTCGGCGATCAGGAAGGTCTGCGCGTAGGCGTTCAGGGACGCGTACACGGGATCCTCCTTGAACTCCGCCATGTACCGCTTGCGGAAGGCCTCGCCCCGCGGCGTGAGCTTCATGGTCGGGTGGTAGTAGACGAAGAACGTGGCGTAGTTGCCCTTCTCGCCCACGGTCTTCCAGTACTCGGGGCGCACCGGCGCGTCGTAGGTGATGAGCGTCGGCACCGCCGGGAAGAGCCCAACGTCGTACGCCTGCTTGATGATGAGGTACATGGGCGTGCCGATGCCGCCGTTGATCCACATGTCGGGCTTCCAGTTCTTGACCTCGAGCAGCTGCGGCGTGAGGTCCACGGCCGCGCGGTCGAAGATGACCGTCTTCAGCTCGGCCTTCACGTCCATGGTCTTGAATTGCTTCTTCGTCTCCTCCACGAGCCCCACGCCGTAGTCGGTGTTCTCGGCGATGAGGGCCACGCGCTTGAAGCGGCGGTCCTTGATCCAGCGGTTCCAGATGGCCACGCGGTCGGCGTCGATCACGTGGGTACGGAACGTGTAGTTGAGGTGCCGCTCGGTGACCTCGCGCGCCGAGGCCTGCGTGGCGAAGACGGGGACCTTGAACTGCTCGGCCACCGTCTGGACGGCGCCCATCACCGAGCTGTGGAACTGACCGAGGACGGCGACGGCCTGGTCCTGGGAGGCGAGCTTGCGCAGGCCGGCCACGCCTTTCTCGGGCGTGCCGCCGTCGTCTTCGATGACGAGCTCGATCTTGCGGCCGCCCAGCACGCCGCCCTTGGCGTTGAGGTCCTCGGCCGCCATCTTCGCGCCGCGCACGATGAACTGGCCGGCGACGGCGTCGCCGGGCGGCGAGAGCGGGGTGAGCACGCCGATCTTGACCGGCTTCTGCGCGGACGCGGCGCCGGCGAAGCCGGCCGCCACGAGCGCGGCGATGACGAGGCACGTCCACAGCCGTCGGTTCATGATGTCCTCCCGCGAGCTAGTGTCTGATCCATTCCTTCAGCGCCGTCTCGTCCACGTCCACGCCGAGCCCGGGACCGTCCAGCGCGAGGATGGCGCCGTCGGCGTACTCGACCGGCCGGCGCACCACGTCGCCCTGGAGCAGCAGGGGACCGAACAATTCGCAGCCCCACGTCACGGGCGCGGCTGCCACGGCCGCCGCCAGGTACGCGGCGGTGCCGAGCGACGTCTCGATCATGCAGCCCACGTAGCAGCTCATCCCGGCGGCCTGGGCGATCCGCGCGATCGCCATCGTGCCGAGGATCCCCGCCGACTTCGTCAGCTTGAGGGCGAGGATCGACACGCCGCCGCGCCGCGCGATGGCCATCGCGTCGTGCTCGCTGCCGCACGACTCGTCGGCCATGATCGGGACCTGCACGCGCCGCGCGATCTCCGCCATGCCGTCGAGATCCCACTTCGGCACCGGCTGCTCGACGAAGTCGAGGCCGTAGGGCTCCAGCGCGCGGATGGCGGCGAGCGCGGTCGGGCGGTCCCAGCCCTGGTTGGCGTCCGCGCGCAGCGAGACGGACGGGCCGACGGCCTCGCGGATCCGGCGCACGCGCTCGACGTCGTGGGCGACGGGATGGGCCGCCGTCTTGATCTTGAAGATGCGGTGGCCGAGCGCGACCTTCGCGCGCGCCTCCTCGATCTCCGCCTCGGGGCTCGCCACCGCGAGCGACCACGACAGCGGCACGCTGTCGCGCACGCGGCCCCCCAGGAGGCGGTGAACGGGGACGCCGAGCGCCTTGCCGTTGAGATCCCACAGGGCCATCTCCACGGCGGCGCGGGCGAACGGGTTGCCCTGCACGCGGCGGCCCATCTCCACGCGCAGCGGCTCGATCCCCGCCGCGTCGCGTCCCACGAGGTGCGGCGCCAGGTAGCGCTGGATGACGATCTGGACGGACTCCGCGGACTCCTCGCTCCAGGTCGGCCCGCCCAGGCACGCCGCCTCGCCCCAGCCCACGAGCCCGCCCTTCGTCTCGATCCGCACGAAGGCGAAGTTCATCGCGTGCAGCGTGGTGAACGACATGTGGTGCGGGCGCTTGACGGGGATGTCCGCGAGGACGACGCGGACGTCGGCGATGGTCAGGTCACTCGGCATCGGGGTTTTTGTATCGAAGCGTCGTGTCCGCGTCGGCCGTGGGTGGCCTGAGAGAGGCGGGCGTGGCTCCGAAGCGCGCCGGATCGAAGAGCGAGAGGTCCATCGACGGCTTGCCGTCGACGATCCAGTCCGCGACGTGGCGGCCGGTCGCCGGTGAGTGCTGGAAGCCGTGGCCGCCGAAGCCGACGGCGAGAAAGAAGCCGTCGAGGCCGGGCGCCCAGCCGATGATCGCGTGGTCGTCGGGCGTGAGCGGCCGCAGCCCTGCCCAGCCCCCCGCGATCTTCGCGGACTCGAGCGCCGGCACGCGGCGCACGGCCTTGTCCACCGCCTCGTCGAGCCGGCGCCAGTCCATCGGCACCTCGAAGTCCGCGCCGATGTCCTCGACGTCGCCCGGGCTGAACAGCACCTGCTCCATCTCCTTGCGGAAGTAGAAGCCGCTCTCGCGGTCCGTGGTGAGCGGCACGGGGCCGGGGATCTCGGGGAACGGCTCGGTGAAGAAGATGTGCCGCCGCCGCGGCTGCACGGGCACGTCCACGCCGGCCAGGCGCGCGACGGTCGCCCCCACGGGCCCGGCGGCGTTGATCACGAGAGGCGTGGAGACGGCGCCGCCGGTGGTCTCGACGCCCGTGACGCACGCGTCGCCGCGCTCGATCGCCGTCACGCGCACGCCCTCGGCGATCTTCACCCCGCGCGCGCGGGCGGCCTTCGCGAAGGCGTTCGTCACTTCCGCGGGGCCGGCGAGGCCGTCGTTCGGGCCCCACACGGCGGCCACGAGGTCGTCCACGCGCAGCGCGGGCACGAGCTTCCTGGCCTCGTCGGGCGAGATCACGCGCACGTCCACGCCGAGCCGCCGCTGCATCGCGATGCGCGTCTCGAAACCTTTGAGGTCGGCGGGATCGGAGACGAGGAAGAGGTAGCCGATCTTCTTGTAGCCGGGATCGACGCCGAACTCGTCCTCGAAGCGCTCGAAGACCTTGATGGCCTCGAGCGAGAAGCGGACCTCCGTCTCCGTCGGGAACTGGGCGCGGATGCCGCCGGCGGCCTTGGACGTCGTGCCGCTGCCCACCGTCTCACGCTCGAGGACGAGCACGTCGCGCACGCCGCGGCCCGCGAGGTGGTAGGCGATGGAGCAGCCGACCACGCCGCCACCGATGATGACCGCGCTCGCAGTGCGGGGGAGGGTCACGACGGCGGATGGTACACCAAATTACCGGGGAGCGGCGCCGCAGGCGGCCGCCGGGGCCTGTGGTGTCTGCTATCATCCTGATAGCAGGGAGGTGATCCGCCATGCCCGACGTGCTCGTTCGTGGGCTCGCGCCCGCCGTGGTCAAGCGCCTGAAGGCCCAGGCCAAGCGCCGCGGCCGATCGCTGCAGGCCGAAGTGAAGGAGATCTTGGAGCGCGAGGCACGGGCGCCCCACTCGGATGAGATCCTCGAAGGTATCCGGCGCATCCGCGCTATGACTCGGGGCAAACGCTTCGGCGACAGCACGTTGCTCATCCGCGAGGATCGCGAGCGGTGAGCGAGTTCGTCGTTGACGCCAGCGTCGCCGTGAAGTGGTTCTTTCGTGAAGTCCACGAGACCGATGCCCTTCGGCTCATCGACGGCGGGCACGATCTGCTCGTGCCGGACGTCTTCTTCGCCGAGTTCGCAAACGCGCTATGGAAGCGTGTCAGGGGCAACCAGACCACCTCCGCCATCGCGGGAGCGGCTGTGGAGGAGTTGGGCCGTCATTTCTTTCAGGTTCATCCCTCGCAGGCGCTGGTCCCGTTGGCCCTGGACCTCGCGATGCGCTTCGACCGCAGCGTCTACGACAGCCTGTACCTCGCGGTCGCCGTGCTTCGCCACTGTCCGGTCGTCACGGCCGACCGCCGGTTCCACGACGCGCTGGCCGGTGGCGCGCTGCGCTCCCACGTGCTCTGGATCGCCGACGTGCCGTGACGCCGCGTATACTCTGATCCATGCTCGACCCCGTCACCATCTCCGTCCTGACCCATCGCTTCTCCGCCATCGTCGAGGAGATGGGCGAGGCGATGCTGCGTACCGCCTACTCGCAGATCCTGAACTCCAGCCGCGACTTCTCCACGGCGATCTGCGACGCCCAGGCGCGGCTGGTGGCGCAGGCCGACCACGTGCCGATCCACGTGGGCGCCATCCCGTGGGCCGTCGAGTCGGTGCGCGACTTCTTCGCCGGGCGCGTGAAGCCGGGCGACGTGTTCCTGCTGAACGATCCGTACCACGGCAACAACCATCTGCCGGATCTCACCGCGTTCGTGCCGGTCTTCGTGGACGGGGAGATCGCCTTCTGGTCCATCAACCGCGCCCACCAGTCCGACATCGGCGGCTCCACGCACGGCGCCTACAACCCCGCCGCGACCGAGATCTGGCAGGAAGGCCTGCGCATCACGCCGCTCAAGCTCTACGACGCCGGCGAGCTGCGCGACGACGTGCTGAAGATGGTCACCACCAACGTGCGCCACCCGCACGACTTCATGGGCGACCTGCGCGCCATGATCGGCTCGGCGCGCGTGGGCGAGCGGCGGCTCCAGGCGCTGATCGAGGAGTACGGGAGCAAGACCGTGCGGGAGTCCGTGGACGAGATCCTCGACGGCGCCGAGCGCCAGGCCCGCGCGTGCATCCGCACGTGGAAGGACGGCGTCTTCCGCGGCGAGGCCGTGCTGGACGACGACGGCCACGGGATCGAGAACATCGCCATCCGCGCCACCGTCACCAAGAAGGGCGACAGCCTCACCGTCGACCTGAGCGCGTCCGATCCCCAGGTGCACGGCTTCGTGAACTCGTCGGTCCCCAACACGATGTCCGCCGTCTTCATGGCGCTGGCGTTCCTCATCGAGCCGCGCACGCCCAAGAACTCCGGCGCCTTCCGCCCGGTGAAGGTGATCACGCGCGAGGGGACCATCGTGCACCCGCGCCCGCCCGCGCCGGTGACGCTGGCCACCAACCACTGCGCCCAGGAGATCGCGGAGGCCATGATCAAGGCCCTCGCGAAGTCGTGTCCGGCCCGCGTGCTGGCGGGCTGGTCGCGCCGCTTCCGCATCGCCATCAAGGGCGTGAACCCGCGCACCAAGCGCCAGTTCATCTGGCACATGTTCCACGCGCGCGGCGGCGGCGGCGCATGCTCCGCGGGCGACGGCTGGGAGACGGCGGGCGAGGGGCAGGCCGTGGGCGGGATCAAGTTCGGCTCGGTGGAGGTCGCGGAGGTGCGCTTCCCGCTGACCTTCGAGCTGCACGAGTTCCGCGCGGACTCGGCGGGCGACGGCCAGCATCGCGGCGGCGTGGGGTCGGTGCTGCGGCTGCGGGTGGACACGAAGGAGCCGGGCGTGGCGAACACCGCGGGTGACGGCACGCGCCATCCCTCGTACGGCATCCTCGGCGGCCAGGACGGCCTGCCGCACCGCTACCGCCTGCTCTCGCGCGGCCGCGCGCCGCGCACGCTCAAGACCAAGGAGGTCGGCGTCCCGGTGCGGCCGGGCGACGTCTTCTTCGTCGAGTCCGCGGGCGGGGGCGGGTGGGGCCCGCCCGGCAAGCGCCTGCGCGCCGCGCGCGCCGCCGACGCCGCGAACGGCGTCGTGCGCCGCCGGCCGCGTGGCTGACGACCTCCTCGCCGTCGCGCGCGACCGCGCGCGCGGCAACCGCTTCTGGCAGCACCTCGGGATCGACGTCGCGGAAGTGCGCGAGGGCTGGGCCCGCCTGCGCGTCAGCGTGACCGACGATCTGCGCAACGCGCCGGGCGCGCCCGTGCACGGCGGCGTCTATGCGGCGCTGGTGGACGCGGCCATCGGCTGCGCTCTGGCCACGGTGAGCGCGGAGTCGGCGGGCGGGGTGGGGCAGACCACGCTCGACCTGAACGTGACGTATCTCGCGGCGGCGCGCGGCGCCGCGATCTACGCGGAAGGCACGCTGCTCCGGCGCGGGCGCACCGTCGCCTTCGGCGAGGTGCGCATCACCGACGACGCGGGCACGCTCCTCGCCGTCGGCCGCGCGACCTACCTGATCCTGACGCCGCGCGCCTGACGCTTACTTCGACTGCGCGGCGGCCGGCGCCTTCTGCTGGGTGGCCGCGGGCGCCTTCTGCTGCATGGCCTTCTGCTGGTCGGCCTTGAGCTGGTCCGACTTCATCTGCTCGGCCTTCTTCTGCGCGCCCTTCATCTGTTTGGACTGCTTCGACTGCTTCTGCTGCATCGCCTTTTTCTGGTCGCCCTTGACCTGCTTGCCCTGCTGGCCGCCCTTGACCTGCTTCGATTGCTCGCTGCCCTTCTGCTGCTCGACGGTCGTGCCGCCCGCCAGGAGCTGCTGCGGGTCCACGCCGATGGTCACGCCGAGCGCGGCGGCGGTGACGGCGAGCTTCACGGCGTTGCGCCGGGAGATGCCCTTCTGTTCGTCGGTCATCGCGGTCCTCCATGGTCAAGCGCCTCGATGTGCATAGCCATCGCGTCTTCGATCGTGGCGGGCGGCGGCAGGTCGCGCTCGCGGCGCCACGCCTCCACCACGCGGTCGAGGTCCAGCCACTCCGGGATCGTGCCCTCCGTGGGCGCGTCCAGCGCCGCGCGGACGTCGGTCTCGACCTCGGGATCCGCCTGCACGGCCTCGCTGAGCCGCGCCGAGAGCCGGGTGATCAGCTCCAGGTACCGGTCGGCGGCGGCCGTGAACGGCCGCACGCCCTGCGCCTCGAGATACGCGTCCACCGTGCCGAAGAGGCTGTAGACGCCCTCGGTCTCGGGATGTGGCGCGAGCTCGGAGAACGTCTCGCCGCCGTCGGTGTCGATGTGGCGGCCGAGCGGGTAGAGCCGGCACACGAGCGGCCGGTCGGCGTGCACGCCGCAGCCGGCGTCGGTCAGGAACACGCACGCGCCCGTGTCCGTCGTCTGGAGCTCGGTGCCAGCCGCCGTGGTGTAGCGCTCGAGGACGTCGGTGGTGCTGAGCGCGCGATTGCGCGCGAGCCGGGCGACCTCGTACGGGTTCACGTGGATGCGCTTGTCGTGGCAGCAGCGGCGGCAGCGGTGACACGCGTAAGCGAACGGGGTGTCGCGGACGCGGCGCGCCGGCTCGGCCATGGCCGCCTCGAACTTACGTTTCGGCCTCCCCGGCGTCAAGGTACACTCTGTTTTCCCAAGGAGGGGTGCATGGACAGGCGACTCTCGGATCTGGCTGATCAGCTCGCGGCCGGCCGCATCGCGCGCCGCGAGTTTTTGCGTCAGGCGGCCGTCATCACGGGCGGCACGGCGGCCGGGCTCGGCATTCTCAACTCGATGGCGCACGCGCAGGGCCCCAAGCTGCGCGTCTGGCTCTTCAAGTCGTACGTGACCGCCGGCAACGACATCCTCGCCCGCCAGGTCGAGGAGTGGGCGAAGGAGCGCAAGGTCCAGGTCGAGTTCGACTGGGCGACCTTCGGCGACCGCGAGCAGAAGTTCGTGGCGGCCATCGAGGCCGGCAACCCGCCCGACATCGCCGAGATGAACTACCAGGGTCCGATGCGCTACCGTCCCGCGCTGCGCGACGTGACGAAGCTCGCGAAGGACATCGCGGCCGCGCGCGGCGGGCTCCTGCCCTACGCCGACCGGGTCGTCCAGCTGGACGGCCAGTACTTCGCGGTGGCGCGGCTGGCCTTCGGCGGCGGCCTCCACGTGCGGAAGGACCTGATCGAGGAGAAGGGCCTCAAGATGCCGAAGGTCTATGACCCCGACGTCGTCGAGGTCGCGAAGAAGACGCAGGACCCCGCCAAGGATCTCTGGGGCTTCGGCCAGACGCTCAACCGCTCCGACGACGCGCGCGGGTTCCTCCAGAACCTCCTCTGGGATTACGGCGGGGGGACCTGGGACAAGGAGGGCAAGCCCGCGCTGGCGACGTCCAATCTCAAGGCCAACACGGCGGCGATGCAGTTCGCGGTGGACACGATCCAGAAGCACAAGATCCAGCCGCCCGGCGTGATGGGCTGGACCGACCTCCACAACAACGAGGCGTTCATGGCCGGCAAGCTGGTCATGACCAACAACGGCGCCAGCCTCTACTACGCGATGGGCGCCAAGAAGAACCCGCTCTACGACAAGACCCAGGTGATCCTGACGCCGGGGGGGCCCGCGGGCACCTTCGTCTTCGCGGGCGCGTACAACTGGGGGCTGTTCAAGACGAGCAAGTACGCCGAGCTGTGCGACGACCTCGTGCGCTGGGTGGAGGACGAGAAGCGCTTCGAGGAGTACATGAAGGCGTGCAGCGGCCAGGCCGGCCCGGTATACAAGGCGCGCGCCGATCACCCGTACTGGAAGAGCAATCCGAACTTCGCGGGCATGAAGGAGAACATCCTCCGCAGCGTGTGGCCCGGCTACCCCGGCCCCATCACGCCCGCCGCCATCGAGGTCGAGGCGCAGTTCATCCTCGCCGATATGGGAGGCCGTATCGTGACCGGCGGCCTCTCCATCGATGCCGCGCTGAAGGAAGCCCACAAGCGCGTCGAGGACATCCACCGCATCCGCAGCCGGGGCTGAGGCGTCCACGGTGGCGGTCCCGGCGGCCTCCCTGCCGCGCAACGCGGTGAGCGGCGGGTTGGCGGTCGGGCTCAAGCGCGTGCTTGGGCCCGACCACCGGATGGGCTATCTCTTCGTCGCGCCCACCGTGCTGCTCGTGCTGTCGCTCGTCGCCTATCCGTTCAGCTACGCCATCTACCTCTCGATGACCCACAAGCTCGTGGGGCTGCCGCCCGTCTTCGTCGGCTTCGAGAACTACATCCGGCTCACGTGGGACGGGTTCTTCCAGCGCGCCGTCGTGAACTCGTTCATCTTCACGTTCGGCTCCGTGGGCTTCAAGCTCGTGCTGGGCGTGATCATGGCCCTGGTGCTCACCTCGAACGTCCGCTGGCGCTCGTTCTGGACGGGCGTGCTGCTCATCCCGTGGGTGGCGCCGACGGTCGTCTCCGCGCTGAACTTCCTCTGGATCTTCGACGGCAGCCTCGGCGTCCTGAACTACGTGCTCGTGCGCGTGCTGCGCGTCCTCCCGCAGGGGGTGGGCTGGCTCTCCGAGCCGGGCACGGCCATGGCCTCGGTGATCGCCGTGAACATCTGGCGCGGGTTTCCGTTCTTCGGCATCTCGTTCCTGGCCGGCATGAAGGCGATCCCCACCGAGCTGTACGAGGCGGCCGCGGTGGACGGCGCGGGGACGCTGCAGCGCTTCCTCCACGTGACGCTGCCCGGGCTCAAGAACATCATGATCATCGTCGTGCTGCTCTCCACGATCTGGACCTTCAACGACTTCCAGATCGTCTACATCCTCACCAAGGGCGGGCCGGGCGGCACCACCATGGTGATGCCCGTGTTCACCTACGAGACGGCCTTCGGGGCCCAGCGCCTCGGGGAAGCCATCGCGGTGGCGCTCTATCTGCTGCCCGCGCTGGCGGTGACGATCATGGTGCTGGCGCGCTACATGCGGCGGGGACGCCGGCGATGAAGACGAGCAGCCGTGCGCAGACGACGTTCGCCTACACCGTGCTCGTGATCCTCGCCGTGCTCGTGCTGTTCCCGTTCTACTGGATGACGATCACGTCGTTCAAGAGCGAGGAGCAGATGCGGAGCCTGGCCTCGATGTTCTGGCCGCGGCCGCTCGTCACCGAGAACTACGATCAGCTCCTCCGCAAGACCGAATTCGTGGCCTGGTACCGCAACAGCGCCACGGTGGCGATCGCGAGCACGCTGCTCGCCACCGCGGTGGGCACGATCGGCGCCTACGCGCTGGCGCGGCTGCGCTTCCTCGGCCGCGGCTTCCTGGCCAGCGCCACCCTCATCACCTACCTGGTCCCGCCCTCGATCCTGTTCATCCCGCTCTACGCGCAGATGCGCAACCTCGGCCTCGCCAACAGCCTGGGCGGGCTGATCGCCGCCTATCCGTCGTTCACGGTGCCGTTCGTCACGTGGCTGCTCATGGGCTACTTCGAGTCGATCCCCGAGGAGCTCGAGGAGGCGGCCATGATCGACGGCGCCACGCGCTTCGGCGCCTTCTACCGCGTGGTGCTGCCGCTCTCGGCGCCGGGCGTGCTCGCCGCCGGCCTCTACGCGTTCACGCAGGCCTGGAACGAGTTCCTCTACGCCCTCGTGTTCATCACCGACGGCCGGCTGCGCACGCTGCCCGTCGGGCTCGCGTCGTTCATCACCGGGGACGTGTACGGGTGGGGCTACCTGATGTCGGGCGCGGTGCTGACCACACTGCCCGTCATCGCCGCCTACATCTACCTCCAGAAGTACATGGTGGAGGGGCTCACCGCCGGCAGCGTGAAGGGCTGATGCGCGCCGCACTCGCGCTGCTGACGTTGCTCCTGGCGCCCGCCGCGGCGTGGGGCGAGATCCGCGTGGCGCCCGGCTTCAGCGCCGAGGTCTACGTCACCGGCACCGCCGACATCGACGGGCGCGGCGTGGTCGGCATCCCGTCCGCCTCCTCGATCGCCATCGACGGCGCCGGCCTCCTCTACACGAGCCGCAGCGGCCGCCGGTATTTCGGCGGCGAGGTCGAGGACCTGTGGCCGCTCCTGCGCTTTCCGCTCGGCGGCGCGCGGCTCGGCAAGGACGGAATCGCGCGCCACATCTACGGGCCGCCGCTCTTCAACGTCCAGATCGGAACCGTCCGCGACGGGCGCGAGCTGCTGGTGACGACGTACGACCGCGACCGCGGTCTCGGCGTGCTCTACAAGCTCGTGGACGGCCGCACCGAGCTCCTGGCCGGCGGCACGCCGCCGCCGGGCGAGGCGCCGCTGCTCAAGCAGCCCGAGGGCGTGGCCCTCGACGCCGCCGGCCACATCTACGTGGCGGACCGGCAGCGCGGCGTGGTCCTGAAGCTCGACGCGACGGGACGCGTGGTCGATCCGCGTTGGCTCGCCGTCGCGCGGCCGCGCCTGGTCGTCGCGCGCGGCGACCGCGTCTGGGTCGCCGCGGACGGCGACACCGAGGCACCCTGGCAGCGCGGCAGCGGCGAGATCTGGAGGGTCGGTCCCGAGGGCCGGCAGCTCGCCCTCCGCGGCCCCATCGTGGCGGGCATGGACGTGAGCCCGGGCGGCCACCTCGTGGTCGCCGATCGCCACGGCGCGCGCATCCTCGCCGTCGGCCCCGACGGCACGTTGGCCAACCTCGTCACGTTCACCGAGGCCGACGCGCCGCGCGCGCTCGCGTGGGCGCCGGTCACGGACGCCACGCGCCGCGCGGGTATCGCGGGCAACCTCTTCGTGGTCGTCATCCGCCGCGGGACGTTCGCGGCCAACGAGATCGTCCGCGTCTCGGGCCCCATCGACGACCTGATCCGCGCCCGGCTGCCCGCCCCCCGCTGACCGGATCCTTCGCGGGTTCGGCAGCGCGCTCTGCTATCGTGCCGTCGGGAGGGACGTCATGGCTCAACCGACGGCGCAGGGCCGGCAGCAGGGTCTGCAACAGGCGGCCTCGGTGGTGTTCGCCCTCGTGGGCATCGTGCCGCTCCTCGTCTTCGCCTTCACGCTGTGGCAGGTCGGCGCCATCCACCGCACGTTCGCGCAGGCGAGCCTCGGGCTCACGCTGTTCCTCATGCTGCTCGGCTTCTGGATGTTCCGCTCGATGCTCACGCAGATGTCGGAGAACGTACGCG
>DASYTM010000013.1:0-27404 GCA_036002345.1 Candidatus Methylomirabilota bacterium | reverse complement strand
TCTATCTCGCGAGTGGCCTCGTGGTCGGCACCCTCATCGGCGCGTGTAACCTGCCGAGCTACTCGCGGTTCGAGGCCCACGGCGCCAACGTACAGGGCGTGGTGACGGGGACGACGTGCGGCAACCACGCCACGTTCGCGTACGCGTTCCGGGTCGGCGACAAGACGTACACCGGTTCCGGCGCGGCGGGGTACGGCAACCCGAGCTGCGCGAGCCTCAAGACCGGCGATATCGTCGTCGTCCGCTATCTCGTCGCCGATCCGGCCCAGAGCTTGCCCGGCGATATCAATGCGCGCTTGAGCAACGAGTGGCACAGCGTGGTGACCGGTGCGCTCGTCCTGCCGGCGGCCGCGCTGTTCATCTTGCGCCGCCGCTGGAAGCGCCGCGCGGAGAGCCGCGCGTGATCAACACGCCGCTCTTCCGTCTGTCGCTCCGCCTGGCGGGCTGGATCTTCGCGCATCAGCTGGAGAAGTCGCATCCCGCGCACGTGGTGGCGTGGTGGGAGCTGCGCCGGCTTCCCTACAACCTGATCGTCGGCGCGACGGCGTGCCTGACGCTGTCGGTGTTCTTCGCCGTGGCCTACGGGTGCCGGCTGAGCGGCAGCCCGCCGCTCGGGCTGCCGCAGCCGCCGCTGCTCGTCCTCATCGCCATCGTCGCCTACGGCATCGTCGTGAACTTCTTCTACACGGGCGGCTGGATCCTGGAGCTGCTCGTGGCGCGGCTCTGGCGCGTGAGCACGCCCGTGTTCGGCCCGATCGCGTTCACCATCGGCACGGCGGTCTCGGTCGTCGTCACCCTCGTGCCGGCGGGCCTCCTCATCCTGTTCGCGATCTTCACCTCGTGCCGCGGGCTGTGATACGGCTCGGCCGTGTCGTCGTCGTCCGGCGCTGCCGGCGACGCGCCAGGTGAGCGTCTCGCCGGTCGCGGCGCTTGCCGCCCGGCTCGCGGTGGCGGAGGTGCTGCGGGAGCCGGACTACCGCCGGCTCTGGGTCTCCGGCCTCTGCGTGAACGCCGCCCGCTGGATGGATCTGCTCACCGTCGGCTGGCTGGCGCTCTCGCTCACGGGCTCGCCGTTCATGGTCGGCCTGGCCGCGTTCGCGCGGGCCGCGCCGCTGATGGTGCTCGGCCCGTTCGCCGGGATCGTTGCCGATCGCGTCCCGCGCGGCCGGGTGCTCCTGATCGCGCAGGCGGGCGGCCTCGCCACCGCCCTGGCCCTCGCCGCGATCTTCGCCTCCGGCGGCGGGTACTGGCCGCTCGTCGCCCTGGAAGTCGTCTTCGGCGCGACGTGGGCGCTCGACTTTCCGGCCCGCCGCACCGCGCTCTACGCGCTGCTCGGCGCCTCCCGCGTGGCCCAGGCGGTCTCGCTCGAGACGGTGTCGATGCAGATCGCCAAGATGCTCGGACCGCTCGCGGCCGGCGTCTGCCTCGCCCGCTTCGGCGCGCCCGCGCCCTACCTCCTGATGGCCGTCGTGTACGCGGCGGGGCTCGCCGCGTCCCTCGGACTCGCGGCGCGGCTCGGCGGCCCCGGCGGCCGCGCGTCGGCTTCCGTGGTAGCGAGCCTGCGCACGGGACTCCAGGCGGCCTGGGGCAGCCCGACCGTGCGCGGTGTGCTCCTGGTGACGATCGCCATGAACACGCTGTTCTTTCCCTACCAGCACATGCTGCCCGTCTTCGCGCGCGACGTGCTCGCCGTCGGCCCGACGGCGCTGGGCGCGCTGATCGCGGCGGACGGGCTCGGCGCGCTCCTGGGCGCGCTGCTGATCGCCTCTCGCGGCGGCCAGTGGGCCCACCGCACGGTTTTCGCGGCGGCGGTGCTGGTGGCGCCGGCGCTGCTCGTCGCGCTGTCCAGCCTGCGCTCGTTCGTCGCGTGCGTCCTGCTTCTCATCGTCATGGGCGCCGCCGAGTCGGGCTTCGCCACGATGCAGAGCACGCTCGTGCTCCTGTCGGCGCCCGAGCGCCTGCGCGGCGGGGCGATGGGCATCCTGTCCGCGTGCATCGGGACGCAACCGCTCGGCACGCTGGCCATCGGCCTGCTCGCCGCGGGCGCGGGCGCGCCGGTGGCCTTCACCGTCAACGCCCTCGCCGCGCTGCTCGTGATCGCCCCGCTCGCCGTGCCGCTCCTGCGCGGCCGTCCCGACTGACTCCCGCAGTCGCGCTCCCGGTGCTACGATGCCGGACGCCATGAGACACCTCGAGATCCCGCGTCGGTTCGGGGCTGCGTGTGCGCTGGTGGTCCTCCTCGCCGGGTGCGCCGTCCAGGATGTCCGGGAGGGCATCGTCGGCGGATCAGCGGCCGTCGCCGGGGCGGGGCCGCGGTTCTCGGCCGGCGGGCCGGACGCCGGGGAGTACGGGTCGGCCCAGGGCTTCCCAATCGGGGAGCGCATGACCTTCTTCACGGTGCCGTACCTCGTCGGTTCGCACAGCAACCTCGATCGGGTGTTCGAGGCCCGGACGGTGCGGCGCGCGGACCGGCCGTCGCCGCTCGGGCGCGCGGCGTCTGAGCCCGTCATCCAGTACTACTACCAGGGCGCCGCCGCGGACCTGGACCTCTACCTGCTGCGCAACCCGACCACCGGGCTTCTCATCGCCCGCGGCGATCAGATCCTCGTCGAGCGCTACCAGTACGGGCGCAACGACGCGCATCGCTTCACGTCGTGGTCCATGGCCAAGACCGTCACGGCCATGCTCGTCGGCATCGCGATCGCGGAGGGCCGCATCCGCTCCGTCGACGACCAGGCCTCGGCCTACGTGCCCGGGCTGGCCGGCACGGAATACGGGCGCACGTCGCTGCGCCACCTGCTGCAGATGTCCTCGGGCGTGAAGTTCACCGAGGTCTACTCCGGGCGCGACGACGTGGCGAAGCTCGCCCGCGAGACGTTCCTGCAGCTGGGCACGGGCGGCGTGGAGGCGGTGACGCCGTTCAACGAGCGCTCGGTCCCGAGCGGGACCAAGTTCTCCTACGCCTCGGTCGAGACGCAGGTCCTGGGGCTCGTGCTACGGAGCGCGATCGGGCGGCCGGTGGCCGACTACCTGTCGGAGAAGATCTGGCGGCCGATCGGCGCCGAAGCCGACGCCACGTGGATCGTGGACAAGAGCGGCCAGGAGTCGACCTACTGCTGCATCAACGCGGTGCTGCGGGACTACGCGCGGCTCGGACTGCTGCTCGCCCACGACGGCAACTGGCGCGGTAAGCAGATCATCCCGGCCGCCTGGATCCAGGACGCCACCACTGTGCGGCCGGACCAGGGCCATCTCAAGCCCCGGGTCGCGACGCCCTTCTTCGGCTACGGCTACCAGACCTGGATCCTCCCGGGCGAGCGGCGGACGTTCGCGCTGCTCGGCGTCCGCGGCCAGACGATCATGGTCGATCCCGCCACCAAGCTCGTCATGGTCCACACCGCCGTCCGCAAGCAGGCCGGTGGCGGCAGCGCCACCGAAATCGGCCCCCTCTGGCGCGCCGTCGTGAGCGCCGTCGGTAGCTGAAGGTCCTTTTCCGAGACTGAATCTCCGCGGGTAGGGCGGGGGCGGCGGCAGGGTTGCCCCCGTGAGGGCCGTGTTTCGGGTATTGCGTCGGACCCGGCTGGATAACGGGGGCGGCCCTGTCGCCGCCCCCGCCCGAGTCACGAGAGGCTAGTTCTCGACGAACGCCTTCAGATTGCGACCACGCAGCGGGTGGCGTAGCTTCCGCAGCGCCTTCGCCTCGATCTGCCGAATCCGCTCACGCGTGACCGCGAACCGCTTGCCGACCTCTTCGAGCGTGTGCTCGCCCTCTTCGCCGATGCCGAAGCGGAGCCGGAGGATCTCCTTCTCCTTCTGCGACAGCGTGGCCAGGGCGCGCTCGACCTGGGTCGTGAGGTCCTGGCCCAGCAGCGTGTCGTTCGGCGACCCGGCCGACTTGTCCTCGAGGAAATCGCCGAGCTCGCTGTCCTCACCGATCGGCGTCTCCAGCGACAGAGGCTTCCGCGAGGACTCGAGGATCAGCCGCACCTTCTTCGCGGGAACTCCCGTGCGCTGGGCCAGCTCCTCGGGGGTGGGCTCGCGGCCCATCTCGTTGACCATGTTGCGGTTCACGCGCGAGATGCGGTTCAACGTCTCGACCATGTGCACCGGGATCCGGATCGTCCGCGAGTGGTCCGCGATCGCGCGGGTGATGGCCTGACGGATCCACCACGTCGCGTAGGTCGAGAACTTGAACCCGCGCCGGTACTGGAACCGGTCCACGGCCTTCATGAGGCCGATGTTGCCCTCCTGGACCAGGTCGAGCAGCGAGAGGTCGCTGCCCAGGTAGCGCTTGGCCACCGACACGACCAGGCGGAGGTTGGCCTCCATCAGCTCGCGCTTGGCCTGGCGCACCGTGCGGTCGCTCGTCTCGATCTCGGCCAGCAGCGCCTGGAGCGGCTTGCGCGGCAGGCCCGCCTCTTCCTCGAGCCGCTTGAGTTCCCGCGTCGCCGCGGTCGTCCGGTTGCGGCGCGACTCGTGCGCCACCGTGTCGATGCGCTGGCAGAGCCGGCGCACCTTGGCCACGAGGTCGTCGATGAGCGCCGGCTTGAGCGGCATCTCGGCGACGATCTTCTGGATGCCGGCCCGGCAGGCCGCGATCTGCTTCTGGACGGTCGCCCGCCCGGCGGCCGAGCGCCGGCGGTCGCGGAGCGACTCCTCCAACCGGACGATCTTGCGCTCCAGCCGCCGCACGCGGCCGAAGGCCAGCAGCACCGGACGGATCTCCTTGGCCTCGAGCTCGCCCCCCTCGGGCAGGACGATGACGTCGTCGGCGGCGATGTCGCTCCGGCGCAGCCGGTCGCCCACGTCCAACAGCGCGCGGACGGCCATCGGGATGCCCGCGAGGGCGCGCCGCAGCGCGATCTGACCGACCTCGATTCGGCGGCCGATCTGCACTTCCTGCTGGGCAGTCAGCAGCGGAACCTTGCCGATCTCCTTGAGGTACAGGCGGACCGGGTCCTCGCCCTTCGCCGGCAGCGGGGTGAGGGCCTCCTCGGGGACAGGCTGCACCTCGTCCTCGTCGTGAATCTGAGCTCGGGGCTCCTCCTCGGTGGTCAGTGCGGCCGCCGGGACGAGGTGCTCCGCTTCTCCGTGATTGTCGTGTGCCTGCTCGCGAAATGTCATGGTGTCACCGGGTCGAGTTGCGTTTACTTGTATGATGCTGTCTCTCCTCCGACCGTTTCTGTGGAGACGCAGATGGGTTCAAGAAACAGGCCAACAATTCCCGCCTTTTCATAACCAGTTGTAAGGCCTACGCCCTGAGCCCCGCCATTGGACCTTCGGCCGATATTCGATGGGAACTTCCGTTCACGTATTCAGGCCTTGCTTGTCTTGATATCCTTGTTGCCCGGCCTTGTGCGGCGTCCCAGCTTCTACTCCCACCTTCTACAAAGACGACACACCCCGGCGCGCACGGGTTCCCATGCGGCGGGCCCTTTCCGGCGCGAAGTTGACTTCGCTCCGGAGGCGAGGGTAGAAGCGAAGAATGTCCACGGTAGCCCCCAGCGCCAGCTATAGCCTTACCGTCCGGCTGGCGATCCAGAACAAGCCCGGGATGCTCGGCCGGGTGGCTTTGGCCATCGGCAACGCGGGTGGCGACATCGGCGCGGTGGACCTCGTGGAGTCGGGGCGCGACCGCATCATCCGCGACATGACCATCAGCGCGCGCGACAGCGCCCACGGGCTCCAGATCGTCACGCGGCTCAAACAGGTGGCCGGGGTACGCGTCATCAACATCTCGGACCGCACGTTCCTGATGCACCTGGGCGGCAAGATCGAGATCCAGGGCAAGGTCCCGATCCGGACCCGTGACGATCTGTCGATGGCCTACACGCCGGGGGTCGCCCGCGTCTGCCTGGCCATCAAGGACGACCGGCAGCGAGCCTTCTCGCTGACGATCAAGCAGAACACGGTGGCCGTCGTCACCGACGGCACGGCGGTGCTCGGCCTGGGCGACATCGGCCCCGAGGCCGCGATGCCCGTCATGGAAGGCAAGGCGATGCTCTTCAAGGAGTTCGCCAACGTCGACGCCTTCCCGATCTGCCTCGCCACCAAGGAGCCCGACAAGATCGTCGAGACGGTCAAGCACCTGGCGCCCGGCTTCGGCGGCATCAACCTCGAGGACATCGCGGCCCCGCGCTGCTTCGAGATCGAGGAGCGGCTGCGCAAGGAGCTCGACATCCCCGTCTTCCACGACGACCAGCACGGCACCGCGGTCGTCGTCCTGGCCGCGCTCCTCAACGCGCTCCGGATCGTCAAGAAGGACCTCAAGAAGCTCCGCGTGGTGGTCACCGGGGTCGGCGCCGCGGGCACGGCGACGATCAAGATCCTCCTGTCGAGCGGCGTGCGCGACATCGTCGGCGTGGACGAGTACGGCACGATCTACCGCGGCCGCACCAAGGGCATGGACTTCATGAAGCGCTGGGTGGCGACGGCCACCAACCCGCGCCGGGTCAAGGGCCGGCTCGGGGACGCGCTGGCGAAGGCCGACGTCTTCATCGGGCTCTCCGTCCCCGGGATCCTCTCGGTCCGCGACGTCAAGCGGATGGCCCGGGACCCGATCGTGTTCGCCATGGCGAACCCGGTGCCGGAGATCCAGCCCGAGGAGGCGGAAAAGCACGTGCGGGTCATGGCCACGGGCCGCTCGGACTACCCGAACCAGATCAACAACGTGCTCTGCTTCCCGGGGTTCTTCCGCGGCCTGCTCGACTCGCGGGCGCGGACGGTGAACGACGAGATGAAGGTCGCGGCGGCGCGGGCGATCGCGGCCTGTGTCAGGCGCTCGGAGCTGACGGAGGAGTACATCATCCCGAGCGTGTTCAACAAGGCCGTCGCCCCGGCGGTGGCCGCGGGCGTGGCCCGCGCCGCGCACGCCACGGGCGTCGCGCGCCGCCGGCGCCAGATCGACCTCTCGGTCATCGAGTCGTGACGGAGCCGCGCTGGTCCGTGGTGATCCCTGCCTACAACGAGGCGGCGCGCCTGCCGCGCTATCTCGAGGAGGTCGTCTCCTACCTCGCGACGCGCGGCGAGCCGTGGGAGGTCGTGGTCGTGGACGACGGCTCGACCGACGGCACCGCCGAGGTCGTGCGCGCGATGAATGCGCGCCATCCCGCCGTGCGCCTGCTGCGCCAGGAGCCCAACGCGGGCAAGGGCGCCGCCGTGCGCGCGGGGATGGTGGCGGCGCGCGGCGCGTGGCGCCTCTTCGCCGACGCCGACGGCGCCACGCCCATCGCGGAGTGCAAGCGGCTGGAGGCCGCGTTCGCCGCGGGCGCCGACGTGGCCATCGGCTCGCGGGCCATGGCCGCGGCGGGCATCCTCGTGCGGGCCAAGCGCCACCGCATCGTAGCGGGGCGGGTCTTCAACCGGATCGCGGAGTCGCTCGGCCTGGCCGGCATCGAGGACTCGCAGTGCGGCTTCAAGGCCTTCACGGCCGCCGCCGCCGCCGACCTGTTTCCGCGGCTTCACACCACGGGCTTCGGCTTCGACGTCGAACTGCTGCTGCGGGCCCGCGCCCGCGGCTGGCGCGTGGTGGAGGTGGCGGTGAACTGGGAGGACCAGCCGGAGAGCAAGGTGGGCGTCCTCAAGGACGGCCCGCGGATGCTCTGGCAGATCGTCGCCGCGCGCCGGCGCGTGGCGCGCGAGGAGCGAGCCCGGGCGTGAGCCCCTCGTTCGCGAAGCGGATCAGCGAGATCGAGCCGTTCCTCGCCGTCGAGGTGGCCGAGCGCGCGGGCACGCTCGAGCGCGCCGGCGTGGACGTCGTCCATCTGGAATACGGCGAGCCGGACTTCGAGGCGCCGCCGGTGGTGCGCGACGCGCTGGAGAAGGCCGTCAAGGACGGCCGCGCGCGCTACACCCACAGCCTCGGCATCCTCGAGCTGCGCGAGGCGATCGCCGAGCACTACGCGACGACCTACGGCGTGAGCGTCTCGCCCGACCAGATCCTGATCACCCCGGGCACCTCGCCGGCGATGCTCCTGCTCTTCGGCCACCTGCTCGACCCCGGCGACGAGGTCGTGCTGTCGAACCCGTACTACGCCTGCTACCCGAACTTCATCCGCTACGCCGACGGCGTGCCGGTGGAGGTGGACGTCACCGAGGCGGATCGCTTCCAGTACCGCCCCGACGCGATCGCCCCCCGGCTGGGCCCGCGGACGAAAGCCATCATGGTCAACTCGCCGGCCAATCCCACCGGCAGCGTGCTCGCCCCCGACCGCATGGCGGCCATCGCCGCCCTCGCGGGCGAGCGCGGCGTGCCGATCGTGTCCGACGAGATCTACCACGGCCTCACCGAGGGCGGGCGCGACCGCTCGATCCTCGAGTTCACCGACCACGCCTTCGTGCTCAACGGCTTCTCGAAGGCGTTCGCGATGACGGGCTGGCGGCTCGGGTGGGTGATCGCGCCGCGCGAGCACGTGCGCGCGCTGCAGACGCTCTACGGCAACTTCTTCATCTCGACCAACGAGTTCGTGCAGTGGGCGGGGGTGGCGGCGCTCCGCGAAGCCGCGGAGGAGACGGTGCGATTCCGCCGGATCTTCGCCGACCGCCGGCGCGTGATGGTGGATGGCATCCGGCACATCGGGCTCGGCGTCGGCTTCGAGCCCGAGGGCGCGTTCTACGTGCTCGCCAACGCGCGGCGCTTCTGCACGGACTCCGTCAGCTTCGCCTACGAGATCCTCGACCGCGCCCACGTCGCCGTCACGCCCGGCCGCGCCTTCGGCTCGAACGCCGAGGGCTACCTGCGCTTCTCGTACGCCTCGTCTGTCGAGCGCATCCGCGAGGGCCTGCGGCGCCTCGGCGCCTTCCTCGCCGCGCGGTGACCGCCGCCGCCTGCCCGGCCTGCCGCGGCGAGTGGCCGCCGGCGGAGACGTTCATCGCCGACTGCGGGCCGGCCAACGCGTACCTGAACACCGACCAGTTCTTTCCCGGCTGGACCGTGCTGGTGCTCAAGCGACACGCCACCGAGCTGTGGGAGCTCGAGCGGGACGAGCGTGTCGCCCTGATGGAAGGCGTGACCGACGTCGCGCGCGCGCTCGCGGGCATCTACGACGCGGTGAAGATGAACTACGAGCTGCTCGGCAACCAGCTCGCCCACATCCACTGGCACCTCGTGCCGCGCCGCGCCGACGATCCGATCCCGCGCCAGCCCGTCTGGATGCACGCCCACGAGCCGCGCGCGCTCGCGCCGGCCGAGCAGCGCGCCCGCATCGACGCCATCCGCGCCCGCCTCGGCAAATGACGCCGCGGGACGCGGCGATCCGTGGGGGGTTCGCGCCATGACGCCGCGGGGTCGAGACTGGGCGCTCGTGGGCGCCGCGTGGCTGGTCGTCGTCGGCTGCGTCACCGCGTGGCTCGCCATCGACCGCCGGCCTCCCGAGTGGGACTACGCCAACCATCTCGAGCGCGCGGTCTCGTGCGCGCGCGACCTCGCGGCGGGCGACTGGCGCACGATCCTCGAACGGTCGTCGTTCTATCCGCCCGTCGTGCCGTGCGCCGGCGGCGTCGTGTACCGCGTGCTCCCCACCGACGTCGCCGCCGGGGCAATCGTCATGCTGCTCTTCCTCGGCATGGGGATGGCGGCGACGTACGCGCTCGGCAACGCCCTGGCCGACGGCACCGCCGGCGTGGCGGCCGCCTGGATCTTCGGCGCCGCGCCGTTCGTCGTCTTCAGCGCGCTCCACTTCCAGCTCGACCTGCCGCTCACCGCGCTCGTCGCCGTCGCGCTCGTCGTGCTGCTGCGCACGGAGGGCTTCACGCGCACGGGCTGGTCCGCCGTCGCGGGGCTCGTGTTCGGCCTCGGCATGCTGACCAAGCCCCCGTTCGCCGCGTATCTCCTGCCGCCGGTCGTCTGGGCGCTGGCGCGCGGGTTCGGGCGGCGCGCGGTGGTCAACCTCGGGCTCGCCACGCTCGTGGCCATGGCGGTGAGCCTGCCCTGGTACGGGCCGCGGCTCGTCGGGATGCCGCGGCAGATCGCGTTCCGCGCCGTGACCCACGCCGCCGAGGAGGGCAAGCCGCCGACGCTCTCCGCCGCGGCGCTCGCGTTCTATCCGACGTCGCTGCCCGCCCAGCTCGGCCTCGTGGCCGTGGCGCTGCTCGTCGCGGGCGCGATCATCGCGCTCGCGCGGCGGCAGGGGGTCATGGTCGTGGCCTTCCTCGGCCCGTTCGTGCTCTTCATGCTGCTGCGCAACAAGGATCTCAGATACACGCTGCCGCTTCTGCCCGCGGCGGCGGCCCTGGCGGGGCTCACCGTGGCGAGCCTCGGGGAGCGCGCGCGCGTCGCGGCGCTGGGCGTCCTCGCCGTGATCGGCGCGCTGCAGATCTCCGCCGTCGTCTGGGCTGTGCCGCCGCCGGTGACGCTGCCGGGCCTCGGCGTGCCGTGGGTGCTGACGAACCCGCCCGCGCGCGGCGACTGGCATCAGCGCGACTTCCTCCGCGTGATCGCCCAGGACCGCGCGGGACGCCCCGCGGTGGTGAGCGTGATCCCGAACGACAACTACTTCTCGGTGAGTAACTTCCGTTACTACGCCACGCGCGACGAGCTGCCGCTCCGGTTCATGCGGCCCTGGGAGGGCGAGCCCCTCGGCATCGACTACATGATCCTCAAGACCGGCGACCAGGGCCCGGACTTCAGCGAGGCCAAGAGCCTCCGCGCCATGCAGCGGCTCGAGCGCGACGCGGCGCTCGCCCGCGCCTATCCCGTCGTCGCGGAGTTCGCGCTGCCCGACGGCTCCACGGGCACGCTGCGCGCGCGGCGCCTCTCCGATCCGGCCGCGGCCGCGCCGGACGCGCTCGCCCGGAGCCTGGAGGCAGCGCTCCGCCAGCGTCTCGGCGAGGTGGCGCGTGACGTGGAGGGGCTGGAGATCCGGCTCGCCTTCGATCCCGCCGCTCTCGCCCGCGGCCGCGTGCAGCGCCTGGAGATCACGGCGCGCGCCGCCGCCGTCGGCGAATTGCGCCGCGCGCAGGCCGCGACGCTCCGGCTCCAGGATCTGCGCGTCGTCGCCGAGGACGTCCTGGTGAACCCCTACGCCCTCGAGGCGGGTCGCGCGGAATTTCTCGACATCGGCCGGCTCCGCCTGGAGCGCGCGACCGTCGCCCCCGCCGACCTTCAGGCCTTCCTGACCGGGCTCAAGGGCTTCCGCGGAACGCGCGTGCGGCTCGTGGCGGGGGCGATCGACGTCGCCGTCGCGCAGCCGGGCCCCGACCTGTCGGCGCGCGTGCGGGTGGTGCCCGCGGCGGACCGGCCCATCGCGCTGGCCGTCGATCGCGCGCGGCTCGGCTGGGTCCCGCTGCCAAGGCTGCTGGTGAACTGGGTGGTGCGCAATTACGATCCGACGCGACGGATCGCGAGCCGGGTGCCGTTCCCCGTGGACGTCGCGCGCGTCACGGTGAGCGAGCAGGGGCTCCGGGTGGGGGACTGAGTCCATGAAAGAAGCCAGGGATCGAGGGGCGTCATGGCTACGCCGGGACGCCCCCGAGCGACGGGGGGGTATGGGGGGCCATATCGGGGCCCCCCATGCGAACTGATGGCGGAGAGCCGGGTGGCGAAGCAGGCGCGAGCGCGAAAGATCCTCGACCAGCTCGCGCGCGCCTATCCCGACGCGAAGATCGCGCTGAACTTCACGAACCCCTACGAGCTGCTCGTGGCCACGATCCTCTCCGCCCAGTGCACGGACGAGCGCGTGAACATGGTCACCCCCGCGCTCTTCCGGAAGTACCCGACGGCCCGCGAGCTGGCGCGGGCGCGGACGCCGAGCCTCGAGAAGGAGATCCGCTCCACCGGCTTCTTCCGCGCCAAGACGCGCTCGCTCCTCGGGATGTCCAGGGCCCTCGTGGAGCGCCACGGCGGCGAGGTCCCCGGCGACCGCGAGGCGCTCGTGGAGCTGCCGGGCGTCGGACTCAAGACCGCCAACGTGATCCTGGGCAACGCCTTCGGCCGGCAGGCCCTGGCCGTGGACACGCACGTCTTTCGCGTGAGCCAGCGCCTGGGCCTGGCGCGCTCCGACGACGCCAACGACCTGCACGATCAGCTCGTGAAGATGCTGCCCGCCGAACACCTGACGCAGGCCACGCATCTGCTGATCATCCACGGCCGCCGCACGTGCGTGGCGCTCAAGCCCAAGTGCCCGGTGTGTCCGGTGCGCGACCTGTGTCCCTGGCCGCACAAGACCGGCGCGCCCGCGCGCCGCACGTGACCCGGCGCCGGTGACCACGAACGACGAGCTGCTCGCGCTCCAGCGCGCGCTCTACGAGTCGCGCAACCCGACGCGGCGCTGGCTGCATCGCGCGCGGCGCGACTGGATCACGGAGCGGCTCACGCGGCTGGCCGCCGAGCGCCACGGTGCCGCGCTGGAGGTGGGGCCGGGCTCCGGCGTCTACGTACCGGTCCTGGCGCGCCTCTTCGACCGCGTCACCGTCGCGGACGTCCACGACGCCTACCTGGACGCCGCGCGCGCGCTCGCCGCCGAGCATCCCAACGTCGGCGTGGTGCAGGACGACATCCGCGCGCCCGCGCTGCCCGCGGCGTCGTTCGACGTGATCCTCTGCACCGAGGTGATCGAGCACATCGTGGAATCCCGCGCGGCCCTGGCCGGGATGCGCCGATTATTGAGAGCCGGCGGGACCCTCGTGCTCTCGACGCCGCAGCGTTTCAGCCCGCTGGAGGTCTGCTCGAAGCTCGCGTTCCTGCCGGGGATCATCACGCTCGTGCGGCTCGTCTATCGCGAGCCGATCCTGCCGACGGGTCACGTGAACTTGATGACCGCGGGCGAGATGCGCCGGCAGCTCGAGGAGGCCGGCTTCACGATCCGCGAGTCCCACACCTCCGGCGTCTACCTGCCGCTGCTGGCGGAGGCGGGCGGCGCAACGGGCCAGCGCCTCGCGGCCTGGCTCGAGGGCCGGATGCGTGGCGGGCCGCTCGGCTGGATGCTGTGGACCCAGTACTACGTGGCCGTCTCGGGTGCCCGAGGTTGACAGACCCCCCCAGGGTCCGTTATGATCCGACGTTGCGATTTCTGCCGGTAGAACGCCTATTTAGGGCCGAGATCAAGCCGAAAGGGTCACGATGCCGACGTCGATGCCGAAGGAAAGCGAGATCGAGCGGAAGTGGTATGTCGTCGATGCCGAGGGGCAGGTGCTGGGGCGCCTGGCCACCCAGGTGGCGACGATTCTGCGGGGCAAGCACAAGACGACCTTCGCACCGCATCTGGACGTCGGTGATCACGTGGTCGTGCTGAACGCCGAGAAGGTGCACCTCACCGGCCGCAAGCGCACGGACAAGCGCTACCGCTGGCACACGGGCTATATCGGCGGCCTCAAGGACATCTCCGCCGCGCAGATGCTCGACAAGCACCCCGAGCGGGTGATCGAGTGGGCGGTGCAGGGCATGCTCCCCAAGAACCGGCTCGGGCGCGCCATGGCCAAGAAGCTCAAGGTCTATCGCGGCGGCGAGCACCCGCACGAGGCCCAGCAGCCGACCACGCTGAAGGTGGACACGATGCATCCCTCGACGTCCCCGATCAAGTCCGCGGAGGGCCGGTAAATGGCGGCGGTGCTCGACCGGTTCTACGGCACCGGGCGTCGCAAGACGTCGGTGGCGCGCGTGTGGATCAAGCCCGGCGCCGGGCGGATGGTCGTCAACAAGCGCGCCTTCGAGGAGTACTTCCCGCGCGAGACGCTGCGCATGATCATCGCGCAGCCGCTGGCCATCACGAACACCGTGGGCCAGTTCGACATCCTCGTCACCGTCAAGGGTGGCGGGCCGACCGGCCAGGCCGGCGCCGTGCGCCACGGGCTGGCGCGGGCCATCGCGCGCTTCGACGACAAGCTGAGGCAGCCGCTCAAGAAGGCCGGCCTGCTGACGCGCGACCCGCGCGCGCGCGAGCGCAAGAAGTACGGTCAGCCGGGCGCCCGCCAGAAGTTCCAGTACAGCAAGCGCTAGGGTGGGCGGCGTGAGCGGAATCAAGGTGGCCGTCGCCGGCGCCAGCGGGTACATGGGCGCCGAGCTGCTGCGGCTCCTGCTCGTGCACCCGCGCGTGACGCTGGCCGGCGTCACCTCCGAGCGGCTCGCGGGCGAGGCGCTGGGCACGGTGTACCCGCACCTGCGCGGGCTGTCCGACATCACCTTCCACGAGCTCGACCCCGAGTGGCTCGCCTCCGTGTGCGACGTCGCATTCCTGGCCCTGCCGCACATGGAGTCGCAGAAGGCCGTGCCCGTGCTGCGCCGCCACGGCAAGAAGGTGATCGACCTCTCGGCGGACTACCGGCTGCGCGACGCCAACGACTACACGGTCTGGTACAAGACGCCGCACGTCGATCCCTCCGGTCTCGCGGAGGCCGTCTACGGGCTGCCCGAGCTGCACCGGAAGGCCATCGCCTCCGCCTCGCTGGTGGCCTCGCCGGGCTGCTACGCCGCGGGCGCGATCCTCGCCACGGCCCCGCTCGTCAAGAACGGGCTGGCGCGCCTCGAGGGCATCGTGATCGACGGCAAGTCGGGCGTGACGGGCGCGGGGGCGCAGGGCCGCAAGGTGGACCCGATGTACCTCTTCACCGAGGCCAACGAGAACGTGCAGGCCTACTCGATCGGCGTCCATCGCCACACCGCCGAGATGGAGCAGGAGCTCTCGGCGCTGGCGGGCGGCGTCGTGCGCGTCTCGTTCACGCCGCACCTCCTGCCGCTCAATCGCGGAATCTTCACGACGGCCTCCGTGCCGCTGGCGGCGTCGCTCTCGACCGCGGATCTCGTCCGGGTCTATCGCGAGTTCTACGCGGGCGAGCCGTTCGTGCGCGTGCTCGGCGAGGGCGAGCGGCCGACCACGCGCTCGATCGTCGGCTCGAACTTCTGCGACGTCACCGCCGTCGCCGATCCCCGCACGGGCCGGGCGATCTGCGTGTCCGCCCTCGACAACCTCGGCACGGGCGGCTCCGCCAACGGCGTGCACGCCCTCAACGTCCTCTTCGGCTGGCACGAGCGAACCGGGCTCGAGGCCCCGCCGGTGTACCCCTGAGCCGCGCGTCGGATCCCCGATGACCGGCGACATGGAGTGGCTCGAGGGCGGCGTCACCGCCGTCCCCGGCATCCTCGCCGGCGGCGTAGCGGCCGGCATCAAGCCCAGCGGCAAGAAGGACCTCGCCCTCATCCACTCGCCCTCGCCGGCGCGCTCGGCGGCCGTGTTCACGACCAACCAGGTCAAGGGCGCGCCCGTGCTCGTCTCCATGGAGCACGCGCGGGGCGGCGCGCTCCAGACGATCGTCGTCAACAGCGGCTGCTCGAACGTCTGCAACGGCGAGCGCGGCCT
This sequence comes from Candidatus Methylomirabilota bacterium, assembly GCA_036002345.1. GTDB lineage: Bacteria > Methylomirabilota > Methylomirabilia > Rokubacteriales > CSP1-6 > AR12. The sequence continues at coordinate 12,114 of DASYTM010000013.1, read as the reverse complement.
CAAGGACGCGCGCGAGATGGTCAAGCTCGTCGCCGACCTGCTGCGCGTCCCGGCCTCGCACGTGCTCGTGGGCTCCACGGGCGTCATCGGCCACCCGCTGCCGATGGACAAGATCCGCACGGCCATCCCCAAGCTCGTGAAGGCGCTCTCCCCCCAGGGCGGCCGCGCGGCGGCGGAGGCCATCCTCACTACCGACACGCGCACCAAGGAAGCCGCGCTCCGCTGCGAGATCGGCGGCCGCACGGTGACGCTGGGCGGGGTGGCGAAGGGCGTGGGGATGATCGAGCCGCACCTGGCCACGATGTTCTGCTTCGTCACGACCGACGCCGCGGTGGCGCGCGGCGCGCTCGATCCCATTCTCAAGCGCGCCGCGGACCGGTCGTTCAACCGGATCACCGTGGACAGCGACACCTCCACCAGCGACACCGTCGCGGTGATCGCCAACGGCCTGGCCGAGAACCCGCCCATCGACCGCGGCGGCCGCGGCGCCCGCCCCTTCGCGGCGGCGCTGGAGGCGCTGACCGAGCGGCTCGCGCGGATGCTCGTGCAGGACGGCGAGGGGGCGACCAAGCTCGTCTCGATCACGGTCCGGGGCGCGGCGAGCCGCAAGGACGCCCTCGTGGCCGCGCGGAGCGTGGCCAATTCACCCCTGGTCAAGACGGCCATCAACGGCCAGGACCCGAACTGGGGCCGGATCATGATGGCGCTGGGAAAGTCGGCGGCCCGGGTGGAGCAGGACAAGGTGGCCATCGCCTTCGCGGATGACCGCCAGGGCGAGCGGCTCGTCGAGCGGGGGATGCTCCGCGAAGGCGTGCTTCTGAGCCGGGTTCGCGAGATCATGGGAGGGCAGGCCTTCGACATCACCATCGACCTCGGGATCGGGCGGGGTGAGGAGCGCGTCTGGACCTGCGACCTGAGCGAGGAGTACGTGCGGATCAACGGCAAGTACACGACGTAACGACCCATTACACACGCCGAGCACCCTGAGGTGGGGGCATGAGCCCCTTGGCCCGGCGGAGGCAAACCGAAGGAGGACGAATTTGGCCGCGTTGACCATGAAGGAGTTGCTGGAGGCCGGAGTGCACTTCGGCCACCAGACGAAGCGCTGGAACCCGAAGATGCAGAAGTACATCTTCGGCGAGCGTAACGGGATCTACATCATCGATTTACAAAAGACCCTGAAGAAGTTCCGCGAGGCGTACGCCTTCGTGCGCGAGCTGGCCGCGGGCGGGGGCACGGTGCTCTTCATCGGCACCAAGAAGCAGGCCCAGGACACGGTGCTGGAAGAGGCGACGCGCTGCGGCGGCTACTACGTCAACCAGCGCTGGCTCGGCGGCACGCTGACGAACTTCGCGACGATCCGCAAGTCGATCGCCCGCCTCAAGAAGCTCGAGGAGATGAAGGAGACCGGGGAGTTCGACCGGGTGCCGAAGAAGGAGGCCCTGGAGCTCGACCGCGAGCGGGAGAAGCTCGAGAAAGCCCTCATCGGCATCAAGGTCATGGACACGCTGCCGTCGGCGGTCTTCATCATCGATCCGCGCAAGGAGAAGATCGCGGTGGCCGAGGCGCAGCGCCTGGGCATCCCGATCGTCGCCATCGTGGACACCAACTGCGATCCCACCGGCATCGACTACGCGATCCCCGGCAACGACGACGCCATCCGCGCCGTCCGCCTCATCACCTCGCGCATCGCCGACGCGGTGAACGAGGGCCGCGGCACGCTGAGCAAGGACGAGGCCGCGGGCGACGCGGTGGTGGAGGGCGAGGACTCGGAGATGGCCAGCGCCGAGGCGGAGGTCTCCTGATGGCGGCCGACGCCAAGACCGTGATGGAGCTGCGCGAGCGCACCGGCGCCGGCGTGATGGACTGCAAGGCCGCGCTCAACGCCAGCAACGGCAACCTCGACGAGGCCGCCGAGTACCTCCGGAAGAAAGGGCTCGCCGACGCCAAGAAGCGTGAGGGGCGGGAGGCCAAGGAAGGCATCGTGCATGCCTACCTGCACCCCGACGGCAAGCTCGGCGCGCTCATCGAGGTCAACTGCGAGACCGATTTCGTGGCGAAGACCGACGCCTTCCGCGATCTCGTGCGCGATCTCGCCATGCAGGTGGCGGCCACCAGCCCCACCTACGTGGCGCGGGAAGACGTGCCCGCCACCGTGCTCGAGAAGGAGCGGGAGATCTACCGGGGCCAGATGGCGGACCAGAAGAAGCCCGCGCAGGTGCTCGACAAGATCGTCGAGGGCAAGCTCGAGAAGTTCTTCGCGGACTCCTGCCTGCTGGAGCAGGTGTTCATCAAGGACGGAAGCGGCAAGACCAAGGTCAAGGACCTCGTCGATCTCACCAACTCCAAGACGGGTGAGCGGGTGGTGGTCAAGCGGTTTGCCCGCTTCCGGATCGGAGGGTAGGCGCGTGACGGCGGGTGCCGCCACCGGGCGCCCCGTGTACAGCCGGATCGTCCTGAAGCTCTCCGGGGAAGCGCTCGCGGGGAGCCAGGGCTACGGCATCGATCCGCCCGTGCTCGACCGCGTGGGGGCCGAGCTCCGCGAGGTGATCGACCTCGGCGTGCAGGTGGCCGTCGTCATCGGCGGCGGCAACATCTTCCGCGGCATCGCGGCCAGCGCGGCCGGCATGGACCGCGCCACCGCGGATTACATGGGCATGCTGGCGACCATCATCAACGCCCTGGCGCTCCAGGACGCCCTCGAGAAGGCCGGGCTCCAGACGCGCGTGCTCTCGGCCATCGAGATGCGCGCCGTCGCCGAGCCCTACATCCGCCGGCGCGCCATCCGCCACCTGGAGAAGGGCCGCGTCGTGATCTTCGCGGCGGGGACGGGGAATCCGTTCTTCACGACCGACACCGCGGGCGCCCTCCGCGCCGTGGAGATCGGCGCCGACGTCATCGTCAAGGCCACCAAGGTGGACGGCATCTACTCGGCGGACCCCAAGAAGGATCCGGCCGCGCGCCGGATCGAGAAGGTCAGCTACATCGAGGTCCTGAACCAGGGGCTCGGGGTCATGGACACCACGGCCATCTCGCTCTGCATGGACAACAAGCTGCCGATCGTGGTCTTCGACCTCACGCGGCCCGGCAACATCAAGCGCCTCGTGCTCGGCGAGCCCGTGGGCTCGATCGTTTCGTCCTCGGCGGGGTAAGGAGGGACGGCATGGACGGCACGCAGACCGTGCTCAAGGACCTCGACACGAAGATGACCAGCGCCATCGAGGTGGTGACCCGCGAGTTCGCGGGCGTGCGCACCGGCCGCGCCTCGGCCGCGCTGCTCGACACCATCCGCGTCGACTACTACGGCAACCCGACGCCCATCAACCAGATGGCCTCGGTGTCCGTGCCCGACGCGCGCACGCTCGTGATCCAGCCGTGGGAGGCCGCGCAGCTCAAGGAGGTCGAGAAGGCCATCATGAAGTCGGACCTCGGCATCCAGCCCGTCAACGACGGCAAGCTGGTGCGGCTCACCATGCCCACGCCGACCGAGGAGCGCCGCAAGCAGCTCGTCAAGACCGTGCACAAGATGGCCGAGGACGCGCGGGTGTCCGTGCGCAACGTGCGCCGCGAGGCCAACGACAAGCTGAAGGCCATGGCCAAGGACAAGAAGACGCCCATCACGGAGGACGAGGAGCGCCGCGGCCACGACGCCATCCAGAAGACGACGGACAAGTTCATCACCCGGATCGACGAGCTCCTGAAGAAGAAGGAGCAGGAGATCATGTCCTTCTGATGGCTGTCACGGCCGAGTCCGCGCTGCTCGACGCCGTCCGCGCCCAGCCCGTGCCCGCCCACGTCGCCATCATCATGGACGGCAACGGGCGCTGGGCCACCGGGCGCGGCCTGCCGCGCGTGGCCGGCCACCGCGAGGGCGTGAAGGCCGCCCGCGCCATCGTGCGCGCCGCCGACGCGGCGGGGCTGCGCTTCCTGACCCTCTACGCGTTCTCGACGGAGAACTGGAACCGGCCCGAGGACGAGGTCACGATGCTCATGCGCCTGCTCGAGGAGTCGATCTACCGCGAGCTGCCGGACCTCATGGAGCACCGCGTCCGCCTGCGCGTGATCGGCCGCATGACGGGCGTGCCGCTGCCCGTGCGCCGCGGACTGGAGCACGTGGCGCGCGAGACGCGCGACAACGGCGGGCTCACCCTCCAGGTCGCCTTCAACTACGGCGGGCGCGACGAGCTGCTCGACGCCTTCCGGGCCCTCGCGCGGCGCGTGCAGGCGGGCGAGCTGGCCCCCGACGCGGTGTCGGAGGACGACGTCAGCCGCGCGCTGTACACGGAGGGCGTGCCCGACCCCGACCTCCTCATCCGCACCAGCGGCGAGATGCGCGTGTCGAACTTCCTCCTGTGGCAGATCGCCTACACGGAGCTCTGGATGACGCCGACGCTGTGGCCGGACTTCGGCCCGTCGGATCTCTACCGCGCGATCGCGGATTACCAGCGGCGCGACCGGCGCTTCGGTGGGGTGTGACGTGGACGCCCCGACCACGGTCGCCCTGGACGCGCCGCGCGGATCGGGCATGCTGAAGCGCCTGCTCAGCGCCCTCGTGCTCCTGCCCGTGTTCCTGGTGATCGTCATCAAGGCGCCGGGATGGATGTTCAACTCCCTCGTGGTCGTCTTCAGCGCCGCCGCCCTCTGGGAGCTCCTGCGGCTCTTCGAGCAGGCGGGGCGGCCCGTGGATCGCGGACTCGGGCTGGTGGCGGGCGTGGCCGTCACGGCGTCGTTCGGCACCTCGCGGCTGCTCGAGCCCAACGCCCTGCCGGTGTTCGCGCTGATGATGTCCCTCATCGCCGTGCTGGCCGCGCCGGTATGGCGCGGCACGCCGGACGTCGAGCGCTCCGTCAACACGCTGTTCTGCATCATCTACGTGGGCTGGCTTCTCGGCTTCGGCATCCTGCTGCACCACACCTCGCCGCTCGGCGACGAGCTCGTGCTCTACGTCGTGGGCGTGACGTGGGTGGGGGAGACGGCGGCCTACCTCGTCGGCTCGGCCATCGGACGTCACAAGCTCGCGTCCGTCATCAGCCCCAAGAAGACCGTGGAGGGCGCGCTGGCCCAGGTGGTGGCCTCGATCGCCACCGGCGCGGCGCTCGGCGCGTGGCTCCTGCCCACGTGCGGTGCCGGGCTCTGGCTCGGCGCCGGCGCGCTGCTCGGGGTGATCGGCCAGTTCGGCGACCTCGCGGAGTCGGCGATCAAGCGCAGCCTGGGGACGAAGGACACCGGGGCCCTCATCCCCGGCCACGGCGGCGTGCTCGACCGGATCGACAGCCTGCTCTTCAACCTGCCGGCCTTCTACTACTTCTCGCGGATGGCGGGCTGCGCATGAAGCGCATCACGCTGCTCGGCGCCACCGGCTCGATCGGCCTGCGCACGCTGGAGCTCGTCTCGGCGTTCTCCGACGAGTTCGCGGTGGCGGGCATGGCCGCGCGCGGCAGCAAGCCCGAGCTGATCGCCGACCTCTGCCGCAAGTACTCGCCGGCGGCGGTGGCCCTGCTGGAGCCGGCCGCGGTGGACGCGCTGGCGCGCCTGCTCCCGCGGCCCCGGCCCGAGCTCCTGACCGGCGTGGAAGGCCTGATCGCGCTCGCTCGCGACGTCGACGCCGACATCGTGCTCTCCGCGCTCGTGGGTGGCGTGGGCCTGCTGCCGACGATGGCCGCCATCGAGGCCGGGCGCACGATGGCGCTCGCCAACAAGGAGACGCTCGTGATGGCCGGCGGGCTCATGACGGCCGCGGCGCGGGCGCGCAACGTCGCGCTGCTCCCCGTCGATTCCGAGCACAGCGCCGTCTTCCAGTGTCTCGTCGGCCACAACCGCGGCGACGTGCACCGCGTGCTGCTGACCGCCTCCGGCGGACCGTTCCGCGAGCTGCCCCGGGAGAAGTTCGCCACCGTCACGGTGGAGGACGCGCTCCGTCACCCGACGTGGAAGATGGGCGCCAAGATCACGATCGACTCCGCGACGCTCATGAACAAGGGGCTCGAGATCATCGAGGCGCGCTGGCTCTTCGATCTGGCGCCCGACCAGGTGCAGATCGTCATCCATCCGCAGTCGATCGTGCACTCGATGGTGGAGTACATCGACGGCTCGGTGATCGCCCAGCTCGGCGTGGCCGACATGGGCATCCCGATCCTCTACGCGCTCACGTACCCGGAGCGGCGGCCCATGCCGTCGGCCCGGCTGGACCTCACGCGGACGGGCGGGCTCACCTTCGAGCCGCCCGACCCCGACCGGTTCCCGGCCCTGCGCCTGGCGCGCGCCGCCCTCGAGCAGGGCGGGCCGGCCCCGGTCGTGCTGAACGCGGCCAACGAGATCGCCGTGGCCGCCTTCCTCGATCGCCGCATCGGATTCCCCGAGATCACGCAATTGATCGAGCGCGCGCTGGCCGCCGAACCGCCGGCCGAGCTCGGATCCATCGAGGAGTGCGTCGACGTCGACGCGCGCACGCGCCGCCGCGTGCACGACTGGGTCGCCGCGCGCTCCGGAGGCAGGTCGTGACAGTCACCGTCGACGTCCTCGTCATGGTCGTGCGCTTCGTCGTCGTCATCGGCGTCCTGATCCTCGTCCACGAGTGGGGGCACTTCATCGTCGCGCGCCTCTGCGGCGTCGGCGTGGAGCGCTTCTCCATCGGCTTCGGTCCCGTGCTCCTCCGCTGGCGCGGCAAGGAGACGGAGTACTGCCTCTCGGCGATCCCGATGGGCGGCTACGTGAAGATGATGGGCGAGGAGAGTCCCGTGGAGGGCGGCGAGACGCTGCCCTACGACCCCAAGAAGGCGTTCGCCCTCAAGCCGCTGTGGGCGCGCTTCCTCATCGTCTTCGCCGGCCCCGGGATGAACTTCGTGCTGGCCGTGGCGATCTTCACGCTCGTGTTCGCGATCTTCGGGCGCCCGGTGTGGCCCGCCGTCGTCGGGCGCGTGAGCGAGGGCAGCCCGGCCGCCGCGGCGGGGCTCAAGACGAACGACACGATCGTGTCCGTGAACGACCGCCCCGTCCGCTACTGGGAGGACCTGGAGCGCGCGCTGGCGGGCGCCGACGGGCGGCCCGTGGTCCTGCGCGTCAAGCGCGGCGACGCCGAGCAGACGATCACCGTGACGCCGCGGCGCAAGGCCGTGACCGATCCCATCTTCGGGGAGAAGCGCGAGGTCTGGGACATCGGCACCGGCCCGCAGCTCATTCCCCAGATCAGCTCGGTATTGCCGGACTCGCCCTCCCAGAAGGCCGGGCTCCAGGCCGGCGACGTCGTGCGGGCGGTGGCGGGCCAGCCCGTGTACACGCCGGACGACCTCGTGGAGGCGATCCGCACGCGTCCCGGCCAGCCCTTCCCGATCGCGGTCGAGCGCGGTGGCAAGACCCTCACGCTCACGGTGACGCCGCGGCCCGCTCCCGAGAAATCGCCGACGACGGGACAGGAGACGGTCGTCGGCAAGATCGACGCCGGCATCGCGACCAAGTCCGTGCGCTTCGAGCCCTACGGGCCGATCGAGGCCGTCGAGCACGGGACGGTGCGGACGTGGGACGTGACGGTGCTGACCTTCAAGGGGCTCTGGAAGCTCGTCTCGCGGCAGATCGACTCGTCGAACATCGGCGGGCCCATCCAGATCGCCACGGAGGCCGGACGCCAGGCGCGGGAAGGCCTCGGCCCGCTGGCGATCTTCACGGCGTTCATCAGCGTCAACCTCGCCGTGCTGAACCTCCTGCCGGTGCCGATGCTCGACGGCGGGCACCTGCTGTTCTTCGTCATCGAGGCCGTGCTCGGGCGCCCGCTGTCGCTCAAGAAGCGGGAGGCGGCCCAGCAGCTCGGGTTCGTGCTGCTCATGCTGCTGATGGTCTATGCGTTCTACAACGACCTCATGCGGCTCGACGCGTTCAAGATCTTCAGATAGGGACGGGGGGACATGATCAACCGGCGCAAGACGCGGCAGATCCAGGTGGGCAACGTCAAGGTGGGCGGCGGCGCGCCCCTGACGGTGCAGTCCATGACCAAGACCGACACGCGGGACGTGCAGGCCACCCTGCTCGAGATCTGGGCGCTCGAGGTGGCGGGCTGCGACGTGGTGCGCTGCGCGGTGCCCGTGCGCGAGGCCGCCGAGAAACTCGGCGAGATCAAGCGCCAGATCCGGATCCCGCTCGTGGCCGACATCCACTTCAACTACAAGCTCGCCCTCATCGCGCTGGAGCAGGGCGTGGACGGGCTGCGCCTGAACCCCGGCAACATCGGCGGCAAGAAGTTCGTGATGGAGGTCGTCAACCTCGCGAAGGACCGCAAGATCCCCATCCGCATCGGCGTCAACGCCGGCTCGCTGGAGAAGGACCTGCTCGAGAAGTACTCCGGGCCGACGGCGCAGGGCATGGTGGAGTCCGCGCTGCGCCACATCCACATCCTCGAGGAGTGCAACTATCCCGAGATGAAGGTGTCGCTCAAGGCCTCCGACCCGCTGATGATGATCGAGGCCTACCGGATGCTCGCCGACAAGGTCGACTATCCGTTCCACCTCGGCGTCACCGAGGCGGGGACGCCGGGGGTGGGAACCATCAAGTCGGCGGTCGGACTCGGCGCGCTCCTGAGCGAGGGCATCGGCGATACGATCCGCGTCTCGCTCTCCGCGGATCCGGCGGAAGAGGTGCGCGTCGGCATCGACATCCTCAAGTCTCTCGGCCTGCGCAAGGGCGGCCTCACCTTTGTCTCGTGCCCGTCGTGCGGCCGCGCCGACGTGGACCTCGTGAAGCTCGCCAAGCAGGTGGAAGACGAGTTCAAGGGCCTCAACGAGGAGATCCACATCGCCGTCATGGGATGTGAAGTGAACGGTCCGGGCGAGGCGCGCGCGGCGGACATCGGCGTGGCGGGCGGCAAGGGGATCGGGCTCATCTTCAAGGGCGGGGAAGTGATCCGCAAAGTGCCGGAGTCGGAGATCGTGACGGCCATGCGCGAAGAGGTGGACAAGTTCATCGCCGAGCGGAAGGCCAAGCTCGCCGCCGTGGTGGCCGACTGATGGGCCAGTACGAGTGCCACGTCTTCGTCTGCACCAGCGGTGACGACTGCCCGAGCCGGGGCGACGTCGAGGCGATCGTGAAGTCCCTGCGCGCCGAGGTCGTCAAGGCCGGCCGGCAGGGGGACATCCGGATCAACAAGGCGGGCTGCTTCTCGCAGTGCGGCCACGGCCCGATGATCGTCGTCTACCCCGAGAACGTCTGGTACGCGGGCGTGAAGCAGGAAGACCTGACCGAGATCGCCCAGTCGCACATCCTGGGCGGCAAGCCCGTCCAGCGGCTCGTCTACGATCCCGGCGTCAAGGGCGCCAACAAGACGAAAGACGCGTTGTAGATGCGGTTGTCGAAGTCGCTCGTTCCCACCCTGCGGGAGGACCCCGCGGACGCCGAGGCCATCAGCCACACGCTGATGCTCCGCGCCGGCCTGATCCGCCAGCTCGCCGCCGGCATCTTCGTGTGGCTGCCGCTCGGCCAGCGCGTGCTCGACCGCATCAACGCCATCCTCCGCGAGGAGATGAACGCCATCGGCGGGCAGGAAATCACGATGCCCGTCATCCATCCCGCGGAGCTCTGGAAGCAAACGGGGCGCTACGACGGCATCCCGGAGATGTTCAAGCTGAAGGATCGCCACGACCGCGATCTCGTGCTCGGCATGACCCACGAAGAGGTCATCGCGTGGCTGGCCGCGCGCGAGATCCGGTCGTATCGAGACCTGCCGCAGATCTGGTACCAGATCCAGACGAAGGAGCGCGACGAGGCGCGCCCGCGCTCGGGCGTGCTGCGCACGCGCGAGTTCGTGATGAAGGACTCCTACACGCTCGATCCCGACCTGCCCGCCCTCGACAGGTCGTACGCGGCGCACGAGGCCGCCTACCGGAAGATCTTCGATCGCTGCGGGCTGACCTACCGCGTCGTGCAGTCCGACACGGGCATGATGGGCGGCCTCGGCGCCCACGAGTTCATGGCCCCGAGCCCGGCCGGCGAGGACGAGATCGCGATCTGCGCGGGCTGCGGCTACGCCGCCAACGTGGAGCTCGCCAAGGGCGTGCCCGAGCCACCCGCCTTTCCACCCGGCACGAAGGAAGAAGTCGCCACCCCGAATGCCAGGACCATCGCCGAGGTCGCGGCGTTCCTGAAGGTCGATCCGCGGCTGACGCTCAAGTCGCTGCTCTTCGTCGCGCCCAAGGCGGGCCCGGTGCTCGTGCTCGTGCGCGGCGACCACAACCTGCACGAGCGCAAGCTCGCGCGCGCGCTCGGCGAGGAAGCGCGCGCCGCGCATCCCGCCGAGGTCCAGCAGCATCTCGGCGCCCCCGTCGGCTCGGTGGGGCCCGTGGGCGCGCGCGTGCCCGTGCTCGCGGACGAGGCCCTCAAGCAGGGGACCTACGTCGTCGGCGCCAACCGCGAGGGCTTCCACCTGCGCGGCGTCACGCCGGGACGCGACTTCCAGGCGCGCTTCGTGGATCTGCACACGGTCGCGCCCGGCGAGGCGTGCGTGAGCTGCGGCAAGGCGCTCGAGGTCGAGCGCGTCATCGAGATCGGCAACATCTTCAAGCTCGGCACCAAGTACTCCGAGGGCCTCAACGCGAAATACCTGGACGAGTCGGGCCAGGAGAAGCCCATCGTCATGGGCTCCTACGGGATCGGTCCCGCCCGCATCGCCGCCACCGCCATCGAGCAGGGCGCCGACGCCGACGGCATCGTCTGGCCCGCCGCCATCGCACCCTTCGACGTGCACATCGTCCTCGTCAGCCGGCGCGACGAGGCCCAGGTGGCCGCTGCGGAGTCGATCTACGCCGCCTGCCGCGCCGCCGGCCTCCAGGCCGTGCTCGACGACCGCGACGAGCGGCCCGGCGTCAAGTTCAAGGACGCCGATCTCCTCGGCGTCCCCGTCCGGGTGACCATCGGCAACGCGCTCGCCAAAGAGGGCGTGGTCGAGCTCAAGGAGCGACGGGCCCCGCGGAGGGAGCAGCGCGTCGCTCCCGGCGCCGTCGTGGACGCTGTCCGCGCCCTCCGCGCGTAGCGCCGCGACCCGCGCCTCCGGCGCTAAACTTGCGTTCGCAGCATCCGCGTGCTAACTTCGCGTAAAAGTGGGCGTTGCCCACTTTTTTACTTTCGGTGATCGGTGATGCAGGACGACGAGAAGCAGCTCGAGATCGAGGGAGTCGTGCAGCCTGTGCTCCACGATCACGGGCTGACGCTCGTCGACCTGGAGTGGCGGCCGCGCCGACCCCGGGGCGTGCTGCGCTTGTACGTGGACAAGCCGGGGGGCGTGGGCATCGACGACTGCCAGCGGGTCAGCCGCGAGGTCGGCGATGTGCTCGACGCGTCGGCGTTGATCGAGGAGGCGTACGATCTCGAGGTTTCGTCGCCGGGGCTGGACCGCCAGCTCCGCAAGGAGCGGGAGTTTCGCTGGGCGGTCGGCAAGCGCGTGCGCTGCTGGCTGGCCGGTGGGGAAGAGGTGCGGGGGCGACTGCGCGCCGTCGACGACGGGCAGGTGTTCCTCGAGCAGGACGGAGGCACGGAGGTTCAGCTCGATCTGGCCAGCGTCACCAAGGCCAAGCTGGACGCCGAGGTGCCCTGGGGCAAACGGTCGCAACAAGACAGATGAACCGCGAACTGATCATGGTCATCGAGCAGCTCGGGCGCGAGAAGGGGATCGACAAAGAGGTCCTCTTCGAGGCGCTGGAGACTGCCTTGCTCTCGGCCTCGCGCAAGAGCCTGGGGCCGGCGGAGAACGTGCGCATCCACATCGACCGCAAGACGGGCGATTTCCGCATCTACCAGCGCAAGCAGGTGGTGGACGAGGTCACCGACACGGAGACCCAGATCGCGCTGGCTGACGCCAAGGCCCTCAACCCGGAGGCCGAGCTCGGCGTCGAGCTCGAGCTGCTGCAAGACCGCCCGCTCCAGGATCTCGGGCGCATCGCCGCCCAGACCGCCAAGCAGGTCATCCTCCAGAAGGTCCGCGACGCCGAACGCGAGGGCATCTACTCGGAGTTCGTGGGCAAGGAGGGCCAGATCCTGCGCGGCGTCGTGCACCGGATCGAGAAGCGCAACGTGATCCTCGAGATCGGCAAGGCCGAGGCGATCCTGCCCGAGCGCGAGCAGATCCCGGGAGAGCGG
>DASYTM010000012.1:0-12897 GCA_036002345.1 Candidatus Methylomirabilota bacterium | reverse complement strand
GCTCGACTACCTCGTCTACGGCTACCTGCAGCGCGGCGAGGACGCCGAGGCCCTGCGCGTGCTCGGCGACGGCCGGCGCATCGTCGCCGACATGGCGGCGCGCAAGTACGACTCCGGCCGCCACACCGCGCCGTACTCGATCTCCGCCATGGAGGCGCGCTACGCGCTGGAGCGCGGGCGCTGGTCGGAGGCGACGGCGCTGGATCCGATCACGAGCCGCTTCCCCTACGTGGACGCGCACGTGGTCTTCGCGCGTGCCGTCGGCGCCGCGCGCGCCGGCCGGCCCGCGCAGGCGAAAGCGGACGTCGACCGGCTCGTCGCCCTGCGCGACACCCTCGCGCAGGCGAAGAACGACTACTGGGCCGAGCAGGTCGAGATCCAGCGGCGCGCGGCCGCGGGCTGGCTGGCGCGCGCCGAGGGCCGCACCGACGAGGCGATCGCGCTCCTGCGCGGAGCCGCCGAGCTCGAGGACTCGACCGAGAAGCGCAGCGTCTCGCCGGGGCCGATCCTCGCCGCCCGCGAGCAGCTCGGCGACCTGCTCCTCGAGCTCAAGCAACCTGCCGCGGCGCTGGGCGAGTACGAGGCGTCGCTGAAGACGGCGCCCGCGCGCCTGCGCTCCCTATACGGTGCCGGGAAGGCCGCGGAGCTCGCGGGCGACCGCGAGAAGGCCGCCGGCTACTACACGCGGCTCGTGGCCATGACCGCCCCCGCGAGCGATCGCGCCGAGGTGAAAGAAGCGCGCGCGTTCGTCTCGCGCAAGTGACGAGGAGATGACGATGAGAAGGCTCCCCATCCTGCTCGTCGCCGCCGCCGTGGCCGTCACGCCGGCGGCGGCGCACGCGTATCCCGAGCGCCCGATCGAGATGATCGTCACGTTCCCGCCCGGCGGGCCCACCGACACCGCCGCACGCATCGTCCAGCCGGCGCTCGCCGCGAACCTCAAGGTGCCCGTGGTGCTCGTGAACAAGGGCGGCGGCGGCGGCGCCGCCGGTATGGACGGCGTGGCGAAGGCGAAGCCGGACGGGTACACGATCGCCGCCACCGTGCGCTCGACCACGACGATCACGCCCGCCGTGCAGGCGAACGTCCCCTACCGGCTCGCCGACTTCGAGATGATCGGCGCCTACGCGGCCTCGCCGCAGGCGATCGTCGTCAAGAAGGGCGCGCCGTGGCACACGCTCGAAGAGCTGATCGCGGACGCCAGGAAGAATCCCGGCAAGCTCACCTACGGGTCGGCCGGCCAGGGCACCAACAGCTTCTTCACCATGGAGCTCTTGAAGCTCGCGCGCGGCCTCGACGTGGCCCACGTGCCCTTCGGCGGCTCCGGGCCGCTCAAGAACGCGATCCTCGGCGGCCACGTCCAGATCGGCGCGATCTCGCTCAGCACGATGATCCCGCTCATCCGCTCGGGCGACGTGATCGGGCTCGTCATCAGCGGCGACAAGCGCAACCCGGCCGTCGCCGACGTGCCGACGATGGCGGAGAAGGGCGTGGGCGAGGCGTCGCTCTCCACGATCATGGAGATCTACGCGCCCGCCAGGACGCCGAAGGCCGTCGTGGACCGGCTCGCCCAGGCGCTGGCGGCCGCGATGAAATCGCCGGAGACGCTGGCCGCGCTCGACAAGGCGGGGCTCGAGCCGTACCACCACCCGCCGGACGCGTCGCGCAAGGAAGCCGAGAAGGAATACGAGGTGGTGCTGGCGGCGGCGAAGAAGCTCGGCCTCGTGAAGTAGATGGCGCGCGGCGAGGCGTGGAGCGCGGGCGCGCTCGCCCTCGTCGCCGTCTTCGCGTTCACCCAGGCCCGGTACCTGGAGGTGGGATCGGTCACCCAGCCCGGCCCGGGCTTCTTCCCCCTCGTGCTGAGCGTCGCCCTCGCGATCGTGGCAGGGGCGCTCTTCGTGCAAGCGCGCCACGCCGGCGGCGCGCTGGCCGAGCCCACCGACCGCGGCCGGCTGGCGACGACGCTCGTGGCCCTCGCCGCCTACGTCCTCCTGTTCGAGCGCCTCGGCTTCGTCCTCGCCACCATCGGGATGCTCGCCTTCCTCTTCGGCGCGCTCGGCGGCTATCGCTGGCGGGTGGCGGTGGGCGCGGCCGTCGTCATCACGCTGGCGGCGTGGGTGCTGTTCGACACGTGGCTGCAGGTCCGCTTGCCCGTCGGCGTGCTCGGCCGCTGGTAGCGCGATGGACGTCGTCCACAATCTCGCCCAGGGCCTCGCCGTCAGCCTCGCCCCCGTCAACCTGTTCGCGTGCTTCGTCGGGGTCTTCGTCGGCACGCTGATCGGCGTGCTGCCGGGCATCGGCCCGGTGGCGACGATGTCGCTGCTCTTGCCGATCACCTACGCGATGTCGCCGACGGCCTCGATCATCATGCTGGCCGGCATCTACTACGGCGCGATGTACGGCGGCTCCACGACCTCGATCCTCGCCAACATCCCCGGCGAGTCGACGTCCGTCGTGACGTGCCTCGACGGCTACCAGATGGCGCGCCAGGGCCGCGCGGGCGCCGCGCTCGGCATCGCCGCCTTCGGCTCGTTCATCGCCGGCACGCTGAGCGTCGTCGGCATCACGCTGCTGGCGCCGCCGCTCGCCCGCGCGGCGCTGGCCTTCGGGCCGCCGGAGATCTTCGCCGTCCTGCTGCTGGCCTTCACGCTCGTCACCCAGCTCGCGGGCGGCTCGCCGCTCAAGACGGCGGCCATGGCGCTGCTCGGCATGCTGCTGGGCACCGTCGGCATCGATCCGATTTCCGGCATCGCGCGCTTCACGTTCGGCACCGTCACCCTGAACGACGGCGTCGGGCTTTTGCCGATGATCATGGGCCTCTTCGGCGTGAGCGAGGTGCTGCTGAACGTCGAGCGGCAGGTGCAGCACGAGATCTACGGCGCGCGCATCACGCGCCTTCTGCCGAGCCGCCAGGACTGGCGCGACAGCGCGCAACCGATCGCGCGCGGCAGCGTCCTCGGATTCTTCCTGGGCATCCTGCCCGGCATGGGCGCGATCATCCCGACGTTCATCTCGTACGCGCTCGAGCGCCGGGTGTCGCGGACGCCGGAGCGCTTCGGTCACGGCGCCATCGAGGGCGTGGCCGGCCCCGAGGCCGCCAACAACGCCGCCGCCGGCGGCGCGCTCATCCCGCTGCTCACCCTCGGCGTGGCGCCCAACGTGCCGATGGCCATCCTGCTCGGCGCGTTCTTGATCCACGGCATCCAGCCCGGCCCGCTCATGCTGACCGAGCACCCCGCGCTCTTCTGGGGCGTGGTCGCGAGCATGTACGTCGGCAACGTCATGCTGCTCGTGCTGAACCTGCCGCTCATCGGCCTCTGGGTGCAGCTCCTGCGCGTGCCGTACGGGCTGCTCTTTCCGCTCATCCTGCTCTTCTGCGTCATCGGCGTGTGGAGCGAGGCGGCCAACCCCCACGACCTCGTCGTGCTCTTCGTCTTCGGCGTGCTCGGCTACTTCATGAAGAAGCTCGGCTTCGAGGCGGCGCCCATGGTGCTGGCCTTCGTGCTCGGCCGCATGGCCGAGGAGGCGCTGCGCCAGTCGCTGCTGCTCTCGCGCGGAAGCCTCGCCATCCTCGTCAACCGGCCGCTCGCCTCCACGATCCTCGGCCTGGCCGTGGCGGCGGCGATCCTGCCCGTGGCCCTGCCGTGGGTGCGCGCGCGCCTGCGCGCGCTGCCGGAGGAGTGAGGGTCAGGGACCATGCTTCCAACCACTCGAGCTCAGATCACGCGCTCGGCACGCAGCGCGGCGATCTCGGTCGCCGACATCCCGAGCAGGCCCGAGAGCACCTCGTCGGTGTGACGGCCCAGCGCGGCGCCGGCGTGCGTGATGCGCCCCGGCGTCAGCGAGAGCTTGGGCGTGATGCCGGGCTGCGGCAGCGGGCCGATCTCGGAGGGCACGTCGACGATCATCTGGCGCGCGCGGTAGTGCGGGTTCGCGAAGATGTCGGCCATGCTCATGACCGGCGAATGGGGAATGTCGTGCGCGTGCAATTCCTCCATGGCCTTGTCGAACGGCCGCGCCGCGAACCAGCCCTGCGCCAGCTCGAGGATCACGCCGATGTGCTTGGGGCGCTCGGCGGCGCTCGCGAAGCGCGGATCTTTCGGCAGGTCCGGCGCGCCGAGCATCACGCACAGCCGCTCGAAGAGGTGCTGGGCGGGCGCCGTGAAGACGATCCAGTGGTGGTCCTGAGTCTCGAACGCCCCGCCCGGCCAGCCCGCGTGCTGCAGCCCGCCGCGCTCGCGCACGACCTTCTGCCGCCCGTAGAACGTCGTGGTGTACTCCATGACGCGGAACGCGGACTCGTAGAGGGCGGTGTCGATCCATTGGCCCTCGCCGGTGGCGTCGCGATGGCGCAGCGCCGCCATCACGCCGAACGCCGTGAACAGTCCCGTCATGTAGTCGGGATACACGGGCGTGGGGCGCGCGGGCGGCCGGTCGGCGGGGCCGTTGACGTACCACGTGCCGCCGAACGCCGAGCCGATCGCCGCGTAGCCGGGGCCGTTCTTCAGCGGGCCGGTCTGGCCGAAGGCCGTGATGCGCGCCATGACGAGGCGCGGGTTGAGCGCGTGGAGCGTCTCCCACGCCAGCCCCCACTTCTCGAGCACGCCGGGACGGAAGTTCTCGAGCACGACGTCGCAGTGGGGCACGAGGCGGCGCACGATGTCCTGGCCCTTGGGCGTCCGCATGTCGAGGGTGATGAGCTTCTTGTTGCGGTTGTCGACGGCGAACCAGTAGGAGACGCCGTCCTCGCTCGGCCCCAGGCGCCGGAGATCGTCGCCCTTGCCCGGCATCTCGGTCTTGATGACCTCGGCGCCGAACTCGGCCATCAGCGTGCCGCAGAAGGGGCCCGCTACGACCTGCGCCAGCTCGAGCACGCGGATGCCGTCCAGCGGCCGTCGGCCGTCCATGATCGCGTGAGTCTACAACAGGTGTACTATCCCGCCCGAGGAGAGAGCCATGCCGACCTACACGCGGATCTCCGCCGACTGCCACATCGATCTTCCGATGCTCGCGCCCGACATCTTCACGGCGAACGCGTCGGCGGGACTTAAAGATAGGATGCCCTACGTCACCGACGGCCCCGACGGGCCGTACTGGACCTGCAAGAACGGTGGCTCGTTCGGGCTGCTCAACGGCGTCGGGCCGGCCGGCCACAAGCTCGTGCCCGGCCAGAACTACCGCGTGGACGCCATGGCCGCGACGGGACTCTATGAGGACGGCCAGAAGGGCCGTCGCCATCCCACCGATCCCGTGCTGCGCGCGAAGGACATGGACCGCGACGGCGTGCAGGCCGAGGTGATCTTCGGCATCCTCGGCGCGGCCACGCGGCTGAACGATCCCGTGGCGGCCAACGAGATGTTCCGCATCTACAACGACTGGCTCGTGGACTTCTGCAAGCACGATCCGGCTCGCTTCATCGGCTTGGCCTGCCTGCCCTACGGCGACATCGACGCCGCCGTGAAGGAGATCCGCCGCGTGGCCAAGCTCGGGCTGCGCGGCGTGGAGCTGTCGTGCTCGTGGGACATGGAGCCCATGTGGCATCCCATGTGGGAGCCGCTCTGGAAGGCCGTGCACGAGGTCAACCTGCCGCTGCACTTCCACACCTTCCCGGCCGTGCCCCCGAGCCAGCTCGACAAGGCGACGGGCCTGACCCGGCGCGCGGCGTTCTTCACCGTGGTCTCCGCGTTCCAGATGAACCTCGTCAACATCCTGGCCGCGGTCGTGGGCGCCGCCGTGCTCGAGCGCTACCCCAACGTGCGCATCTCGTTCGGCGAGAGCGGCATCGGCTGGATCCCCTACGCGCTCGACCGCATGGACTTCGAGTGGGAGGACCGCTTCCGCGACCTCGGGCTCACGATGAAGCCGAGCGATTACTGGCGCCGCCAGTGCAAGGGCACGTTCCAGTTCGATCGGATCGGCACCAAGCTCATCGAGGACATGGGCGTGGAGACGCTCATGTGGGGCTCCGACTATCCGCACGCCGACGGCGTGTGGCCGGAGTCGTCGAAGTACATCGAGGAGCAGTTCGGCCACCTGCCCGCCGACGTCACGCGCAAGATCACGTGCGAGAACGCCGGGAAGTTCTACGGGCTGATGTAGGCCGCCGATGAACCTGCTGCGCCCGAACGAGCGCGATCTCACCGTCGACGGCCGGAAGCTTCGGCTCTACGACTGGGGTGGCGACGGCCGCCCGCCGCTGCTGCTGCTGCACGGCTTCACCGGCCACGCGCGCGCGTGGGACACGCTGGCCATCGCGCTCCAGCCGCACTTCCACGTCATGGCCCTCGACGCGCGCGGCCACGGCGACAGCGATCCCGCCGACATCTACGACTCCGCCGGCTCCTTCCGCGACCTCTCGAGCGTCGTCGAGCAGCTCGGCGTCCGCGGCGGCTTGACGCTCGTCGGCCTTTCGATGGGCGGGCGCAGCGCGATGTACTTCGCGGCCAGGCGGCCGGAGGTCGTCGAGCGCGTGGTCGTCCTCGACATCGGGCCCGAGGTCAGCACGAAGGCGAGCGCGCCGTCGTCGGCCCCGCCGGAGCCCGAGACGTGGGACTCGATCGAGCAGGCCGCGCGGCACCTCTTCCGCGGCAACCCCTATCCCGGCATCCACTATTACCGCTGGGTGGCGTCCTCGAGCCTGCGCGCGCGGCGGGACGGGCGGCTCGTGTGGAAGTGGCACCCGTCCATCAAGGAGCGCCGCGTGATGGGCGACGTGGACTGGTGGGCGATCGTTCGCGAGATCAAGGCGCCGCTGCTGCTGCTGCGCGGCGCCGAGAGCACCGTGCTCGACCGCGACGTGGCCGAGCGGATGGCCAAGGAGCTGGCGCGCGGCACGTTCGTCGAGATCCCGCGCGCCGTCCACACGCTGCACGAGGACAACCCCGAGGCCGTGCTCGACGCGATCCGTGCGTTCCTGAAATTCTGAGGAGGATCCCATGAAGCTGGCGTTCTTCGACGACTTCAAGCTCGGCGTGGTCAAGGGCGACGCGATCGTGGACGTGTCGCAGGCCGTGAAGGACATCCCGCGCCTGGGGCCTCAGGACGTGATCCGCGGGGTCATCGAGCGCTGGACGGAGTTCCGTCCCAAGCTCGAGGCCGCCGCCGCGCAGGGCACGGGCACGGCGCTGGACCGCGTGAAGATCCGCCCGCCGCTGCCCAA
The DNA here is from genome assembly GCA_036002345.1 of Candidatus Methylomirabilota bacterium. Taxonomy (GTDB): domain Bacteria; phylum Methylomirabilota; class Methylomirabilia; order Rokubacteriales; family CSP1-6; genus AR12. The sequence continues at coordinate 5,738 of DASYTM010000012.1, read as the reverse complement.
GCCCGTCAACGTCGTCTGCATGGCCGTCAACTACATGGAGGACGGCACGCGCAGCGAGCCCGCGCCCATCAACGCCTTCATGAAGTCGCCGTCGGCGATCATCGGCGACGCCGACACCATGGTCCTGCCCGACGTGCCGGCCACGATCTTCGAGGGCGAGGCCGAGATGGCGCTCGTCATCGGCAAGCGCGCCTCGCACGTGAGCGCGGCCAGCGCCATGAGCTACGTGTTCGGCTACACGAACTTCATCGACGGCTCGGCGCGCGGGCTCCTGCCCACCGGCAACACCTTCTATCAGATGAAGTCGCGCGACACGTTCGCGCCCATCGGGCCGTTCCTCGTCACCGCCGACGAGATCGCCGACCCGCACCGGCTGCAGATCAAGTTGTCGGTCAACGGCACCATCAAGCAGAACTTCAATACCGACGACATGGCCCACAAGATCCCGCGCTGCATCGAGTGGGTCACCTCGATCCACGCGCTCGAGCCGGGCGACATCCTCGCCACCGGCACCAATCACCGCGGCCTCTCCGCGTTCATGGACGGCGACGCCATCGAGCTGGAGACGCAGGGTCTCGGCAAGCTGCGCTTTTCCATCAAGGACCCGCTCAAGCGCACATGGGACCGCGAGACGCGGCTGGACCGTCAGCAGAAGGGCCAGGAAGGGACGACGCCGCAGCTCAGCGGCAAGCACACGCCGGCCAAGAAAGGCTAGTCGGTCGGCTAGACGGTGACGCCGCGGCGGGCGAGCTCGCGGTCGAGATCGAGCGGGCGCGTGCCGGCGGGCGTGCCGTCCGGCACCGTCCAGAACACCTCGAACTCGAGCCCGTCGGGATCTTTCGCGTAGAGCGAGAGGCTCACGCCGTGGTCGGACTGGCCCACGAGCGCGCGCGCCTCGATCAGCACGCGCCGGGCGCGCGCCAGGTCGGCGAGATCCGCCACCTCCCACGCCGCGTGGTACATGCGCGCGGCGCCCTCGTCGGGCGGGCGCAGCCCGGGCTGCTGGAAGAGACCGAGGTTGTGGTCGTCGCCGCTGCCCGGGATGCGCATGAACGCCGCGTTCGGATACTGCTTGGCGACCTCGAACCCCAGCACGTCGCGGTAGAAGCGCACGCTGCGCTCGACGTCCGCGACCCAGAGCACGAGGTGCTGCAGCCGCCGGATGCCGAGACCGCTCATGGCGCGAGCGTCTTGGCGACCTCCGCCATGGACGGCGGCGTGGTCGTGTCCTTCCAGCCCGCGAGCCGGCGGTAGATCTCGCCGGCCGCCTCGTGAAAGCCCGCCGGGAGCCCGGCGGCCTCGAAGGCCGCGGCGTTCTCTTCCATCTCGCCGACGAAGCGCCACGCCTTCTTGATGTTGGCCTCCACCGCGCGCTCGGAGCGCGCCGGCACGTCGGGCATCGAGCGCTTCCACTCGGCGATCAGCGCCTCGTCCACGCCCTCGTGGGCCGCGAGCGCGCGGATGGCGAGCAGCAGCGCCTGCTGGCCCTTGTTCCAGCCGCCGTAGGCCATCTTCAGCGCGGAGGCCGCGCCGACGGGGCCGTCGAGCGCGATCGCTTCGAGCAGCGAGCCCTTGAAGACTCCCGCCACCTCGGCGGCGCCGGGGCCCGAGAGATAGAGGCGCGTGCCGCCGGCCTTGCGGGCGGGCGGGCCGATGATGCCGCCGTCCACGAAGCGGGCGCCGCCGGCGGTGACGATCTCGCCGACCTGTCGGGTGGTCGCGGGCGCGACGGCGTTGCCGTCCACGAACGTGCCGCCGAAGCGCGTGGCGGCCACCTCGCGCGCCACGTCGGCGGCGCTGGCGGGCGGGCACACGGACAGGATGATCTCGCTCTCGCGCGCGAGCCGCGCCAGCGTGCCGACGTCCTCGAGCCCGTCGGCTTCCGCGCGCTTCCGCGTCGCCGCGCCGCGGCCGGCCGAGGCCCAGATCACCCGCGCGCCGCTCGCCCGCGCCGCCGCGCCCACCGAACTGCCCATCTCGCCCGGATGCAGGATCCCGATCGTCGTCACGTCGCCCTCCTTGGCTCGCTCCAGCCTACGCCGCGCGGCGGGCGCCGCCAAGCACGCCGCGCGCCCGCTCGACGGCCTGCACGAGGCCGCCGGGCAGGAGCAGCACGATGGCGACGAAGAGCGCGCCGAAGATCAGGAGGTGGATGTCGACCCAGCGCAGCGCGAGATATTCCTTCAACACGACGTAGAGGACCGCGCCGAGCACGGGGCCCTGCAGCGTGCCGACCCCGCCGATGAACGTCATCAGCAGCGCGTCGAACGTCCAGTGCGGGCCGAACGGGTGCGACGGGTAGTAGCTGATGTGGTAGTAGGCGAAGAGGCCGCCGGCCAGGCCCGCCAGCGCCGTCGAGAGCGCGAGGGCCGTCAGCTTGAGTGCGAGCGCGCCGACGCCGGAGGCTTCCGCCGCGGCCTCATCTTCGCGGATCGCGCGCATGCCGAGCCCCAGCCGCGAGGTGGCGAGGGCGGCCACCGCGATCACCGACACGGCGGCGAGGCCGAGGGCCAGGTAATAGCGGTGCGTGAGCCGGTAGCCCGCGATGGTGGCCGCGGGCAGCGTCGAGATCTCCGGCAGGACGTTGCTGACGGTGCTGCGGAGGATTTCGCCGAGGGCGAGCGTGCCGATGGCGAAGTAGGCGCCGCGCAGGCGGAACGCCGCCACGCCGATCACCAGCGCGAACAGCGTCGCCATCAGAGCCCCCGCGGCCATGGCGAGGAGCACCGGCATTCCCGCCGTCCACAGCGTGCGCGTGACGAGCGCGCCCAGGCCGAAGAACGCCGCGTGGCCGAGGTTCACCTGCCCCGCGTAGCCGGCCACGATGTTCCAGGACTCGGCGAGCGTGACGGCGAGCAGGATCAGGAACACGAAGTTCAGGACGTCGTCGCGCGGGCCGGCGAGCGGCAGCAGGGCCAGGAGCGCCAGCGCGGCGAGGATCGCCACGGCCCAGCCACGCTCGTGGCCCGTCATCGGCCGAAGAGGCCGCGCGGGCGCACCGCGAGCACGACGACGAAGATCACGAGCCCCACGATCTCGCGGTACGGCCCGCCGAACGTCGCGGCGCTCGCCGCCTCCGCGAGGCCCAGCACGAGCCCGCCGACGAACGTGCCCATCATCGAGCCGAGCCCGGCCAGCACCACCACGATCAGCGCCTTCAGCGTCCACTCGAGCCCGATGGAGGGGCTCACGGAGTACGCCACCGTCACCAGGGTGCCGGCAGCGCCGGCCAGCGCCGTGCCCAGCGCGAAGGCGAGGAGATAGGCGCGACGGATGTCGATCCCCGTCAGCAGCGCCGCCTGCCAGTCCTCCGCCGTGGCGCGGATGGCCTTGCCCCAGCGCCAGCGCGAGAGCAGCAGCTGGAGCGCGCCGATGAGCACGAGCGCGAGCGCCAGCGTCGCGAGCCGCACGAGGGGGATCGTGAGCGGGCCCACGCTGATGGTGGCGCCACTGTACGAGGTCGGGATCGAGCGCTCGTCGGCCGTCCACAGCCGCACGGCCAGCGCCTGCAGCGCCAGGGCCAGCCCGAAGCCGATGAGCAGCGAGTTCTTGACGCGCGTCTCCTCGTGGGCGCGCACCACGAAGCCGAAGAGTCCCGTGTAGAGCACGGCGCCGAGGAGGAGCGACCCGGGGATCACGAGGACCAGCGAGGCGAACGGGTCGACGCCGAGGAGGGCGGCCAGCCAGAACGCCCCGTAGCCGCCGAGCATGATCAGCTCCCCGTGCGCCACGTTGAGCACGCGCATCACGCCGAAGATCAGCGAGAGCCCGGCGGCGGCGAGGCCGTAGAGGCCGCCGATCAGGAGTCCGAGCAGCAGCTGCTGGCCGAGGATCACCGCCGCACCGCGAGCGGGCCGAGGTACGCGCGGCGCACGTGCTCGTTGGCCATGAGATCGGTGCCGCTCCCCTCGCCGGCGATGCGCCCGCCCTCGAGGAGATAGCCGCGATGCGCCAGCGAGAGCGCGGCGGGGACGTTCTGCTCGACGAGGAAGACGGCGACGCCGTCGCGATTGATCGCGACGAGCGCCTCGAGGATCGCGGCCACGAGCCGCGGGGCCAGGCCGAGCGAGGGCTCGTCGAGCATGAGCAGGCGCGGGCTCGCCATCAGGGCCCGCCCGACCGCGACCATCTGCTGCTGGCCGCCCGAGAGCGCCTGCACCGCGACCCGGCGCCGCTCGGCCAGCACGGGGAACAGCGCGTACACGCGCTCGAGGGCCGCGCGACGCTTCGGCCACGCGCGCGGGGCGAAGGCGCCCAGCTCCAGGTTCTCCTGCACCGACATGCCGCCGAAGAGCCGCCGGCCTTCCGGCACCAGCGCCACGCCGTGCTCGATGACGAGGTGCGCGGCCGCGGCCTTCAGATCCCGGCCGTCCCAGACGATCGTCCCCGCCCAGGGGCGCACGAGTCCCGCCACGCAGTTCAGCAGCGTGCTCTTACCGGCGCCGTTGGGGCCGAGCAGCGCGACGATCTCGCCCTCGCGCACGGTGAGCGAGACGCCGGACAGCGCCGGCACGTCGCCGTACCCCGCGCGCAGGCCGCGGATCTCAAGCACGCGCGCGCGCTCCCACGTCGCCGCCGAGGTAGACGTCGATCACGTTGGGGTCCGCCGCCACGTCCGCGGGCGTACCGTCGGCGATCTTCTCGCCGGCGCTGAGCACCACGATGCGCCGCGCGAGGTCCATGAGCGCCCACACGATGTGCTCGACCATGAGCACGGTCATGCCGCCCGCGACGAGATCGCGCACGAGCTCCATGGCCGTCGCGGTCTCCACGGGATTCAGCCCGGCCATGAACTCGTCGAGCAGGAGCAGCCGCGGGGACGTCGCGAGCGCCCGGGCCAGCTCCAGGCGCTTGCGATCGATCAGGGTCAGCCGGGCGGCCGGCTCGTCCGCGCGCGCCTCGAGGCCGAGCACGCGCAGGAGCCGCCGCGCTTCGGCCACCGCGGCCGGCGTCGTCGCGCGCGCGCGGCCGTAGAGCCCGCCCACGAGCACGTTCTCGAGCACGCTGAGCCCCGGGAAGGGGCGCACGAGCTGGAAGGTGCGCGCCACGCCGGCCGCGCACACGCGGTGGGGCGCCAGCCCCGCGATGTCCGCGCCGTCGAAGCGGATGCGCCCGGCGTTCGGCCGCAGGGCGCCCGCGATCAGGTTGAAGAGGGTCGTCTTCCCCGAGCCGTTCGGGCCCATGATCCCGAGCAGCTCGCCCTCCGCGAGGACGAAGCTGACGTCGTGGACCGCGCGGACGCCGCCGAAATCCTTCGACAGCCGCTCCACCTCGAGGAGAGGCATGCGGCCGCTACGGCCTGGACGCGATCAACGCTTGGCGAACGGCGGCGCGGGATAGGCGAGCGGCGCCGTGGCGAACTCCTTCGGGTAGATCAGCTCCTGCTTGCCGTTCTGCCATTGCGCGAAGGCCGCCGCCACGATCCCCGTGCCGTCGGGACGGAACTTCACGGGCCCGATGACCGTCGTCGTGTCGGTGGCGGCGATGGCGTCGCGCACCTTGGCGTGATCGGCCGAGCCCGCCTTGGAGATCGCGGCGGCGAGGATCTGCACGCACGCGTAGGCCGGACCCACGATGGGATCGGCGGGGCGGCCGAACTTCTTCTCGTGGGCGTCGTTCAGCTCCTTCACGCCGGGCGCCTTCATGGCGTTGTGCCAGCCCGCCGCCAGCACGGTGTAGTCGCCGTCCTTGCCGAGGTTCTTCGTCCACGGCGGCGAGTCGGAGGCGCGGATCATCAC
>DASYTM010000011.1:0-13914 GCA_036002345.1 Candidatus Methylomirabilota bacterium | reverse complement strand
GCATCCCCGGCCGCACGCCGAACGCTTCCGCGGCCGCTGTGACCGGCCCGAGGAGCGGCACTGCATTGCCAGAACTTCGGCCGGGGACGGGCGCCAGCGCCGCCGGTTGCAGCGTCAGCCCGGGCCGGCTGCGCAGCGCCGCCCTCAGCTCGAACCCCGGAATGACCAAGCAGGCGATCATGGGAACATATGTTCTATACCCGAACATACGTTCCTGTCAAACCGAGTTAACTATCGCTGGTGGCGGGCGACCCCTCCCACTTCGAGCTCGGCGTGCCGGATGCGCGCCGGGCCAAGGCGTTCTACGGCGAGCTGCTCGGCTGGTCGTTCGAGGCGACGGAGGGCGAGAACGCGTGGATCGAGACCGGCGGCGTGCGCGGCGGACTCCACGGCGAGGACAGCCCCAACGTCGCTCGGCGGCGAGGCGCACGATCCCGGGCCCGCCGGCATCGGCGGACGGTTCACGACGTGCCGCGACGACCAGGGCGTCGCGTTCGGCTTGCACGAACCCGGCTAGTGTCCCGAGTTGTTAATTCGCTTGCAGTAACGGGCGATCGATTCGAGGATTTCGTCGGCGGTTTTCGTCCAGACGAAAGGACGTGGGTTGTCGTTCCAGGTCTCGATCCAGTCGCGGATGTCGGTGTTGAGTTGGCGGACCGAGCGGTGACTGCCGCGGCGGAGCTTCTTGGTTGTCAGCTCGGCGAACCAGCGCTCGACCAGGTTCAGCCATGAGCTCGATGTGGGCGTGAAGTGCAAGACGAAGCGGGGATGGGCGGCGAGCCACCTCTGGATCGCCGGCGTCTTGTGCGTGGAGGCGTTGTCGAGCACCAGGTGGATCTCGAGCTCGTCCGGGACCTCGCGATCGAGGCGCTGCAGGAACTTCTTGAACTCGACCGCGCGGTGGCGGCCGTGCAGCGAGCCGACCACCTTGCCGGTCGTGATATCGAGTGCCGCGTACAGGCTCGACGTGCCCGCGCGCTTGTAGTCGTGCGTCGCGCGTTGGGGCGTCCCCGGCAACATCGGCAGGATCGGCGCCGTGCGGTCGAGCGCCTGGATCTGCGATTTGACATCAACACAGAGCACAACAGCGCGTTCGGGCGGATCGAGGTAGAGCCCGACCACGTCGCGGACCTTGTCAACGAACTGCGGGTCGCGCGAAAGCTTCCACGTCTCGGCGCGATGCGGCTGCAGCCCGAACGCCCGCCAGATCCGCGAGACCGCGCTCTGCGATAAGCCAACCTGCGCCGCCATCGAGCGCGTCGACCAGTGCGTCGCATCCTTGGGCGTCGACTCCAAGGTACGCACGATCACCCCCTCGACTTGCGCGTCCGAGATCGTCCGCGGCCGCCCCGGCCGCGGCTCGTCGACCAGCCCCTCAAGCCGGTCGGCGGCAAAGCGCGAGCGCCACTTCGCGACCATCCCGCGCGTGATCCCCAACGCGTCGGCGATCTCGGTGTTCTTCTTCCCTGCGGCCGCAGCCAACACGATCCGCGACCGCTGCGCCAACGCCTGCGCGCTCTTGCGACGCCGCGCCCACGCCTCCAACTGCTCACGCTCAGCGGCAGTCAGCACCACCTCGACAGCTCTCGGATTCGGCATCCGCAGAGCCTACCAGAGCTGACCCCGAACTTATGACTCAGGATACTAGCGGCTATCGAGCCGACGCCGGCTCGCGCACAGCTCACGCGCCGCCTCCGGCCACGTCGGGTAGCGGAAGTCGAAGCCGGCGTCGAGCAAGCGGCCCGGTACGACGCGCCGGCTCTTCAACAGGAGCTCGGTTTCGGTGCGCAGCACCAGGGCGCCCGCTTCCAGCATCCAGCGCGTGGCCGGCAGGCCTACGCGCGCCCCCACGCCTCGCGCAGCGCGCGCATGAACTCCGCGTTCGGCAACGGCCCCGGTGCGGCGATGTTCACCGCGCCGAAGATGTCGTCACGGGCGACGAGAAACGAGAGCGCACGAACGAAGTCCTCGTGGTGGATCCACGAGACGTACTGGCGCCCGGACGCTGCGCGCCCGCCGAGCCCGCGCCGCACGAGCCCGAGGAGGACGTCGAACACGCCGCCGCGGTCCGGGCTCATGACCATCGCCGAGCGCAGCGCGACCTTGCGCGTCCGCGGCGTCGCCGCGTCGGCGAGCTCCTGTTCCCAGGCACGGGCGACGTCGATGCTGAAGCGCCACGTGTCCGGCACGCCGGGCTCGTCACCGCCGAGCACTCCGGTCCGCTCGTCGTTCGGCGCGTCGTAGCGGTGCGCGTAGATCGTGGCGGTGCTCATCTGCAGCCAGACGCGCGGCGGGCGCGCGGCGCGGGCGATGGCCTCGCCGACCACCCGCGTGCTGTTCACGCGCGAGTCCGTGATGGCGCGGCGGTTGGCCGGTGTGTAGCGGCAATTCACGCTGCGTCCGGCCAGGTTGATGACGACGTCGGCGCCATCAAGCTCACGGGTCCACGGTCCGGGCGTCTCGGCGTCCCACGCGACGAGGCGCCAGGGCGCGGTCGACGGCCTCCGGCTCAGCACCACCACCTCGTGGCCGTCACCGTGGAGCGCCCGGGCCAGGACCGTGCCGACCTGGCCTGTGCCGCCCGGCAGGACGACCTTCAATCGAGGAGCTTGAGGGTCGCGAGGACCGCGGAGTGCGTGCGGTCGAGCTCCGTCTGCTCCGCGGGCTGGATGATCACGACGTTGAAGATGTCGCTCTTGTGCGCGGTAGTGAAGAACGTGAAGTGCTTGCCCATGGAGTTCGTCGCCTCCATGAGGATCGCCGGCCGCCCGCCGAGCGTGGTGTTCGTGAACCGTATGCCGGGCGTCATCTTGACCCTCGTGAGCTCATCGGCGTGCCACTGCTCGATGGTCAGGCCCTTGGGATTCCGGTCGCGCTGGACGAAGAACTGCGACTTGACGTTCGCCTTGCCAACCTCCGCGGGCGGGCCGAGCAGGACGCTCTCCAGCGAGCCCGTGCTCCGGCCCACGCGCCAGGACGGCGGATGCTTCACCTCGAAGCCGAGCTCGGTGTCGCGCAGGGTCTTCCAGCCCGACGTGTCGAGGCGCGGCAGCGACTGGGCCGCCGCCGTCGCCGCGATGGCGGTGAGCAGGAGCGCGAGGACGAGTTTCATGGATCCTCCCTGGGGTTCAGCGGCTCCGCCGGGGCGCGATCACGTCCAGGACCGCCCGCAGGAGCGGCGAGTCCGCCCGCTCGCGATGGTACGCGAAGGCCAGCGTCAGGCCGAGGTCGCCGCCGCGGACCGACACCGCGCGCAGATGGCCGCCCGCGACGTCGCGCTGGACGGCGGCGCGCGCCAGGATGCCGACGCCGCCGTTGGCCTCCACGGCCTGCTTGATCGCCTCCGTGGAGGTCACTTCCATCATGGCGCGCGGCTCGATCCCGGCCCGGCGCAGCGCGCGCTCGACGATCTCGCGGCCGGCCGAGCCGGGCTCGCGCAGGATGAGCGGCTGCCCGCCCAGCGCCTTCAGCGCGACCGACCGCCGGCGGGCCCACGGGTGCTCGCGCGCGACGATCGCCACCATCCGGTCGCGCGCGAACGGGCGGACGATCAGCTCGCTGTCCTCGGTGGCGCCGCCCAGCACGCCGAGGTCGTCCTCGAGGGCGAGCAGCCGCTGCCGCACCACGCGCGTGTTGTGGACCGAGACCTCGAGCTGAAGGCCGGGGTAGCGCCGGCGCAGGCGCTTCCAGAACCCGGCGAGGTAGTAGCCGGCCGTGGTCGGCGTTGCCGCCACCCGGAGCCGCGTCCCCCGGAAGTCGCCCGCGCCCTGGAGCGCGCGCTCGGCATCGTGGGTGAGGGTGAAGATCCGCTCGGCGTACTGGCGCAGCGCCTCGCCCGCCGGCGTGAGCCGGACCCGCCGGCCGATGCGGTCGAAGAGGCGCACGTCGTGGTCGCGCTCGAGCTGGCGGATCTGGAGGCTCACGGCGGGGATGGTGACGCGCAGGCGCTCGGCGGCCCGGGTGAACGAGCCCGTCCGCGTCACGGCCTCGAAGGCACGGAGCTGCGAGAAGCCGAGCATGGCGTGACCATCCTAAAGCAATACTTAAGTATCAGGAAAGAACTTGTAAATTTCATTGCTCGGCGCCGGCGCGTAGCGTTGGCGCATGAGACACCTGCGACGGATGGCGCTGATCGAGTTCTGGCTCTACGGCGGGATGATCGTGTAGCCGCCGGTCACTTCGCGCCAGGCCGCCCGGTAGACCTCGTACGCATTGTGCGCGAGCTTGTCGCCCGCCGCGAGGTTCTCGCCGCTGCCGTAGATCGGCGCGACGCCGAGCGCGAGCAGCGTCACCGCCACGAGCGCTCCCGCGACCTCCGCGCGCACGCGGCCGGCCCGGACGCGCGCGTCGACCCAGCGCGCGATGAGATGGAAGACGCCGGCATACACGACGAGGTGCACGAGCGAGAAGGCCAGGATGATCCCGCCCGCGGCGCCGTACAGGACGATGACGGGCAGCGGCAGCAGGCCGCCGACGGCGATGAGATACCACGGGCACGGGAACAGCAGGACCAGCCCGATGAAGGTTCCCGCCCGTAGCACGCGCGGGCTACCCTCGATGGCGCTCGAGCAGCAGCATCATGAAGACGGAGAGCACGGCGAGCGTCTCGTCCGCCGGCGGTAATTCTTGGACGCGCTCGATGGTGTACCGGCCTTCCCAGAGGGCCGGCTGCTTCACGGCGCGCATCACGGGGACCTCCGTGCCGGCGCGCGACACGCGGTAGGCGGGGTGCAGGAAGTAGCCGGTGAAGAATCCCAGGACGGGAATCTCCCCCAGCAGGCCGTCCAGGACCTTGACCCAGGGGTTCTCCTCGCGGATCGAGAACAGCGGCGCCCCGCCGCGGGTGATCTCGTAATGGGCGCGCCACAGGGAGCGCATCCCCTCCCGATGCAGGACCCCGAGCGGGTTGCCGCCTTCCGCGTCGATCCGGTAGTTGGCGGAGATGTCGAGCACGCGGTCGGCCGCCATCCGATAGAGGGGCTGCCGCTGCTCCGCGTCCTGGAAGACCGTGACCGCCTCCTTCAGCTTGAAGGCGGCCTGCTTGACATGGAGCAGCAGGGCGCCCGACGCGTCGCTGATGGAGATCTGCTGTGCGATCGAGAACGTCGTGAACCGGAGGTCGAGCGGAAACCTCATTCCGTTCGTTCCGGGGGCGGCGTCCACGACGGCGGTGAGAGCCGGCGCTTGCCGTCCCTGGCCAGGCGCGCGTCGGGCGCCTCCACGTCCACGCGGTCCCAGAGCTTGCACGTCACCTGCTTGTGCTGCTGGTCGAGCCCCTCGCAGTAGTTGGTGAACTCGCAGCGCCGCACGAGATGGCCGTAGCCCAGGCGCACCTTGCGGAACCAGTCGGGATCGGCCAGCGACTGCCGCGCGGCGGCGACGAAGTCCGCCTCGCCCGTCTCGAGGATTTTCTCGGCCTGCTCGAAGGTCCCGATCCCGCCGCTCGTCACGATCGGTGTGTCGCGGCCCGCCTCGCGCACGGCGCGGCGGATGCGCGCGGCCAGGGGCACGTTGCGGCCGAAGGGGCCGCGCGCGTCGGAGAGCACGGTGGGCATGCACTCGTAGCCCGAGCGGCCGGTGTAGGGATAGACGGCCTCGCCGACGCGCGGCTGCTTGGCGTCCTCGAAGCGCCCGCCCTTGGAGACCGACAGGTAGTCCACGCCGGCCTCGGCGAAGCGCGCGCCGAACCACGCGGCGTCCTCCACGTCGCTGCCGCCCTCGACGACGTCGTCGCCGAGGTAGCGGATGCCGACGACGTAGTCGGCGCCGACGCGCGCGCGCACCGCGCCCAGCACCTCCAGGGGCAGGCGCACGCGGTGCTCGCGCGGGCCGCCGTAGCCGTCGTCGCGCGTGTTGAGCCGTGAGAGGAACGACGCCATCGTGTAGGCGTGCGCGTAGTGCAGCTCGATGCCGTCGAAGCCGGCCTCGCGAGCCCGCCGGCCCGCCTCGGCGAAGAGGCCGGGCAGCACGCGCGGCAGGTCGCGGATGTGGGGCAGGTGCGTGTCCCAGATGCGCTCGCGGTAGCCGTAGTCGAGCGCCTCGAGATCGCGCGCGCTCAGCACGGCCTCCAGCAGCGCGCGCTCGGCGCCGACGAGCCGCTCGCGCGCGTCCGCCTCCGGCGCGCTCAGCCACGCCGCCTCGCCGGTGGCGTCGGCGAGGCGCCGGCGCAGCGCCGGGTCCACGGCGAGGAAGCGCCGGAAGAACTTGTCGGGCTCGGGACGGCGGCGCACGGCGACGAAGTCGATGGCCTGGATGAACAGACGCGTGTGGCCGGCGCTCCGCTCCCGCACGGTCTCGACGAGACGGCGGAGGCCGGGCACGAAGCGATCGTCGCCGATCCGGAGGAGGGGACCGCTCGCCACGTCGCGGATCCCCGTGGCCTCCACCACGAGGACGCCCGGGCGCCCCTCGGCGAAGCGCGCGTACCAGGCGAGCACCTCGTCGGTGACGAAGCCGTCCTCGGTGGCGCGCCACGGGACCATGGCCGGTACCCACGTGCGCTGCTCGGCGACGACCGGCCCGATGCGCGCGGGCTGGAACAGCCGCGCGCGCGCCGCCTCCTCCCGCGTGGGCCAGCGCGCGGCCGGCAGGCGGTGGCGGATCTTGAAGCGCTCGGCCACCGCGCTCATGCCAGCGCCGCGACGCCCTCGATCTCGATCAGCGCGCCCTCGGCCGCGTCGAAGAGATCGCGCGCGCCGACCAGCGTCATGGCCGGGAAGTGCCGGCCGAAGTACTCGCGGTAGACGTCGCCGATGGGCTTCAACTGCTTCTTGTACTCGGCGACGTCGAGGACGTAGATGGTGAGCTTCACGAAGTCGTCCATGCCTCCCCCGGCGGCGGCGACGACGGCCTGCAAGTTCGCGCACGTCTGCCGGAACTGGGCGACGAGGTCGCCGCCGCCGACGATCTTGCCCTCGGCGTTCGCGGCGACCTGGCCGGCCACGAAGACCAGCCGGCCCGATTTGACCTCGTAGCCGTAGGAGAACCCCGCCGGCTTGGGCAGGGTCTTGGGCCGCACCGAGGAGATGTGATCCTTCATCGTGTCGCTCCTTTCGGCGCCGGCGCGGTGCCGTCGAGCACCACCGTCTCGCCGTTCGTCGTGTCGTCGCCGATCAGCCGCGCCGCCGCCTCCGCGACTTCGTCGGGCTCGATCAGCCGCCGGCCCGGGTTCATGTCCGCCAGCGCCCGCACCGCGTCCTCGAACGACTTGCCGGTCTTGGCCACGATGTTGCGCGCACCGGTCCACACCATGTCGGTGGCGACGAAGCCGGGACACAGCGCGTTCACCGTCACGCCCTTGCCGGAGACCTCGGTGGCGAGCGCGCGCGTGAATCCGACCAGCGCGTGCTTGGAGGCCGTGTAGGCGGTGACGTAGGGCGAGCCGAAGAGGCCGGCCAGCGAGGCCACGTTGATCACGCGGCCCCAGCGGCGCTCGAGCATGCCGGGCAGCGCCGCGCGCGTCAGGAGGTAGGGGCCGGTGACGTTCACGCGGAAGTGGCGGTCCCAGAACTCCGGCTCCGTCTTCGCGAACGGCGCGGACTCCGCCACGCCGGCGTTGTTGACCAGGACGTCCACGGGGCCGAGCTCGCGCGCGACGCGGGCGACGGCGGCCGCCACGGACGCGGGGTCGCCGACGTCGAGGACGAGCGCGAGCGCGCGCTTGCCGGCCGCGCGCGCGGTGTCCTCCACCTGGGCGGCCGTGCGCGCGGCGACGGCCACCGCGAGCCCGTCAGCAGCCAGGCGCAGGGCAATGGCGCGGCCGATGCCGCGGCCGGCGCCGGTGACGAGCACGACGCGACTCACGTCTTGATCTTATCAGTCCCACATGTGAGCGACGTTCAGCCCCAGGTAGAGCACGTAGAGCGCGACGAGCGTCACCCCCATCGGCCGCCCGAGTCTCGACGCCCACGCGAGCGCCGCCGCGACGAGGATCGTGCAGCCGAGCAGGTAGGGAGCGTGCAAGCGCAGCACCAGAGGATCGACCACGACGGGCTGGACGAGGGCGATGACGCCGAGATTGAAGGTGAGCAGCGTCACGACGGTGCCGACGACGTTACCCCATGCCAGCTCGGGATGACCTCGCCGGGCCGGCGTGACCATGCGCGCGGTTTCCTCCAGGCTCTCTCCCAGTCCGACGACCGCCATGCCGAGAAACGTCTGCGACAGCCTGACGGCGTCGAGCAGGCCCCGCACGCCGTGCACGACGAGCTCGGCGCCGGCGACCATCACGGCGCCACCGATGACGAGGATGCCGACGGCTCGGACCCCCGAGGCGCGAGCCGGCGTGTCGGCGTCTTGCTTCGAGCCGCCGAGGAAGACGGGCGAGCGCCGATAGAGCCACACCATGAGGCCGATGGCCGTCAGGACGAGCAGCGCGCCCTCGAGACGGCTGACCGTGCCGCCCGTCCAGAGCGCGAGCGCGAATGCGACGAGGCTTGTGACCATCGCGACACTTCCCTCGCGTGGCACGCGAACCTCCATCGGCACGAGCAGCAGCGCGACTCCGAGGCCGCCGGTGAGTAGGAAGATCGCCGAGCCGATGACGGTCCCAAGCGCGATCTGCGGAAGACCCTCGGCGCTGGCCGTCACGCCCGTCACGAGGTTCTCGGGCTCGAAGCCCGAGACGACGGCGCCGATCCAGAAGGTGCTCAGGCCGAAGCGGGTAGCGGCCCTGAGCGCCCCGTCGGTGAAGCGTTCGGCGCCCCACAGCACCAGGGCGATCCCGCCCACGAGGAGGACGGAGCCGAGCAGCATGCGGCCGGCCGCGCTATGGGCTTTCGGCGCAGAACAGGAAGATGAGCGGGCGCAGCTGCGTTTCGTTGGGATTGGACAGGCAGCGCACGCGCGGCGACGAGCCCGAGCGCGGGTGCTGCTGCGGCGGCGGGGAAGCGGCGCAGCCGGCCGACAGGGCGAGCAGCGCCAGCAGGATGAGGGCCCGGGTCACGACGGGATATCATACCAGCCGGCCGATGCCACGCGACTTCGCCCGTCTCTCCCCGCGCGCCGCCGTCGAGCGGCTCCGTCCCGGCACGAAGGTCCTCGTCCCGCCCGGCTGCGGCGAGCCGACCGCGCTCGTCACGGAGATCTGCGCGCAGAGCGATCGGCTGCGCGACCTCACGCTGCTCGGCGGCATCCATCTCGGAGAGTTTCCGTACGCGCGACCCGAGCATGCGGCGCTGCGGGCGGCCACGTGGCAGATGTCGCCCCGGCTGGAGGAGGCGCGCCGCCGCGGGCGCGTCGAGTTCGTGCCCGTGCGCTACTTCGACGTCGTCACCGAGTTCGCGGCGGGCGGCCACTGGGCGCCCGACTGCGTGCTCGTGCACGTCGCCCCGCCCGACGCCGGCGGCTACCTCTCGCTCGGCGTGGCCGTCGGCGTGACGCTGCCGGCGGCGCGCGGGGCCCCGCTCGTCATCGCGCAGGTGAATCCCAACATGCCGCGCACGCGCGGCAACGCCTGGCTACACGCGAGCGAGATCGACGCGTGGGTGGACGTCGACGAGCCGCTCGTCGAGTACCCGCCGCCGGTGGTCGGGGAGATCGAGCGCGCCATCGGCCGCCACGTGGCCGCGCTCGTGCCCGACGGCGCGACCGTGCAGGTCGGCATCGGCGCCATCCCCCAGGCCGTGCTGGAGGCGCTCGACGGCCACCGCGACCTGGCGCTGCACTCGTTGCTCGTGGACGCTGCCGTCCGGCTGGTCGAGCGCGGCGTGGTGACGGGCGCGGCCAAGCGCCTGCACCGCGGCCGGATGGACGTCGCGGAGGCCATGGGCACACGGCGGCTCTTCGACTTCGTGCGCGACAACGACCGCGTCAACATGGAGTCCTCCGCCTTCGTCCACGACCCCGAGATCGTCGCGCGGCTCGACCGCTTCGTGTCCATCAACTCCGCGCTGGAGATCGATCTGACGGGCCAGGTGACGGCGGAGAGCCTGGGCGGGCGGCAGGTGGCGGGGATCGGAGGCCAGTTCGACTTCGTGCTCGGCGCCTCCCGCTCGGCGGGCGGCGCCTCGATCATCGCGCTGCCCTCGACGGGCGGCCGCGACGGCAGCATTTCGCGGATCGTGCCGCGGCTGGCGACGGGAGCCGCCGTGACGACGCCGCGGTACCTCGCGGACTGGGTGGTGACGGAGCACGGCGCGGCGAAGCTGAGGGGGCGGGGAGAGCGGGAGCGGGCCGCGGCCCTGATCGCCGTGGCCCACCCGCGATTCCGGGAGGAGCTGGAGCGTGCGGCTAGGCCTTCTTAGCGGCCTCGATCTTCTCGAAGATCTCCTCGTTCTCGGGGAAACGGTACGTCGTCTCGTTGCTGTAGACGACCGTGTTGCCGATGGAGACTCTGAAGATGCCGCCGGCGCCTTCCTTCAGCTCGGCGGTGATGCCGTACTTGTCCTTGATGGCGGCCTGCAAACTGGAGGCCTGGGGGAGGTAGTTTCACTCCCCGCAATAGAGGATCTCGATGTCCATCCAGGCTCCTCCTTTCCAGAATGGGCTGCTGACATTGTATAGGATGCCGGTGGCCGGACCAGCGATTCCATGCCCCACGCGCTGATCGACACCGATCCCGGCATCGACGACGCGCTGGCGCTGCTCCTGGCCTGGGGCTCGCCGGAGTGGACGGTGGACGTCGTCACCGTGGTGGCCGGCAACGTGCCGCTGGACGCGGGGACCCTCAACGTGTTCCGCCTGCTGGACCTCCGGCGGCCGTCGCCGCCGCCGCTCGTGGCCACGGGCGCCTCGCGGCCGCTGACCCGGCCGCTGCGCACGGCTGCGTATCACGGCGCCGATGGGCTCGGCGACCTCGGCGACTGGCCGCGCCTCGAGCCGCGCGTCGCGTCGACGGACGCCGCCGGCGTCATCGTGGACGCGGCCCGCCGTCACGGCCCCGACCTCACGCTCGTCGCGCTGGGGCCCGTGACCAATCTCGCGCTGGCCGTCGAGCGCGACGCGGCGGCCGTGCGCGGCGCGGGCCGCGTGGTGGCGATGGGCGGCGCCGTGGACGTGCCCGGCAACGTCACGCCCGACGCCGAGTTCAACGCCCACGTGGATCCCGAAGCGCTCGCGCGCGTGCTGGCGGCGGGGGTCCGGGTCGATCTCGTGCCCCTGGACGTCACGCGCCGGACCACTCTCACACGCGGGGCGCTCGAATCCGTGCTGCGACGCGGGCCGGCGGCGTTCGCCGATCGCGTCCGGCGCTTCACCGACTACGCGTTCGGCATGGACGAGAGGCACGGCCGGCCGGGCATGGACATGCACGATCCGCTCGCGGTCGGCGTCGCGCTCGATCCGACGCTGGTAGAGTGGGAGGCCGCGCGCCTCGCCATCGGCCCCGACGGCCAGACACGCCGCGGCACCGGCGAGCCGAACGCGCGCTTCGCGCGCGCCGTGGACGCCCCGCGCTTCCTCGCGATGTTCCTGGACCGCCTGTGCCCAAGATCCTAGTCGTCGGCTCGGCCAACGTGGACTTCATGGTCGCGCTCGAGCGGCTGCCCGAACGCGGCGAGACGGTCAGCGAGGGCACGCTGCTCGTCGCGCGCGGCGGCAAGGGCGCCAACCAGGCGGTGGCGGCGCGCCGGCTCGGCGCGGAGGTGCGGCTGCTCGGCTGCGTCGGCGACGACCCGTCCGGGCGCGAAGTGCGAGTCGCCCTCGCGTCGGAGGGGATCGGCGTCGAGGGCCTGGCGACCACGGGCGCCGCCGCCACCGGCACCGCGCTGATTCTCGTGGACCGCGCGGGCGGCAACCAGATCGGCGTCGCCCCGGGCGCCAACCGAGCGCTCACGGTGGCACAGGTCGAGGCGCGCGCGCCGGATTTCGCCTGGGCCGAGGTCGTCGTCGCCTCGTGCGAGATCCCGCTCGAGTGCGTGACTGCCGCGCTGGCGCTGGCCCGTCGTCACGACTCGATCACCATTCTGAATCCCGCGCCGGTGCCGCGCGCGCCGCTCGAGCGCCTGGACCTCGTGGACTATCTCACGCCCAACGCCGGTGAGGCCGCGCGACTGAGCGGCGCGCGCGGAGACGAGGTCGCGTCGGCGGACGCGCTGGTCGCCCGTGGCGCGGGCACGGTGATCGTCACGCTCGGCGAGGCGGGAGCGCTCGCGCGCGGCCGCGGCGGGAGCCATCGCGTGGCCGGACGGCGCGTGGAGGTGGTGGACACGACGGCGGCGGGCGACGCGTTCAACGGCGCGCTCGCGGTCGCGCTCGGCGAGCGCCGCGACCTGGCGGCGGCCCTCGCCTTCGCCAACGCTGCCGCTGCCCTCGCGTGCACCAGGCGCGGCGCCCAGCCGTCGCTGCCGACGCGCGCCGAGGTGGACCGTGTGGCTCGGTGAGCGGCGCGGCGAGCTGTCGGACTGGGTCACCCAGTGCTGGGTGCGATTGACGGGACGGCGCATCGACCTGGGCACGGCGCCGTGGCTCGCCGGGCCCGTCGGCGCCCCGCGCGGCATCGGCCGCGCGTTCTTCGACGACCTCGCCGCCGCCGGAGGGCTCCGCGTGGTTCGGCCGGCGACGAGCGGCCTGGTCCCCGACCTCGGCGCCCTCGCCGGCCCGGACTTCGATCCCGCCCGCGTGCACCCGCGGGTCCGCGACTTCTACGAGCACACCTCCGCGTACGAGCTGGACGCGTGGGCCGAGTGGTGCGGTGTCTTTCGCCCGTTCGGCTGGGCGCTCGCGCGGCTCTTCAGCCGGCGGCTGCAGCAGCTCAACGTCCCCCTCTCCGCGCTGGACACGAGCCGCGGACTCACGAGCGCCGTGCTCCAGCTCGTCGATCCGGCGACGGGTGCGGTCCGTCACACGGCGTGGCTGCGCGAGCTACGCGGCAGCGGCGATGTCCTCTACGCGGGAACGTACTCGATCGCTCGCGCGCCGGGTTACGGAGGCGCCTGCGTGAAGGTGGTGTTCCCGCTTCCGAACGGCAACGCGGTGGTCCTGATGCGGCCGATGCCCACCGCCGACGGATCGCTCTCGATCGTGTCGTCGGGCGCGCGCTTCGGGGACCCCGGGTTCTACTTCACGGTGGTGGCGCCCGATCGGGCGTGGGCGCGCTACGTGCGCACGATGCGCGAGACGATCCGCGTGTACGCCGACGGCGAGCACGTGCGCGCCGACCACACGCTCACGATCTGGCGCACGACGTTCCTCCGGCTGCACTATCGCCTGCGCCGCCGGGCCTAGCGCGACTTGCGCTGCTGGAGGCCCTTCAGCAGGCGCTCGGCCTGCTCGAGATTGCGCTTGGCGTTGACGTGCTGCGGCTCCAGCTCGAGCACGACCTTCCACTCCGCGATGGCCTCGGGCAGCTTCTCCTCGCGGAAGAGGCGGATGGCTTCCTGATAGTGGCCGTCGATGGCCTGACGGCGCACCTGCGGGAGGAGCGTCGCGACGTCCTGGTAGTTGGGCTGGAGCTTCGCGAGCTGGGTGAGGGCGCGGTACGAGTCGTCGTACTTCTTGTCCTCCAGCGCCGTCGAGCCCTGGCGGTACAGCACGAGCTTCTTGAGCTCCTGGCCCTCGCGGTCGCGCGGGTTCTGCGTGATGTAGCGGTCCACGTCGGCGAGCGCGACGGCGAAGTCCTTGCGGTCGACCGCCTCGCGGACGTCGGCCAGGATCGGGTTCACCTCCGGTGGCTCGTCGCCGCGCGGCTCGGGCGCGCGCGGGGGCGGCACGGCGGCGAGGGTCGCGGGCGGCGGCGGGGGCGTGCGGCCTGGCGCATAGAACGGCAGGCCGGGGATCTCCGGGATCCTGAGGCTCGCCCCGACGACGAGGGGCTTGCCCGGCGGCAGGTTGTTGGTCTCCCAGATCACCTCGCCGCGCGAGCGGTCGCCGTAGTAGCGCTGGGCGAGCGAGGCGAGGGTGTCGCCGGCGCGGACGGTGTAGGTCACGAACTCCACGTCGCCGATGCCGCGCAGCATGTCGGCCGCCGTCGCGTTC
>DASYTM010000010.1:0-109839 GCA_036002345.1 Candidatus Methylomirabilota bacterium | reverse complement strand
GCGGTCGTGGGCGGTCCGTCGGGCAGAGTGGTGCACCCGCGCCAGTTCGGCGAGCCGCTGTTCCCGCGCGGCCCCGTCAACCCCGGCACCGGGGGTGTCGTGGCGCTCGACGAGACGTTCCCCGTGCGCGAGGCTGTGCGCGCGCTGCTGGCCTTCAACATGCGTGAGTCGTGCGGCAAGTGCACGCCCTGCCGCGAGGGCACCGTGCGGATGCTGGCGATGCTCGACGGCACGCTGGAGGAGCCGCGCGTGAAGGACCTGGCCGAGGCGATCCAGCTCGCCTCGCTGTGCGGCCTCGGCCAGGCGGCGCCGCTGTCGCTCCTGTCCGGGCTCGCCGCGTTCCCCGGGGACTTCGGCGTATCATGAGCGCCCCATGCAGCTGACGATCGACGATCGCACGGTGGAGCTGGCCGAGGGCGCCAGCGTGCTCGACGGCGTGAACCGCCTCGGGGTGCCGCTGCCGCAGCTCTGCAAGGACCCCGATCGTCCCGCGCTCGGCGCCTGTCGCACCTGCCTCGTCCACGTCGAAGGGATGCGCGGGGTGCCGGCGGCCTGTCACCTGCCGGCCCGCGACGGCATGGTCGTCTCCACCCAGCATCCGGAGGCGGTGCGCGTGCGCACCACCGTGCTCGACCTCACGCGCTCGATGCTGACGCCCGGCGGCGACCGCGACGGCTTCGACCTGGTCGGCGCCGCCGCCGCCCGCCACGGCCTCCGCGAGCCGGCGTGGCCGCCCCTGCACCGCTTTGCGGTGGACGACACCAAGTCGTTCTTCGTGCTCGATCGCGAGGCGTGCATCCTGTGCGGCCGCTGCACGGTGGCGTGCGACGACGTCCAGCAGATCGGCGCCATCTCGCTGCTCGGCCGCGGACACGCGACCAAGGTCGGCGTGTTCGGCGACGGCCTCATGGCGTCGTCGGTCTGCACCTCGTGCGGCCAGTGCGTCGCCACGTGCCCGACCGGCGCCCTCCGGCCCAAGGAGACACCGGCCCCGATCGTCCGGCGCGTGGAGACGACGTGCCCGTACTGCGGCGTCGGCTGCGGCATCGAGGCCCGCGTCACCGACGCCGGCCGGCTGTCGGTCCTGGCCGACGACGTGCCGGCCAACCGCTCCAGCCGGGGCATGCTGTGTGTGAAGGGACGCTTCGGCACCGGCTTCGTCCACTCCCGCGATCGCATCACCACGCCGCTGGTCAAGCGCGACGGCCGCTGGGTGGAGGTCGGCTGGGACGAGGCACTGGAGACGGCCGCCGAGGGACTCGCCCGGCACCGCGGCCGCTTCGCCGCGCTGGCCAGCGCCAAGGCCACGAACGAGGACGGCTATCTCGTGCAGAAGCTCTGCCGCGTGGTCATGGCGACCAACGACGTCGACCACTGCACGCGGCTGTGCCACTCGCCCTCGGTCGAGGCGATGCTGGCCTCGATGGGCTCCGGCGCCACGTCCAACTCGTACCAGGATTACGAGGAGGCCGGCTGCATCATGGTCGTCGGCGCCGACGCCTCGGCCAACCATCCGGTCATCGCCGTGCGCTTCCGGCGCGCGGTGAGCCGGGGGGCGCGGCTCGTCGTCGTCAACCCCAAGCGGGTGGAGCTGTGCGACCAGGCCGATCTCTGGATCCAGCAGCGCCCCGGTACCGACGTGGCGCTGTTCAACGCCATGGCCCGCGTGATCCTCGACGAGGGGCTGGCCGACGAGGCCTTCGTCGGTGCGCGCACCGAGGACTTCGACGCCTGGCAGGCCTCGCTGGAGCGCTACACGCTCGCCTACGCCGAGCGGGTCACCGGGGTGCCGGCCGGCGACATCGCCCAGGCCGCGCGGTGGTATGCGCGTCCACAGTTCGCGGGCTCCTGCCTGGTGTGGGGTATGGGCATCACCCAGCACGTCAACGGCATCCACAACGCCCACGCGCTGCTGAACCTGTCGCTGGTCGCCGGGCAGATGGGCCGGCCGGGCAGCGGCATCTCGCCGCTGCGCGGCCAGAACAACGTCCAGGGCGCCGGCGACGCCGGCTGCATCCCGACCAACCTGCCCGGCTATCAGCATTACGTCGACGAGACGCTCGCGCGCTTCGAGGCGGCGTGGGGCGTGCGGCCGCCCGGGCGCGCCGGCCGCGTGGTGACCGAGATGGTGGAGGGCTGCCTCACCGGCGCCACGCGCGCGATGTACGTGGTGGGCGAGAACCCGCTCCTCTCCGAGCCCGATCTCCACCACGCCGAGAAGGCCATCGAGCAGCTCGACTTCCTCGTCGTGCAGGACCTCTTCCTGCACGAGACGGCCGAGCGCGCGCACGTGTTCCTGCCCGCGGCCGCCTTCGCGGAGAAGGAGGGCACCTTCACCAACTCCGAGCGGCGCGTCCAGCGCGTCCGCGCGGCGCTGGCGCCCCCGGGCCAGACGCGCCCCGACTGGTGGATCACCGCGGAGCTGGCCAAGCGCGTGGCGCGGCGGGTCGGCCTCGACGTCGGCGCGCAGTTCGACTACACCGGCGCGGAGCAGATCTTCGACGAGATGGCGCGCCTCACGCCGTTCCTCGCCGGGCTCTCGCACGCGCGGCTCGACAGCGAGGGCGGGCTCCAGTGGCCGTGCCCGACGCCCGAGCATCAGGGCACGCGCTACCTCTACGCCGAGTCGTTCCCGCGCGGCCGCGGCCGCTTCATCCCCGCACGCCAGATCGAGACGGCGGCCGAGCTGCCGGACGCCGACTATCCGTTCGTGCTCAACACGGGCCGCCTCCTCTATCACTGGCACGGCGGCACCCTCACCCGCCGCGTGCAGGGGCTCCTGGAGCTGGCCCCGCGGCTGGAGATCGCGCTGCATCCCGCCGACGCGCGGCGGCTCGGCGCGGACGACGGCGCGCGGCTGCGCGTGACGAGCCGGCGCGGCGAATTGACCGGCTACGCGCGCGTGACGGAAGCCGTGAAGCCTGGCGCGATCTTCGTGCCCTTCGTGAAGCTCGCGGACTCCGCAGCCAACTTCCTCACCAACTCCGCGTTCGACCCGTCCTCCAAGATCCCCGAGTACAAGGTCTGCGCCGTGAAGGTGGAGCGCGCCTGACTCAGGGGCGGGCGAAAATCTCCTCCAGCTCCCGGCGGACGTTCGCCCGGGACGCCTCCCGGGCCGCGGGGTTGGGTCCCACGGTGGCGCCGCGCCGGTTGAGGCCGACGTTTCCCAGGCGCACCAGGCCGCCCTGCCGTGGCGAGTCGAAGCCGTGGTGCGAATCGGCGTAGACCGTGATGCGCGCGTCGGCGCCGCGCCCCTGCAGCGCCGCGGCGAGCGTCTCGCACGGCGGCGCGGGCGTCCAGTCGTCGAGCGCCCCGATGTGGATGCGCAGCGGGGCGGCCAGCGGCAGGCCCGGATAGCGCCACTCGCAGCGCGGATAGAACGCCACGAGCGCGCGGAAGCGCGGTCCCCCGGGCGTGGCGTAGCGCCGCGCGACCGCCGGCGCGGCGGCCACCAGCACGGTGCCACCGCCGTGGGAGAAGCCGATCAGCGCCACGCGGCTCGCGTCGATCGCGGGGTGCGCGGCCAGCGTGGCGAGCGCGGCGAACGCGTCCTCCACCCGCTGCTCGGACGTCAGGCCGCCCGCCACGCACACCGAGCGGATCCCCCGCGCGCCGAAGGAATCGAGGACGAGGGCCGCCCAGCCCCAGTCGCGGATCAGCCGCGCCCAGGCGCGATGGGCGCCCGACACGCCGCCGCAGCCGTGCATGAGGATCACGGCCGGCACCGGCCTGGCGGCAGCGGCGGGCAGGCTGAGCGCGCCCGTCAGCGTCAGGTCGCGCTCGACGGCCACGGGAATCGTGCCCGCCTGCGTCGGCCCGAACGACGGGCGCTCGAGCGGCGGCGTCGCGCAGCCGGCCACGGCCAGCGCCAGCGCGACGGCGGCGCCTCTCACAGGGCGCGGCGCAGGAAGGCGTCGAGGGTGGCCGCGAACGCCTCCGGCGCGTCGAGGGTCAGGTGGTGATACGCGCCCGGGATCTCCACGACCTCTGAGCGCGGGATGGCCTTCGTCATGCGGGCGGCCATGTCGGCGGGCAGGATCGGCGAGCGCTCGGCGCGGACGACGAGGGTCGGCGCGGTGATCCGCGGCAGGAGGGGCCAGCAGTCCACGGGCCCACGGTGGCCGTAGCACGCGGGATCGAAGCGGTAGCGGAAGCCGCCGTTGACGCGGGCCAGTCCCATCTTCGCGATGTGCGCCAGCAAGGCCGGGTCGGCGACGGTGTCGGGCGGCAGCAGGCGGAACGAGGCCAGGGCGGTGGCCTCCGAGGCGTGCAGGCGCGGCGGGCGGCGTCCGCGCGCGTGCATGCGGTCCACGCTGGCGGCCGGGAGCGAGGGCCGCGCGTCCACGATCACCAGGGCGGCCGTCCGGTCCGGATGCCAGGCGGAAAACCCCATGGAGTTGTGGCCACCCATCGAGTGACCTACCAGCGTCATGCGCGCCCAGCCCAGGCGGTCCATGAGGGCGAGCAGATCACCGGCGAAATCCTCGGTCGTGTAGGCGGGCGGCGCCGCCCAGTCACTCTCGCCGTGGCCCCGCTGGTCGAGCGAAATCACGTGGAACCGGTCGGCGAAGGCGGGCAGCACGCGATCGAACCAGTGGGCGTGCGCGGCGCCGCCGTGCAGGAAGCAGATCGCCGGCGCGTCCGCCGGGCCCGCTTGCAAGAAATGCAATCGCACGCCATTGAGCGTCTCGAACCGGCTCCGAGCCACCTCGCAAGCGAGTTGTTGACGCGCCATGGCTCCGGATTGTACGGTGATTGTCAGAGCGTAAACGCGCTACGCAAACTTTTTCTTGGCGCGTCTCCACCGCTTCGTTATTGTCGAGGCAACGGAATGCACGAAGCACCCACCGGACCCGAAGCACGACGCCCTCTGCTCGACGCCAGTTACACGGTGGGACTCCTCGCCGTCGCCATCCTGAGCGGTTACGGCCTCCTGGCGCCCGACCGGATCGGCCTCGTCGAGGCCGCGCCGCCGCGCATCGTGGCCGCGATCACGCCCCGCGTCGTCGTGCCGCCACCCCCCGTCGTCGAGCCCGCGGCGCCGCCGCCCGAGACGCCCGTGCCGCTCGACATCACCGCGCCCGTGAGGCCCGCGCCCGCCGTTCCGCGGGGCGCCGAGCCCTCGAAACCGACCGAGACGGCCCGGCTGACGCCCGAGGCGAAGCCGGAGCCCGTGCGTCCCATGCCCGAGACGCGCCCGCGCGGGGCGTGGTCCGGGGCCGTCAGCGGCAAGATCCTGGACGCCGAGGGCCAGCCCCTCGCCGGCGCCTCCGTGGTCGTCGCGGGCGTCGAGACGCGGGCGGCCGACGACGGCACGTTCACGGTCACGCCGCCCGCCGACGCGTCGCTGATCCTCAAGCGGCCCGGCTACTGGAAGGTCACGGTCGAGCCGACACCGATGAGGGGCCCGCTCGAGATCCCGATGCGGCCCAAGGTGATCAAGGCCGCCTACCTCACCTACTACGGCTTCGGCGATCGCGGCATCCGCGGGCGGGTGCTGGACCTGGTGGACCGCACGGAGCTGAACGCGGTGGTCATCGACGTCAAGGGCGATCGCGGCTGGATCATCTATCCCACGCGCGTGGAGCAGGCGCTGGCCGTCGGCGCCCAGGGGCCGGCCACGCTGCGCGAGTTCGACGCGATGATGGGCGATCTCAAGGCGCGCGGCGTCTACACGATCGCGCGCATCGTGACGTTCAAGGACAACATCCTGGCCACCGCGCGCCCGGACCTCGCCGTCATGGACACGCGGACCGGCAAGCCCTGGATCGACCGCGAGAATCTGGCCTGGGTGGACCCCTTCCGCGAGGAGGTGTGGAACTACAACATCGCCATCGCGAAGGAGGCCATCGAGCGCGGCTTCGACGAGGTCCAGTTCGACTACGTACGCTTCCCCACCGACGGCAAGCTCGCCGCCGCCAAGTACATGAAGCCCGTGAGCAAGGAGACGCGGCTGCCCACCATCGCCGCCTTCCTCGAGCGGGCTCGCAAGGAGCTGGGGGCGCGCGGCGCGTACGTGGCCGCCGATATCTTCGGCTACACGGCGTTCAACGAGAACGACACTGACATCGGCCAGCGCATCGAGGAGCTCGCGCCGCACCTCGATTACATCTGCCCGATGGTCTATCCCTCCGGCTATCACGTCGGGATCCCCGGCTACCGCAACCCCGTCCAGAACTCCTACGCGGTCGTGCGCGAGAGCGTGAAGCTGATCCGCCAGCGCGCGAAGGGCACGCCGGCGCGCGTGCGGCCGTGGCTCCAGGACTTCAAGGACTACGCGTTCGACAAGCGGATCTTCGGTGTGAGCGAGATCCGCGACCAGATCCGCGGCTCCGACGAGGGCGGCGGCACCGGCTGGATGCTCTGGAACCCGCGCAACGACTACACGGGCGCCGCGCTCCGCGCCAAGAGCCTGGCCGCGCGATGAGGATCGCCCTCGTCTTCGTCCTGCTGCTCGTGGCCGCGCTGATGCTCGCCTCGTTCGCGTGGGCCGACGGCCGGCCCGCCAACGAGCTCGGCCGCCTGATGATCCTCGAGTACCACAAGGTCGATTACCCCGAGGAGCGCTGGACGCGCACGCCGGAGAACTTCCGGCGCGACCTCGAGACGCTCTACGCGCGCGGCTACCGGCTGCAGTCGCTCAACGCGCTGCTCGACAGCCGCATCACCGTGCCCGCGGGAACCACGCCGGTCGTCCTCACCTTCGACGACTCCTCGCCCGGGCAGTTCCGCTACGTCGAGGTGAACGGCGCGCTCGAGATCGATCCCAAGTGCGCGGTGGGCATCCTGGAAGCCTTCCTGAAGGAGAAGCCGGACTTCGGTCGCGCCGCCACGTTCTTCGTGCTGCCCGCCGCCGACCCGCCCAACCGGCTCTTCAACCAGCCCGAGCACGTGGGCAAGAAGCTCCAGTACCTGGTGAGCCGCGGCTACGAGATCGGCAACCACACGCTCTGGCACGCCAACCTCGGCAAGTACGACGAGGCGGTGGTGCGCACGCAGATCGCCGAGGCGCAGCAGTGGATCCAGCGCCACGTGCCGGACTACAAGATCCGCACGCTCGCCCTGCCCCACGGCGTGTACCCCAAGGACGTCGCGTGGGCCCTCCGCGGCCAGGCCAAGGGCACCGCGTACGCGCACGACGCGATCCTCATGGTGGCGGGCGGCGCCGCGCCCTCGCCGTTCGCGCGCGGGTTCGATCCCATGCGGCTGCCGCGCATCCAGGCCATGGAGCGCGACCTCGCCTCGTGGCTCACGTGGTTCGACAAGAACCCGCACGAGCGCTTCGTCAGCGACGGGGACCCCGCCAGCGTCACCGTCCCCGCCGACCGCCGCGACAAGCTGAAGCCCGACGTGAAGCTGAAGGTGATCGAGAGGTGAACGACTAACCGCGGAGGTCTATCTGTAGATGAGGTACGACGCCCGACGGTTCAGGAAGTTGCTCCGCTCCATCTCGGTCCACGCCACCAACCGATCCAACGATTCGTTCCGCAAGAAGGCCCACATCGTCGCCCGGTTCACGAGGAGGTTCTGGATGGCCTCGGGCCTGAACTGGTCGCGGTGACGACTCCGTAGCGTCCGGCCGATCGCGAGCCCGATGGTCACGGGCCGGATCGCCTCGCGATCCGTGACCACCACGCGGATCCCGCCGCACGGCACACCCGCGTAGCGGTCGGCGCTCGGCGTGAAGACCACGGGCTCGAAGGTCGCGCCCCGCAGTCGCAGCGCGTTCAGGTCCTCGCTGACGCGGTGCGGGTCGAGCCACGGCGCGCCGATGACCTCGAACGGCCGCTCCGTGCCGCGCCCGACCGAGACGTTGGTCGCCTCGAGGAGGCCGAGCCCGGAGTAGAGCAGTGCCTGCGTGACGGAGCGGATGTTGGGCGAGGGATTCACCCACGCGAGCCCCGTCTCGTCGTACCAGCGCCCGCGCTCCCAGCCCTCCATCGGCACGACCGTGAGCGACACGGGAATGGCGCGCTCCGCGGCGACCATGCGGCCGAACTCGCCGATGGTCATGCCGGTGCGCACGGGAATCGGGTGCGGCGCCGTGAACGAGCCGAGGTCGGGATCCATGAGCGGGCCTTCGACCACGCGGCCCGTGATCGGGTTGGGCCGGTCGAGCACGAGCACGGGAATCTTCGCGCGCGCCGCCTCCTCCAGCACGTACATGAGCGTGGTGAGGTAGGTGTAGTAGCGCACGCCGACGTCCTGGATATCGAAGACGAGCAGATCGAGGCCGCGCAGCATCGGCCCCGTCGGGCGGCGCGTGCCGCCATAGAGGCTCCACACGGGCAGGCCGGTGATCACGTCGCGCCCGTGCGACACCTCGGTGTTGGCGTCGCCGGTCAGCCCGTGCTCGGGCGAGAAGATCGCGGCCAGCCTCACGCGTGGTGCGGCGGCGAGAAGATCGATCGTGCGCCGGCCCTGCCCGTCCACGCCGGTCTGGTTCGTCACCAGGCCGACCGTGTAGCCGGCGAGCGGCGCGAAGCCCTGGGCGACGAGCACGTCGAGGCCGCTCTTCACGACGGGGGCCGGCCGCGCCGGCTTGGGCTCCTCCGCGCCGTCCCCGGCCGGCGACGTGGAGTCGCCCATCGCCACCGTGCCGAGCCCGGGCACGAAGAGCGCCGCGCCCGCCGCGGCCGCCACGCGGGTGCGCAGCTCGCGGATGCGCGTGGCGCCGCCGCCGCTCGGGTGCACGCGGTTGGTGAGGAGGATCAAGTACGAGCGCGTGGGCGGATCGATCCACACCGCGGTGCCCGTGAAGCCGAGATGACCCACCGCGTCCGCGGGGAAGAACGGCGCCATCGTGCGCGAGAACGCGCTCGCCACGTCCCAGCCCAGCGCGCGGGTGCCGTTGCCGTCCGGCGAGCGCGTCCACATCGTCTCCACGGTCCCCGCCTTGAACACGCGCCGGCCCTCGAAGCTCCCGCCGCTCACGAGCATGCGGCAGATCCGCGCGAGATCGGGGCCCGTCGAGAACATCCCGGCGTGGCCGGCCACACCGCCGAGCGCGCGCCCGCGCGGATCGTGCACCTCGCCCACGAGGAGATGGCCGTTCGCGAACTCCGTGGGCGCGATGCGCTCGCGCAGGCGCGTGGGCGGGTTGAAGAACGTGTCGCGCAGGCCGAGCGGCTTGAAGACGTGCGTGTCGAGGTAGCGGTCCAGCGGCTCGCCCGACACGCGGCGCACCAGCTCGCCGAGCAGGATGAAGCCCGTGTCGCTGTACTGGAACGCGCTGCCCGGCGGATAGTCGTAGGGCAGCTTCGAGAGGAGCGTGGCCGCCTTCGGGAAGCCCGGGCTCACGCTGCCGTTGGGCGGGATGGCGGGCAGCCCCGCGCTGTGCGTGAGGAGCCGGCGCACCGTGATGGGCTCGAGGGCGCGCCCGCGGAATTCCTTGAGGTAGCGGCCGAGCGGCGCGTCGAGCTTGACGTGGCCGCGCTCGACCAGCGACATCACTGCCAGCGTGGTGCCGAGCGGCTTCGTCAGCGACGCGATGTCGAAGATCGTGTTCTCGGTCATCGCGTGGGTCTCGGGGACGACGCGGCGCGCGCCCCAGGCGCGGCGGTAAAGGATGTCGTCTCCGCGGCCGATCACGACCACCACGCCCGGAATGTCGCCGGAGGCGACGGCCTCGGCGGCCGCCTCGTCCACGCCGCTCCAGTCCTGCGCCCGGGCATGGGAGGGCGCCAGCGCGAGGAGGAGAACGAGGAGCAGGAAGACTCCCGGACGGACCGCTACGACCACAGTTCGATCCTAACATCCGGCCGCGGGACATTGATATCCTAAAGGCCATGCAGTCGCCGTCGCGGCGGGTCTTCGTCACGGGCGGCACCGGCTTCGTGGGCCGGCAGGTGGTCCAGGCCCTGCGGGCCGAGGGCCATACCGTCCGCTGCCTCGTCCGTCGGGGGTCGGAGCGCGACCTCCAGGGGCTCGGCGCCATCGAGCGCGTCGAGGGCGACGTGATGGCGCGGCAGTCGCTCGACGACGGCATGGCCGGGTGCGACACCATCGTCCATCTCGTCGGCATCATCCGCGAGCATCCGTCCATCGGCGTGACGTTCGAGCGCGTCCACACGCAGGGCACGCTCAACGTCCTCGAGGCCGCAGGGGCCGTCGGCGCGCGGCGCTACGTCCACATGAGCGCGCTCGGCACGCGGGCCGGCGCCCGCTCGCGCTACCACCGCACCAAGTGGGCCGCCGAGGAAGCCGTGCGGGCCAGTCCCGTGTCGTGGACGATCTTCCGCCCGTCGATCATCTACGGGCGCGGCGACGAGTTCGTCACGGTGCTCGCGGGCATGATCCGGCGGCTGCCCCTCGTGCCCGTGATCGGCACGGGCCGCCAGCGGCTGCAGCCCGTGCCCGTCGCGCACGTCGCGCAGGGCTTCGTGCGCGCGCTAGCGCTGGACACGAGCGTCAAGCACACCTACGAGGTCGGCGGCCCCGAGCCCGTGACGATGATCGAATTGCTGGACCGCATCGCCGCGGCCATGGGCCGGCGGCGTCCGCTGCGCGCGCACGCGCCGCTTGGCCTCGTGCGCGCCGCGACGCGCGTGCTGCACCGGTTTCCGGGCTACCCGCTCACGCCCGACCAGCTGCTCATGCTCGAGGAGGAGAACACGTGCGAGCCGGGGCCGTTCTACGAGGCGTTCAGCCTGGCGCCGATGCCGCTGTCCACCGGGCTCGCCGCGATGCTCGGCTGATGCCCTTTCGCCATCCCGACCGCTCGCACGACCTCGACACGCGCATCGAGCACGAGGTGCGCGAGCGCCTCGAAGAGGCGATCGACTTCGTGTGCCTCGAGGCGCTGGTGACGGCGCGGCAGGCGCGCGGCCTCCCCGCGCCCGCCGCCGACAACACGGCCGACCGCGCCGAGTACACGCACAACGTCCTGGCCTTCCTCCGGCTGCTCCAGGCCGAGATCCCGCCGCCGGATCCGACGTGCCGGGCCGGAGGCGGCGACGAGCAGCAGCGCCTGCTCGCGGCCCAGGTCGCCTACGCGCGACGGCTGCCGGACTACTGGCAGCGCTTCGAAACGCTCAGCACGCGCTTCCTGTCTGAGCCGCCGGGGGGGCTTGGGGGGCGCCCGGAGCCCCCCATGTCCTCAGGCGGCGAGGGGCGCGGGCTGCTCGCCCGCCTCTTCGGCCGCCGTTGACCGCCACGCGGCCAGGGCCCAGAGGTTCTCGACGTCCTCGAGCGCACGGCGCCAGCGGCCGTAGCCTTCCATCAGCGACGCGCGGGCCTGGGCCATTTGCGCTTCGGCCTCGTCCAGGTGCCGCCGCACCGCCGGGGTCATCGCGTGGGACGTGAGCCCGTCGCCGGAGGCCGACGAGGCGAGCCGATCGAGGAACTGGGTGACCTCGTTCTGCAGCAACCGCTCTACCGGGTTCATGGGGGAAACCTCCCTCTTCCGTGGGAACCATATACTCAACACAAGTTGAGTTATTGTCAAGCTCTGATTTGACCCCCGTCTCCGCCGTCCTCGTCGCCAAGTCGATCCGCACGTTTTGCTATGGGTTTCTGGGGATCCTCCTGCCCGTCTACCTGGCCCAGCAGGGCATGAGCGCGACGGGCATCGGCCTCGCCGTGACGTGCACGCTGGTCGGCAGCGCCGGCCTCACCTGGGCGGTGCGACGCCCGGCCGAGCGCTTCGGCGCGCGCGCCGCGCTGGGCGGGCTGGCCGTGCTGTCGGCGATCGCGGCGGCGATGCTGCTGGTGTCCGAGCAGCCGTGGGTCGTGGTGCTCGCGGCCATGCTCGGCAACGTCGCCGTCGGCACCGGCGAGACCGGGCCGTTTCTCTCGATCGAGCAGGTCGTCATCGCCCGCGCGGTGGCGGGCGCTCAACGCACGCGGGTGCTGAGCATCTACAACCTCGTCGGCTACGCCGCGGCCGGCGTCGGCTCGGTCGTGGTGGGGCTGGCCGGGGCGCGCGCGCTCTTCGCGATCTTCCTGGCCGCCTCGGTCGCGCAGGCCCTGCTGTACGCGACGCTGCCCGCGGTGGCGCCAGCCGCGCGCCCGGCGGGCGGCGCAGGGCCGTCGTCGGCCCTCATCCGACGGCTGGCGGCGCTGTTCTCGCTGGACTCGTTCGCGGGCGGCTTCGTGCTGCAAGCGCTCATCGCCTATTACCTGCACGAGCGCTACGGCCTCGGCCTCGAGGCGCTCGGCCAGATCTTCCTGGGCGCCCAGCTCGTGACGGCCGCCTCGCTGCTGCTCGCGGTGCGCGCGGCCCGCCGCTTCGGCCTGCTCAACACGATGGTGGTCTCGCACCTGATCTCCAACGTGTTCCTGATCGCCATCGCGGCCGCCCCGGCGGCCTGGGTGGCGGTGGCGCTGCTCTACGCGCGGCAGCTCCTGTCGCAGATGGACGTGCCGACGCGCCAGGCGTACGTGATGGCCGTCGTCGAGGACCACGAGCGGGAGGCGGCGGCGACGACCACGACCCTCTGGCGGACCGTGGCGCAGGCGGTGAGCCCGACCGTGACGGGCTGGGTGATGGCCTCGGTGGCCCTGGCCGCCCCGTTCGTGCTCGGAGGCGGGCTCAAGATCGTGTACGACGTCATGTTGTGGCTGACGTTCAAGGACGTGAAACCACGGGAGCTGACGTGAGAAGATTGGGTCACGTGATGGAGCCCATGACCCCGGTGACCCTCCGCTGAGCCCGCGCCGGAACTACAACTTCGAGCGCCGGCGCCGGGAGGAGATCCGCAAGACCCGCCAGGAAGCCAAGGTCCAGCGCAAGGCGGACCGCGCGAGCCAGGGGGAAGTCGGCCCCGAGATGGGCGATCGCGAGGACACGGGCCCGCCGCCCGATCGCTGGGAGTGGTTCTCCCCGAGCCGGGGCCGCGTCCTCACCACCGCCCCCAAGCAGCGCCCCCCCGCCGACCCCCCGGATGACTGGACGCTCCTGACCGACGGCATCCCCACCGCCGACGTCCCCCCACCCGCCTAGAGCACCCCGCTCAAAGGCTTCGGAGACGGTCCCGACCTCGAGCAGCTGAATTCTGTCGCGATGAGGTAGCCCGTTCGCGCGGGTAGCGCCGGTTCGGGGCGGGGCGGTGCCTCGCGAGACCCGTGTCTCGGGTACGGCGTCGGACCCGGCTAGGAATCGGTGCCCGCTGACAGGCGCACCGCAGCGTCGATTTGCGTGGTCGAGCGAGGCACCGGCCCGCCCCGAACCGGCGCGGGCCACCACGACAGCGCTACTTGATCGCGACCGCCTTCACCTGCTTCAGGTCGGTGACCCCGTCGAGCGCCTTGAGAATCCCGTCCTGCACGAGCGTCGTCATCCCGTCGCCCTTGGCCGCCGTCACCATCTCGGCCACGCGGGCCTTGTTGGCGACGAGGCGCTTCATGCCGTCGTTGGCCACGAGCAGCTCGTGGATGCCGGCGCGGCCGCGGTAGCCCGAGTTGTTGCAGTTGCCGCAGCCCTTGCCGCGGAAGAGGACGAAATCGTCGTTGTACTCGATGCCGAACTTCGCCGCCTCTTCCTTGCCGCCGAAGGCGTGCTCCAGCTCGCTGAACTCGTCCTCGTCGGGGTGGTACTCCTCCTTGCACTCGGGGCAGATCCGCTTGACGAGGCGCTGGGCCAGGACGGCCAGGAGCGCGTCGGCGAAGTTGAACGGATCGAGGCCCATGTCGAGCAGCCGGATCACGGTCTCGACGGCGCTGTTCGTGTGGAGCGTGCTGAAGACGAGATGTCCGGTGAGCGACGCCTCGATGCCCGTCTCGGCCGTTTCCTCGTCGCGCATCTCACCGACCATGATCACGTCGGGGTCGGCGCGGAGGAAGGCGCGCATCGCATGCGCGAACGTGAAGCCGATCTTGGGCTGCACCTGCACCTGGCGCAGGCCGTACTGCGTGATTTCGACGGGGTCCTCGGCCGTCCAGATCTTGCGCTCCGGCTTGTTGATGTAGCCGAGCACGGAGTGCAGCGTCGTCGTCTTACCTGAGCCGGTGGGCCCCACGCAGAGAATGAGGCCGTAGGGCTTCTCCGCCGCGAACTTGATCTCCTTGAGGTTACGGTCGCTCATGCCGAGCTTCTCGATGGGGATCGGCTCGCTGGCGGCGAGGATACGCATGACGACGTCTTCGTTGCCGCCCTGGGTCGGGACGGTGGCCACGCGCAGCTCGATGTCGCGCCCGTCCGGCAGCTTGAACTTGATCTTGCCGTCCTGGGGCTTGCGCCGCTCGGCGATGTCGAGCATGGCCATGATCTTGATGCGCGCGACGAGGGCGCGCCGGAAGGCGCCGGGCACGCGCTGGTACTCGTTGCACGCGCCGTCGATGCGCAGCCGGATCATCGTGTCCTTGTTCGCGCCGTAGGGCTCGATGTGGATGTCCGAGGCGCGCGCCTTGAACGCATCCACGATCACCTGGTTGGCGAGCCGGATGACCGCGCTGTCGTTCTCGTCGACCTCGGAGGACCCCAGGTCCTCTTCCTTCGTCACCCCTTCCGCGCCGAGGTCGGAGAGGATGTCGCTCATGCTCGCGCGCCCGCCGCCCGAGCCCTCCCCGCCGGCCACGCCGAGGAACTGCTGGATGTCCTTCTTCAGGCCGACGGCGAGCTGGATCTTGTGCCCGCGCATGACCTGGTGGATCGAGTCCACGCGCTGGATGTCTTGCGGGTTGTCGATCAGGACCACCGTCGAGCCGTCGTTGTCGCGCTTGAGGGGCAGCCAGAGGTTCCGCTTGAGGAACTCCAGCTTCAGGTCCTTCATGAGGTCGGGCGGCGGGATGATCCGCTCGCTGAACTCGATGAACGGCACCCGGTAGAACTGGCTCAGCGACGTCCCCAGCTCGCCCTTCGGGATCTTGTACTGGTCCAGCAGGATGGCCTCGACGTCGGCGTTCTTCTGGCGGGCGGCGCCGATGGCCGCGTTGACGTCGTCCTGACTCATGAGGCCCTGGGCGAGCAGGTAATCGAACTTCGTGCCGCGCTTGGAGCCGATCTGCTGCTGGTTGTAGAAGGCGACGCCGAGCGTCTTGGCGATGCGGGCGACGTTGACCTCGTCGTCCTTGGTGAAGCGCCCGCCCTTCTTCTTGTTCAGCAGCTGGATCACGCCGACCACCACGCGGTTCTCGTGCAGGATCGGCATGGCCAGGATCTGGGTCGTCTTGTAGCCGCTCTTCTTGTCCCACGAGGAGTCGAAGCGGAGCTTCGGGCTGATCTTGGACAGCTCGGCCGCGTCGTAGGCGTCGGCGATGTTGACGGTCTGGCGGCTGAAGGCGGCGAACCCCGACAGGGAGTTCTCGTTGATCGGGAGCCGGATCTCCTTGACGGCGTCCAGGGCCAGGAACTTCGAGTAGAGCTCCTTCTTCTCCTGGTCGACCGCGTAGAGCGTCATGCGGTCGGCGTCGAGGAAGGCCAGGATCTCGCCCTGGACCTCGATGAAGATCGAGTCGACGCTCTTCGCCGAGTGGATCCGGTCGATGAGGTGGACGAGCTTCTGCTCGTTGGCCAGCCTCTCCTGCAGGACCAGAACGGACTCTTGGACCGCCAAAGCGCCTCCCTGGGGGGCTGAAATCGGCCCGACCAGTCTAGCAGAGTCGCGCGGTTGCCCGCACCGGGGTTGGGAGATCGAGGCGCGCCACGGGTCCCCCGGGGCGCGACGAGCGTGGGGGGGGGGTTGGGGGGCCATTTCGGGGCCCCCCATCACATCGACATCAAAATACCGGTTTTTCGACGTAGGACCCCCAGATGTTGCGTAACCGATTGACGATTTCCCCCATCGAGGCACGGGCCCGGACCAGGGCGATGGTCGGCTCCATGAGGTTGGCGGCGGGGTCCCCGGCGGCCTCGGCCAGCCGGTCGAGCAGGCGGGCGACCTCCCGCTCGTCGCGGCGGGCCCGGACGGCGCGCAGCCGGGCCACCTGGCGGGCCTCGGTGGCCGGGTCCACCTTGTGGATCGGCAGCTCGGCGGCCGCCCCCGCCGGCTCCACGTACTTGTTGACCCCGATGACCGGCGCCTCGCCCGAAGCCCGTCGGCGGGCGTGGTCGTACGCCGCGTCGGCGATCTCCCGCTGGAACCAGCCGTCCTCGATGGCCGCGATGGTCCCGCCCATCTCGTCGACCTTGCGGAGGATCGTGAACACTTCCTGCTCGATCCGCGTGGTGAGCGCCTCCACGTAGTAGGAGCCGCCGAGCGGGTCCACCACGTTGGGCACGCGCGTCTCGTCGGCGATGATCTGCTGCGTGCGGAGGGCGAGCTTCATCGCCTCCTCCGAGGGGATGGCGTAGGCCTCGTCCAACCCATTGGTGTGGAGCGACTGGGCCCCGCCCAGCACGGCCGAGAGGGCCTGGAGGGCCGTGCGCACGACGTTGTTCATGGGCTGGGCCTTGGTCAGGGTGGCCGCCGCCGTCTGGCAGTGGAAGCGCAGGCGCATCGACTCGGCCCGGGTGGCCCCGAACCGCTCCTTCATGAGCTTGGCCCACACGCGGCGCGCGGCCCGGAACTTGGCGACCTCCTCGAAGAAGTCCGCCTGCGCGACGAAGTAGAAGGCCAGGCGCGGCGCGAAGGCATCCACGGCCACGCCGCTCTTCGTGACCTCCTCCACGTAGGCGATGCCGTTGGCCATCGTGAAGGCGACCTCCTGCACCGAGGTCGCCCCCGCCTCCGAGATGTGATAGCCGCTGATGTTGACGGGGTTGTAGCGGGCCATGTGGCGGGCGCAGTACACGATCATGTCGCGCATGAGCCGCATCGACGGCCGGATCGGGAAGATCCACTCCTTCTGCGCGATGTACTCCTTGAGGATGTCGGCCTGCACGGTGCCCGAGAGCTTGTTCAGGTCGAACCCGCGCGCCTGCGCCACCGCCACGTACATGGCGAGGAGGATCCACGCGGAGGGGTTGATGGTCATCGAGACGGAGATCTGCTCGAGGTCGATCCCGTCGAAGAGGGCCTCGACGTCCTCGATGGTGTCCACGGCCACGCCCTCGCGGCCCACCTCGCCGAGCGAGTGCTCATCGTCGGAGTCGTAGCCCATCAGCGTCGGCATGTCGAAGTCGCACGACAGGCCCGTCTGTCCCTGGGCGATCAGGTACTTGAACCGGCCGTTGGTGTCCTCGCCCGTGCCGAAGCCCGCGATCTGGCGCATCGTCCACTGGCGCCCGCGGTACATCGTGGGGTAGGGCCCGCGCGTGTACGGCCAGCGCCCGGGCAGGCCGACGTCGCTCCACGGCGTGGCGGCCGCGTCCTCCGGCGTGTAGACGCGCTGCACGGGCAGGCCCGCGGAGCCCGTCCGGTACTCGGGGCGCGCCTCGGGCTGGCGCTTGACGAAGTCCGCCAGCTCGCGCGCCTCCCACGCTTCGCGCTCGGCCCGGATCCGCTCGATGGCTTTGGGATCAAACATGCTCGAAGCCTTTCTGGTAGAGATCGCGGTCGTCGATCACGCGCTTGGCCTTGAACTCCGTGCGGGGCAGCACGCCCTCCTCGACCAGCTCGATGCGGGGCGTCACCCCCAGGCGCGCGCGCAGCCGCTCCCGCATGCGCGCGGCGAGCGCCGTGCGCGGGCCCTCGGCGGCGTGGCTCGGCGCGAACTCCGCGCGCACGAGCAATTCGTCCATCGCCTCGCGCCGCGACACGATCACCTGGAACTCGCCGCCGAAGCCCTCGATGGCGCGCAGCGTGTCCTCGATGGCGCTCGGATAGATGTTCTCGCCGCGCACGATGAACATGTCGTCGATGCGGCCGTAGAGACCCTGCGGCAGGCGCGGGTACGTGCGCCCGCACGGGCACGGCTCGTCGGTCCAGCGCGCGAGGTCGCCCGACACGAGCCGGATCATCGGCTGCGACGTGCGCTCGAGGTGCGTGTAGACCGGCGTGCCCTCCGCGCCGTAGGGCACGGGCTCCCAGGTCTCGGGGTCGCAGACCTGCGTGTAGACGATGTCCTGCCAGAGGTGCATGCCGGTGCGGTGGCGGCACTCGCCGTTGGTCATCCACGGCGTCCTCTCCGCCATGCTCCCCATGTCGATGCACGTGCCGCCGAAGGTGTCCTCGATGAGCCGCTTGGTCGCCGCGATGCCCGCCCCCGGCTCGCCGGAGAAGAACAGCGTCTTGAGCCCGAAGGCGCGCGGGTCGATGCCCTCGCGCCGCGCCGTCTCCGCGAAGTGCAGCGCGTACGACGGCGTGCCGTAGAACGCCGTCGGCGCCAGGTCGCGCGCCCACTGCACGGCCATGAGCGTCTGGCCGGGCAGGCCCGCGCCGAAGGGGAACACGGTGGCGCCCAGCCGCTCGCAGCCCTTCAGCGCGCCCCAGGATCCGAGATACAGGCTGAAGAACGACGCGACGAGCACGCGATCGTCGGGACGGAGCCCCGCGCCCCAGAGAATGCGCGCGTGGGCTTCGCCGATCCGCTCCCAGTCGTCGGCGCCCACGCCGAACACCGTCGGGCGTCCCGTGGTGCCGCTCGTGCCGTGGATGCGCGCGACCTCGGCGGGCTCGATGCAGAGGTAGTCGCCGTACGGCGGCGCGGCCGCCTGCGCCGCCCGGAGATCGGCCTTCTGCACGACGGGAAACTTCGCGAGGTCGGCGAGCGTCGTGAGCGTCGCGGGCGACACGCCGGCCGCCTCCCAGCGGCGGCGATAGAACGCGCTCTTCTCCCACGCGTAGCGCGCCTGCGCGCGCAGCTTGGCGAGGATGACCTCGTCGCGCTTCTTCGGATCCGCGCACTCCAGCTCGGGCGCCCAGTGTGGGGCGCCGGCGGCCGGCCGCCAGGCCGGGTCGTAGCGCGGCGGCCAGGCCGTCGCGCTCATGTCCGGTCCCGCGCGGCCACGGCCTCGCGGACGCGCCGGACGACGTCGTCGGGCGGCGTGTCCTGGAGCACGACGTCGGCGATCCCGCACGCCTTGAGCGCGGGCACGTCGTCGTCGGGAATCACGCCGCCCACGATCACCACCGTGTCGTCGGCCTGATGGGCGCGCAGGAGCTCCGCGATCCGTGGCACGAGCGTGAGGTGCGCGCCGGAGAGGATGCTGATGCCGATGGCATCGACGTCTTCCTGGACGGCCGCCGCCACCACCTCCTCCGGCGTGCGGTGGAGGCCGGTGTAGATGACGTCCATGCCCGCGTCGCGCAGCGCGCGCGCGACGATCTTCACGCCGCGGTCGTGGCCGTCGAGACCAACCTTGGCGATCAAGATCCGGATCGGCGGCGTCATCGCGGAGCAATTGTACCGTGTTACCTTCGGCGCACCCGATGGCCACCGACCCCGTCTTCTTCCACGACCTCGCCTGGGTGATCGCGGCCGCCGTCGTCGGCGGCGCGCTGGCGTGGCTCGCGCGCCAGCCCGTGATCCTCGGCTACGTGGTGGGCGGCATCCTGGTCGGACGCTTCACGCCCGGGCCCACCGTGTCCGACACCCATATGTTCGAGCTGTTCGCCGAGATCGGCGTGGTCTTGTTGATGTTCTCGGTCGGCATCGAGTTCTCGCTGCGCGACCTCTTGCGCGTGCGCTGGGTCGCCCTGCTCGGCGGTCCGCTCGGCATCGTGCTGACCGCGGCCATGGGCGCCGGCGCCGGGGCCCTGCTCGGCTGGCCGCCAGGGCAGGGCCTCGCCGTCGGCCTCGTCATCTCCGTGGCCAGCACCATGGTCCTGGTCCGCCTGCTCATGGACCGCGGCGAGCTGCACACGCGTCACGGCCGCGTGATGATCGGCATCTCGCTCGTCGAGGACCTCGCGGTCGTGGCGATGATCAGCCTCATGCCGGCCCTCGCCGTCGGCGTCGGCGAGCGCGGCTCCGCGGTGGTGTACGGCATCGCCAAGGCGCTCCTGGTGCTGGTGCCCGTGCTGATCCTGGCCGCGCGCGTCGTGCCCGCGCTGATGCGCCGGGTGGCGCGCACGCAGAACGACGAGCTGTTCCTGCTCGTGGTCCTCGCCATCGGCCTCGGCACCGGCGCGCTCACCCAGGCCGTCGGGCTCTCGGTCGCCCTCGGCGCCTTCCTGGCCGGGCTCATCATCAGCACCTCGGACTACGCCCACGAGACCATCGCCCGCCTGCTGCCGCTGCGCGACGTCTTCGTCGCCATGTTCTTCGTCACGGTCGGGATGCTGGTCGATCCCTTCAGCGTGGCCGCCAAGCTGCCGCTGCTGGCCGCGGTCATCCTGCTCGTCGTGGTCGGCAAGGCCGTGGTGCGGCTCGTGATCGTGCGCCTCTTCGGCCACCCGTGGTCGACGGCGGCGCGGGTCGGCCTCGGGCTCGCCCAGATCGGCGAGTTCTCGTTCGTCCTCGTGCAGGTGGCGCGCACCTCCGGGCTCGTCGGCGACGACGTCTACAACGTCACGCTGGCCGCCTCGCTCCTCTCGATCCTCTTCAACGCGCTGCTCGTGCAGTACGTCCCGGACCGGCTCGACGCGTTCTGGCACGCCTGGACGCGCGGCCCGTCGGTCCGCGAGCCGGCCGAGCGCGCCGGCGTCGTGCTGTGCGGCTTCGGCCGCGTGGGCAGCGAGATCGGCGAGGCGCTCCAGACGTTCGAGATCCCCTACGTCGTCATCGAGCGCGATCCGGACATCTGCGCCCAGCTCCGCGCGCGCGGCATCCCGTGCGTCTTCGGCGACGCCGCACACCGGGATCTCCTGCAGCACGCCGGCGTGGGGCGCGCGCCGCTCGTCATCGTCGCCCTGCCCGCCATCGAGCGCGCGCGCCTCGCCGTCGCCGCCGTGCGCGCCCTCCGTCCCGACGTGCCGCTGCTCGCGCGCGCCCATGGCCGTAACGAGGCCGAGGCGTTGCGGGCCAAGGGCGCGACGGAGGTCATTCAGCCGGAGCTGGAGGCCTCCGCGACGCTGATCCGCCACGTCCTGGCCAGCCTGGGGCTGCCAAAGGATCGCGCCATCGCCTACCTCGAGCGCTATCGCAGCGCGATGGAGCGCGCGGATGCCGGCCGCGCCGCGACGGTCGCGCTACCCGAGGTGCGCGAGCTGGCGCTGCGGCCCGGCGGCGTCGCCGACCAGTCGCTGCGGGACGCGCGCATCCGCGAGCGCTTCGGCGTGACGGTGGTCGCGGTGCGCCGCGCCGACGGGCTCGTGCTCAACCCGCCGCCGGACACGACGCTGCGCGCGGGTGACGTCGTGCGCGTCTTCGGGCTGCCCGAGCAGATCGAGGCCTTCGCGACCGAAGCGGCGGGCCGCTAGACGACCGTCGTCTCGAAAGGAGGCGTATCCATGCGACGAATCCTGATCGGCGTCGTCACGCTCGTGCTGATCGCCCCCGCCGGGGCCCTCGCGACCCCCGAAGGGCAGATGAGCTGGGCGCTGCACTTCTCCCTGGCGCCGACGCTCTTCGAGCCGGCCGAGACGCCTGGCGTCGTCTCGCCGTTCATGATCCTCTACGCGCTCCACGACGCCCTCGTGAAGCCGATGCCCGGCAAGCCGATGGCTCCCAGCCTGGCCGAGTCGTGGAGCGTGTCGCCCGATGGGCTCGTCTACGAGTTCGTCCTGCGCAAGGGGCCGCGCTTCCACAACGGCGATCCCGTCACCGCGGAGGACGCCAAGTTCTCGTTCGAGCGATACAAGGGCGTCTCCGCGAAGATCCTCAAGGACCGGGTGGCCGCCGTCGAGGCCCCGGATCCCGGACGCCTCCGCATCCGGCTCAAGCAGCCGTGGCCGGACTTCATGACCTTTTACGCGACGCCGGCGACGGGCGCGAACTGGATCGTGCCCAAGAAGTACGTCGAGAAGGTGGGGGAGGACGGCTTCAAGAAGGCGCCCGTCGGCGCCGGTCCCTATCGCTTTGTCTCCTCCACGCCCGGCGTGGACCTGGTGCTCGAGGCCGCCGACGGGTACTGGCGCAAGGCGTCCAGCGTGAAGCGCCTGGTCTTCAAGTCGGTGCCCGACGCCGCCACGCGCCTGGTCATGCTCAAGCGCGGCGACGCGGACGTCTCCTACGTGCTGCCGGGCGAGCTCGGCGACGAGGCGCGCCGGACCCCGGGGCTCACGCTGCGGCCCACCCCGTTCACGAGCACCCACTGGATCCTGTTCGCCGACCAGTGGGACGCGAATTCGCCATGGCACGACCGGCGCGTGCGGCTGGCCGCCACGCTGGCCGTCGACCGTCCCGCGATCAACCAGGCCGAGAGCCTGGGCTTCTCGAAGATCACCGGGAGCATCATCCCGACCAGCTTCGACTACTACTGGCAGCCCCCCGTGCATCCGTTCGACCCGGCGCGCGCCAGGCAGCTCCTCGCCGACGCCGGGTATCCCCGGGGCTTCGAGGCGGGAGACCTCTGGTGCGACGTGTCCGTCTGCGGCACGGCCGAGGCGGCCCTCAATTATTTCCAGGCCGTCGGGATCCGGACGCGGCTCAGGCCGATGGAGCGCGCGGCGTTTCTGAGCGGCTTCCGCGACAAGAAGCTCCGGCACCTCGTCTTCTCGATCAGCGGCATCCACGGCAACGCCGCGACGCGCATCGACGCCTTCGCAGCGTCGAGCGGCGTCTACGCGTACGGCGCCTACCCGGACATCGACGCGCTCTTCCGCGACCAGGCCGGCGAGCTCGACCCCAAGAAGCGCGAGGCGCTCCTCCACCGGATCCAGCGGCTGATCCACGACAAGGTCATGTACCTGCCGATCTGGCAGCTCTCGCTCCTGACCGGGTACGGCCCGCGCGTGGCGGAGCCGGGGCTCGGACTGATCGAGGGTTATCCGTGGTCGGCGCCCTATGAGGACGTGAAGCTCAAGGCGAGATGATCCAGAGGCGCAGGACGTGCTCGCGGCCGTCCACGGTCATGCGCCGGGTCTCAGCCGGCGCCCAGTCCGCGATGGGGAACTGGTGCGACACGATCCGCGCGCCCGGACGCAGCTCGGCGCGCAGCTTGGGCATGAGGCGCGCGTTGAGCTCGGGCGAGAGATAGAGGGTGACGACCGTCGCCTCGCGCAAATCGGTGACGAAGAGATCCTGGGCCTCGAAGCGCGCCCGATCGGCGACGCCCGCGCGCTCGGCGGCCCGCCGCGCCTGCCGCACGAGGTCCGCGTCGATCTCGACGCCCACGCCGCGCGCGCCCCGCCAGCGCGCGGCGGCGATCACGATGCGGCCGTCGCCCGAGCCGAGATCGTAGACGACGTCTCGCGGCCCGACGCCGGCGAGCGCGAGCATCTCGTGCACGACCCGCTCGGGCGTCTGGACGTAGGGCACCTCGCCGCCGCGCGCGAAGATGGGCACGCAGCCGGCAAGGGCCATGAGAGCGCACCCCAACAGCGCCGCCGCGCGGTGCACGGCGGCATGGTACAACGCTGCGGCGTGGACTAGGTGGTCGCCGCGCGCGGCCGCCGCACCACGCGGGTGGCCGGCAGCGACAGCTCGCGGCAGCGCTTGCGCAGGGTGTTGCGATTCAGCCCCAGCAGGCGCGCGGCGCGCAGCTGGTTGCCCGCCGTGAGCGCCAGCACGTGCGCGAGCAGCGGACGCTCGAGCAGCGCGAGCGCCTCGCGATGCACGCGCGGGTTGTTGGCCGCGGTGAGCTGCTCCACGATGCCGGGGACGGCGTCGGCCACCGCTCGCGCGAGCATTCCGATTCCATTCCGGACGCCGTCCCCATCCACCATGCCGCCTCCTTAGAATTCCTTGTAGTGCAGGAACTTCGCGTCGATCGTGAGCAGGCCGCGCTCGCCCTTCTTCTCGAGCTTCACCACGCAGTCGATCGCCGAGAGAATGCCGTCGCCGAACAGCTCGTTGCAGCGCTCGCGGAGCGCGTCGCCGTACACGCCGACCAGCTCCATGAGCCGGTACTTGAACGGATCGGTGGTGAGCGGGAACTCCGTGCGCAGGGGCATGGCCGTCGTCACCATCGCCGTCTCCACCGGCACGCCGACGGTGGCCGCCAGCGTCTTCGCCTCGTCGGCGGAGAGCCGGTGCTGGCCGTGCAGCGCGGCCGCGATGTAGGTCGGGTCCTTGGTGCCGATGGCCGTGCCGAGGTCCTCGTAGCTCACGCCGCGCGCCACGCGCGCCGCGCGGATCTGCTCCAGGGCTGTCGTCCTCTCCATGGGTCTCCTCCTCACCCTTCCAGCAGGAACTTCAAAATTTGCGCGCGTAACCGGAGGAACTCCGGGTCGTCGATCAGGTCGGCGCGGCGTCGCGGCCGCGCCAGCTTCACCTCCACCAGCTCGGCCAGCTGCGCCCGCGGACTGCGCGTCATCAGCGCGATGCGGTCCGAGAGCAAGATGGCCTCGTCCACGTCGTGGGTCACCATGAACACCGTGTTGTGCGTGGCCGACCACATCCGCACCAGCTCGTCCTGGATGACGCCGCGCGTGAGCGCGTCGATCTGGGCGAAGGGCTCGTCGAGCAGGAGCACCTTGGGCTCCGTCGAGAACGCGCGGGCGAGCCCCACGCGCTGGCGCATGCCGCCCGAGAGCGCGGCGGGACGCTTGGACTCCGCGCCGGCCAGCCCCACCATGTCCACCCAGCGCTGGACGTGCGCGGCCACCTCGGCGCGCGACCACGCCGGGTGTGCGGCGCGCACCGCGAGCCGGATGTTGTCGAAGGCCGTCATCCAGGGCATCAGCGAGAAGTTCTGGAAGACGACCATCCGGTCCATGCCCGGGCGCGTGACCTCGCGCCCCTCGAGCACGACGCCGCCCCGGCTGGCGTGCTCGAGCCCGGCGATGATGTTGAGCAGCGTGGACTTGCCGCACCCCGAGTGGCCGATCATCGTCACGAACTCGCCGCGCGCGATCTCGAGCGTGACGTCCTCGAAGACGTTCAGGCCGTCGCCGCGCCCCTCCGCGGGCGGGAAGGTCTTGCTGACATGATCGACGAGGAGATACCCCGCCGTCATGATTCCTGGTACGCCAGCTTGCGGGACAGCCGTCCGAGCCCCGCGTCCAGGAGCACGCCG
Source organism: Candidatus Methylomirabilota bacterium (assembly GCA_036002345.1). GTDB lineage: Bacteria > Methylomirabilota > Methylomirabilia > Rokubacteriales > CSP1-6 > AR12. The sequence goes on along the minus strand of DASYTM010000010.1, from coordinate 85,019 downwards.
ATCACGCCGATGGCCAGGATCGCGAAGATGACGCTGGTGAGGGCGAGGTTGTTCCACTCGTTCCACACGAAGTAGCCGATGCCGGTGCCGCCGATCAGCATCTCGGCGGCCACGATGGCCACCCACGCGCTGCCGATCGAGATGCGCAGCCCGGCCACGATGGCCGGCGCGGCGGCGGGCAGGATCACCGTGACGAGCCGCCGCGGCCACGAGAGCTGTAATATTTCCGCGACGTTGAGGTAGTCGCGCTTGATCGAGGCCACGCCGAAGGCGGTGTTGGCGAGCGTCGGCCAGAGCGAGGACATGACGATGACGAGCACGGCCGCCTGCGCCGAGTCGCGGATCGTGTAGAGGAACAGCGGCATCCAGGCCAGCGGCGAGATCGGCTTGAGCACCTGGATGTACGGGTTCACGGCGCGGTAGAGCACCGGCGAGAGCCCGAGCAGGACGCCGAGCGACACCGCGATGACGGAGGCGATCGTGTAGCCGATCGCCATGCGGCCGAGGCTCGCCCCGAGCTGGAGCCCGATGCCCTTGTCGTTGGGGCCGTGGTCGTAGAACGGGTGGGCCAGCATCTCGGCCGCCGTCTTGCCCACCGCGAGCGGGCCGGGGATGGACTTGCCCGGCGGCTTGCCGGCCACGGCGGCCTGCCAGAGGCCGAGCAGGACGGCGCCGATGAGCAGCGAGTACAGCAGGACGCGGAGACGGTCCCGCCGCATCAGGCCTTCCGGATGGGGAACGACTTGAGATAGTCGTCCGCCTTGTCGGGATCGAAGATCTTCGTCTTGCCGAGCGCGAAGGTGTGCTTCATGGACGTGGCGTCCGGCGTCTTGTAGCCGAGCGTCTTCAGCGCGTCGCGGCAGGCCGTCGCGAGGAACACCTCCTCGGCGACCTTCTTGTAGGTCACGTCGGTCTTGAGGTAGCCCCAGCGCTTCATCTGCGTGAGGATCCAGACGGCCATCGAGTGGTACGGGAACGGATCGAAGTCGATGCGGTCGGGCACCGTCTTCGTGTTGCCGAGGCCGTCCGGGAACACGCCCGTCAGCACCTGCTCCAGCACCTCCACGGGCTGGTTCAGGAAGTTCTTCGGCGCGATGGCGGCGGCGATCTCCTTGCGGTTCTTTCGATCGCGCGCGTACTGGGTGGCGTCCACGATGGCCGCGAGCAGCGCGCGGAACGTGTTCGGGGTCTTGTCGGCGAACTCGCGCTTGGCCGCGAAGGCGCAGCACGGGTGGCCGGGCCAGATGTCTTTCGACAGGATGTGGATGAAGCCGATCTCCTCGAACACCGCGCGCTGGTTGAAGGGGTCGGGGCCCAGGTAGCCGTCGAGGTTGCCGGCGCGCAGGTTCGCCACCATCTCGGGCGGCGGCACCGCGCGGATCTGCACGTCCTTGTCGGGGTCCACGCCGCCCTCGGCCAGGTAGTAGCGCAGCAGGAAGTTGTGCATCGAGAAGTCGAAGGGCACGCCGAACTTGAAGCCCTTCATCTCGGCGGCCGACTTCACGGCCTTGTGCTTGGTGGCGAGCGTGATGGCCTGGCCGTTGATGTTCTCGACGGCGGGCATCACGTACGGCACCGCCTGCGAGCCCACGCCCAGCGAGATGGCCAGCGGCATCGGCGAGAGCATGTGGGTGGCGTCGGTCTCGCCGTTGATCGAGAGGTCGCGGATCATCGCCCACGACGACGCCTTCACGACCTGCACGTTGAGCCCGTGCTTTTTGTAGAAGCCCATGGGCTCGGCCATGATGATCGGCGTCGCGCACGTGATCGGGATGAAGCCGACCTTGAGGTCCTTCTTCTCCGGCGGGCCCGCTTTCTCCTGCGCGAGCGCCTTCGCGGCGCCGAGGGGAAACACGGAGGCGAGCGCGGCGGCCGCCGTGGCGGCGCCGACCTGCGCGATGAAGGCGCGGCGTCCCAGCTCGCCGCCGTACACCGCATACTCGATGGACCGCTCGACCGCTGCCTCGATCTTGTGCATTCGCGCCCCCTTTCTCGGTCTTGTTTCCGGGCACCGATGACCGGGGGCCGCGACCGCTCTGTCGCAGGCTACGAGCCGAAGGAGCAAGGGGTGTGCCGCACCCGGCGCTCCATCGCATCGCCACAACGGCGCGCACTTCGGGCGGTGCGGCCGATTCGGGCTCTGCTCGCCGGATGAGCATCACACGCGCGTGTGCCCGCTGCCTGAGCAGTTGCGCCGGCGAATTTCATCGGGTATCACTCCGCCCGTGGACATCCCGCTGACCGAAACCGACGTCGAGCGGCTCGCCGCGGAGGTCGGGCTCCCGATCGCCCCCGCCTCGCGCGCCGCCGTGGTCGTTCACCTCAACGCGCTGCTCGCCGCCGCACGGCTCGTGGACGAGTTCGCGCTGCCGGATCAGACCGAGCCGGCGCCGCGCTTCGAGCCATGATCGACGCCGGGACCTCCGCCCTCGCCATCGCCGCGGCCGTGCGCGACGGCAAGGTGTCCTGCCGCGACGTCGTCGCCGCCGCCCTCGAGCGCATCGCCCGGCGCGACGCGGGGATCAACGCGTTCACGAGCGTGCTGAGCGAGCGTGCGCAGGCCGACGCGGCGGCGATCGACCGGCGCGTCGCCGCCGGCCAGAACCCCGGCCCGCTCGCCGGCGTGCCGGTGGCGGTCAAGAACCTCTTCGACGTCGCCGGCCTCGTCACGCTCGCCGGCTCGAAGATCAACGCCGGCGACCCGCCCGCGGCGCGCGATGCCAGCGCGGTCGCGCGCCTGCGCGCCGCCGGCGCCGTGCTCGTCGGCGCGCTGAACATGGACGAGTACGCCTACGGCTTCACGACGGAGAACACCCACTACGGCCCCACGCGCAACCCGCGTGACCCGTCGCGGGTGGCCGGCGGCTCCTCGGGCGGCCCCGCGGCGGCGGTGGCCGCGGGACTCGTGCCGCTCACGCTCGGCACCGACACCAACGGCTCGATCCGCGTGCCCGCCGCGCTCTGCGGCGTGTTCGGGCTCAAGCCCACGTTCGGCCGCGTCTCGCGCGCGGGCGTCGTGCCGCTCGCGTGGTCCTTCGACCACGTCGGCCCGTTCGCGCGCGACGTGGCCGACCTCGCCGCGGCGTTCGACGCGATCGCCGGGCCCGACGCGCTCGATCCGGCCTGCTCGACGCGCCCGGCCGCTACGTGCTCGGCCGAGCTCGGCGGCAGCCTCGAGGGCCTCCGCATCGCGATCGCCGGCGGCCACTTCGGCCGGCTCGCCACCGACGCGGCGCTGGCCGCCGTGGCGCGCGTGGCGACGGCGCTCGGCGCCCGCCGGGAGGTGACCCTGCCCGAGCCCCATCGCGCCCGCGCGGCGGCGCAGGTCATCACGGCGGCCGAGGGCAGCGCCTACCATCACGAGCGCCTGCGCGCGCGCGCCGCCGACTTCGACCCGATGACCCGCGACCGTCTCCTGGCGGCCGCGCTCCTCCCCGCCGGGGCCTACCTGCGCGCCCAGCGCTACCGGGCCTGGTTCCGCGGCCGCGTCGCCGAGGTCTTCCGGGACGTGGACGTCCTGCTCGCGCCGACGACCCCGTGGGAGGCGCCCGCCATCGGCGCGCCGTGGACGACGCGAATCGGTGACGCGGAGGTCGTCACGCGCGGACACCTGGGGGTCTTCACGCAGCCGCTGTCCTTCATCGGCCTGCCCGTGCTCTCGGTGCCGATCGTCACGCCCGGCGCCCTGCCGCACGGGGTCCAGCTCGTCGCGGCGCCGTGGAACGAGGCCGCGCTGTTCCGGGTGGCCGCCCGGCTCGAAGCCGACGGTGTGGTGGGAGCGCCCGTCGCCATGTGAAACGCATTGCACCAGATGCCGCATCAGCGTCCCCCTTCCGAGTGGGCCACTTGCCTGTTTTCACAGTCGTTCCCGGCCCTTTTCCGACCGTTCGCCCACGTTTGGGTCTGGCACCGGGCTTGTACAACGCAACACCATGATTTGCGACCTCGTCCCCCAGACGGTGGCCGCCCAGGCCGCCGTGTCCCCCGACGCCCTTGCCGTCGCCGACTCCACAGAGACCCTGACCTACCGCGAGCTGGATCGCCGGGCCGCGCGCCTGGCGGCCGCCCTGCAGGGCTTCGACGTCGGCCCCGATGCCGTCGTGGCCGTCTGCCTCGACCGCTCGGCCGCCTTCGTCGTCGCCGCCCTCGGCGTGCTTCAGGCCGGGGCGGCGTACCTGCCCCTCGACCCCGGGGTGCCGCCGGACCGGCTGGCCTTCATGCTCGAGGACGCCGCGCCGCGCGTCCTCGTCACCGAGTCCCGGCTCGCCGCGCGCCTGCCGTTCAGGGCGTGGCCGCGGCTGGACATCCACGAGGCGACGCTCGGCGCCGGGCGCGTCGGCGCCCGGCCGGACGTCGTGAAGGCCGGGCACCTGGCCTACGTGATCTACACCTCGGGCTCGACGGGCCGGCCCAAGGGCGTCGAGATCACCCACGCGGGCCTGGGCAACCTCGTCGCGTGGCATCGCCGCGCCTTCGGCGTGACCGCCGACGACCGCGCCCCGCTCTACGCGAGCCCCGCCTTCGACGCCGCCGTCTGGGAGATCTGGCCGTACCTCGCGTCGGGCGCGAGCGTGCACCTGCCGCCGGACGAGATCCGCACGGATCCCGAGGCGCTGCGCGACTGGCTCGTCGCCGAGCGGATCACGATCGGCTTCGTGCCCACCCCGGTCGCCGAGCGGTTGATCGGCCTGTCCTGGCCGGCGTGGACGGCGCTCCGCACGCTCCTCACCGGCGCCGACACGCTGCACCGCTATCCGCCGGAGTCGCTGCCGTTCACGCTGATCAACAACTACGGCCCCACCGAGTGCGCCGTGGTCACGACCTCGGGGCCCGTCGAGGCCGAGCCCTTCGGCGAGACGCTGCCCACGATCGGCCGTCCGATCGACAACATGGACGTGCTGGTGCTCGACGAGGCGCTGCGCGCCGTGCCGATGGGCGCCGCCGGCGAGCTCTATATCGCGGGCGCGGGGCTGGCGCGCGGCTACCGCGGGCGGCCCGACCTCACCGCCGAGCGCTTCGTGCCGCATCCCGACGAGCCCGGCGCGCGCCTCTACCGCACCGGCGACCGCGCGCGCCTCCTGGCCGACGGGCGCGTGGCCTTCCTCGGCCGCGTGGACGACCAGGTCAAGATCCGCGGCTATCGCGTGGAGCCCGACGAGATCACGGCGGCCCTGGGCGCCGTGCTCGGCGTCGCGGCCTGCGCCGTGGTCGCCCGCGAGGACGAGGCCGGCGAGCGCCGGCTGGTCGCCTACGTCGTGGCCGACGGCGTGCCCCTCGGTCGCGAGGCGCTGACGAGCGCGCTCTCGCGCAGCCTGCCCGAGTACATGGTGCCGGCGACGTTCGTCGTGCTGCCGGCCCTGCCGCTCACGACCAACGGCAAGGTGGACCGCGCGGCCCTGCCCGCCCCCGACGCGGGCAACACGCTGCGCGACGGCCCGGTGGTGGCGCCGCGCACCGAGGTCGAGGTGGAGCTGGCGGCGATCCTCTCGACGCTGCTCGGCGTGGAGGAGGTCAGCGTGAGCGACAACTTCTTCCTGCTCGGCGGTCACTCGCTGCTCGGCACCCAGCTCATCGTGCGCGTGCGCGACGTCTTCGGCGTGGACCTGCCGCTGCGCACGCTCTTCGACGCGCCGACCGTCGCCGACCTGGCGAACGAGATCGAGCGCGCGCGTCTGGGAGCCGCCGCATGACGCCCGCCACGGCCGCCGCCCCCGCGACCGACCGTACGCTGAGCCTGTACCGGCTGCTCGACCCCGCGGTGCTGGCGAACCCGTACCCGCTCTTCCAGCGGCTGCGCACCGAGGATCCCGTCCACTGGGATCCGTTCCTGCACGCGTGGGTCGTCACGCGCTACGCCGACGTCGTCACCGTGCTCTTCAAGTTCTCGGCGGATCGCACCCCCTCGCCCGAGCAGCTCGCCGCCCTGGGCCTCCCGACGCTCACGCCGATCGCGCGCGTGATGGTCAAGCAGATGCTGTTCCTCGACGCGCCCGCGCACACGCGGCTGCGCGGGCTGTCCGCCCACGCCTTCACGCCCCGCCGCGTGGCCATCCTGCGCGAGCACATCAAGGACATCACCAACCGCCTCCTCGACGCCGCCGCCGAGCGCGGGGGCATGGACGTCATCGCCGACCTCGGCGCGCCCCTGCCCGCCATCGTCACCGCCGAGATGCTCGGCGTGCCCACCGAGGACCACGACCAGCTCAAGAACTGGTCCGCGGACTTCGCCCAGGTGCTCGGCAACTTCCAGCACAACCCCGACCACGCCGCCCGGATGCTGCGTGCGACCGAGGGCATGGCCGAGTACTTCCGCGAGCGGATCCGCGAGCAGAAGAAGCAGCCGCGCGAGGGCCTCATCAACGCGCTCCTGACCGCGGAGATCGACGGCGACCGCCTCACCGAGGAAGAAGTCGTCGCCAACTGCATCATCACCATGGTCGGCGGCCAGGAGACGACGACGAACCTGATCGGCAACGGCGTCCTCTCGCTGCTGCGCCACCCCGACGAGCTGGCCCGGCTGCGCGCCGATCTCTCGCTGATCCCGAGCGCCGTCGAGGAGCTCCTGCGCTACGAGCCGCCGAGCCAGCACACGGCGCGCATGGCGCCGGAGGACCTCGAGATGGGCGGCAAGCGCATCAAGAAGCGTCAGGCCGTGATCGCCGTCATGGCCGCGGGCAACCGCGACCCCGAGCGCTTCCCCGAGCCCGATCGGCTCGACCTCGGCCGCGCCGACAACCGCCACCTCTCGTTCGGCTGGGGCGCCCACTTCTGCTTCGGCGCGCCGCTGGCCCGCATCGAGGGCCAGGTCGCCTTCGAGGCTCTCGTGCGGCGCTTCCCGCGGATCGAGCTCGCGCCCGGCCCGCTCGTGTGGCGGCAGAACCTCGGCCTGCGCGGCCTGGAGGCGCTGCCCATCGTGCTGGGGAGCGCGGGATAGTGGTCCCGGCGTCGGGCGCGCGCGTCGCCGAGCGCGCGCGCGTCGAGCGGCCCATCGCCGGTCAGCCCCGCCGCGACGCGGCGCGGGACGGCGAGCCGCCCTCCTTCGCCCAGCAGCAGATCTGGCTGCACGCGCAGCTCGCTCCCGACGTGCCGCTCTACAACGAGCCCGTCACCATCCGCTATCGCGGCGCGCTGGAGCCGGCCGCCCTCGCCCGCGCGCTCTCTGACCTCGTCGCCCGCCACGAGGCGTGGCGCACGGTGTTCCCCACCCAGGACGGCCGCCCCGTGCAGCGTGTCCTGCCCTCGAGCGTCGTGGACGTGCCGTTCGCCGATCTGCGCGGGCTGCCGGCCGCGGAGCGGGAAGCGGAGGCCGTGCGCCGGGCCACCGAGGACGCGCGGCGGCCCTTCGACGTCGCGCGCGGCCCGCTGCTGCGCGCGCGGCTGGCGCGGCTGGCCGACGACGACTCGCGGCTCTACCTGACGCTGCACCACGCGATCTTCGACGGCTACTCGCTCTACCAGGTCGTGGTGCCCGAGCTGGCGGCGCTCTACGCGGCGGCGCTCGCGGGCGCGCGCGCCGCATTGCCGGAGCTTCCCCTGCAGTACGCCGACTGGGCCGCCTGGCAGCGGGCCGAGGTCGAGCGCGGGGCCTACGCCGGTCAGCTCGAGTACTGGGCCAAGCGCCTGGCCGACGTGCCGGTCGTGGAGCTGCCGGGCGATCGGCCGCGCCCGCCCGCGCTCTCCTACCGCGGCGCGATGCATCCGTTCGCGCTGCCGGCCGCCCTCGGCCCCGCGCTGGCGGCGCTGAGCGCCCGGCGGCGCGTGACCCTCTACATGACGCTCTTCGCCGCGTACCTGGTCCTCGTGCACCGCTACACCGGCAAGGACGACCTCGTGGTGGGCTCGGTGAGCGCCGGCCGCAAGCGGCCGGAGGTCGGCCGGCTCCTCGGCTTCTTCGCCAACCCGCTCGCGCTGCGCGTGGACTGCTCGGGCGATCCGACGTTCGTCGAGCTGCTGCAGCGCGTGCGCGACGTGGCGCTGGAGGCGCTGTCCAACGACGACCTGCCCTTCGAGCACGTGGTGGCCGCGCTGCAGCCCGAGCGCGACGCCGCCCGCCACCCCTTCTTCCAGACCGTGATGTCGCTCGAGGCGCCGATGGCGCGGCTGCCGGAGGGCTGGGACCTCTCGCACCTCGACGTGGACACGCGCACGACCAAGTTCGACCTCTACCTCGAGATGAACGCGCGGCCCGACGGCCTGGGCGGCCGCTTCACGTACGCGACGGACCTGTGGCGCGCCGACACGATCGCGCGGATGGCCGGCCACTACGCCAACCTGCTCGCCGCCGTCGCCGCCGATCCCGCGCGCCCGCTCTCGGCGCTGCCCATGCTCGACGACGCCGAGCGACGCCGCGTGCTCGTGGACTGGGCGCGGGCGCGCGACGCCTATCCGGACCCCGCCACCGTGCACGGCGTGTTCGAGGCGCAGGCGGCGCGGACGCCCGACGCGGTCGCGCTCACCGACGACGCCACGCGGCTCACGTACGCGGAGGTCGACGCCCGGGCCAGCGCGCTCGCGCGGCGGCTGGCGGCGCTCGGGGTCGGGCGCGACGTGAGCGTCGGCGTCCACAGCGAGCGCTCACCGGCGATGGTCACGGCCCTGCTCGGCGTGCTGAAGGCGGGCGGCGCCTACCTGCCCCTCGATCCCGCGCATCCCGCCGACCGGCTGGCGCTGATGGCCGAGGACGCCGGCTGCCGCGTGCTCGTCGCCGACCGCAATGCGCCGCGCGTCGACTTCCGCGGCGTCGTCCACACGGTGTGGCTCGACGAGGTCGAGGCCGGCGCGCGCGCGCCGGGCGCCGCCGTCGATCCCGACGCGCTCGCCTACGTCATGTACACCTCGGGCTCGACGGGCCGGCCCAAGGGCGTGGCCGTGCCGCACCGGGCCATCCTGCGACTGGTCTTCGGCCAGTCGTACGTGCGCTTCGCGGAGGACGAGACGTTCCTGCACCTCTCGGCCATCGCCTTCGACGCCGCCACCTTCGACGTGTGGGGCGCGCTGCTGCACGGCGGGCGCTGCGCGGTGCTCACGGGCGGCGTGCCCACGCCGCGCGCGGTGCGAGAGGCGGTGCGCGCCCACGGCGTGACCGCGATGTTCCTCACCGCCGCGTTCTTCAACGCGCTCATCGACGACGCGCCCGACGCGCTGGCCGGCGTGCGGCAGATCGTCGTGGGCGGGGAAGCGCTGTCGGTCGCCCACGTCGCGCGGGGCCAGGCCCTCCTGCCCGGCGCGCGCTTCGTCAACGGCTACGGCCCGACGGAAGCCACGACCTTCAGCGTGTGTCACGTCGTGCCGCGCCCGCTCGAACCGGACACGGTCTCGATTCCGATCGGCCGGCCCATCGCGGGCACCGAGACCTACCTGCTCGACCGTCACCACGAGCCCGTGCCCGTGGGCGTGCCCGGCGAGCTCCACATCGGCGGCGCCGGGCTCGCGCGCGGCTATCTCAACCGCCCCGATCTCACCGCGGAGCGCTTCGTGGCGCATCCCTTCGACGCCACGCCGGGCGCGCGCCTCTATCGCACCGGCGACCTCGCCCGCTGGCGGCCCGACGGCACGATCGAGTACGTCGGCCGCCTCGACACGCAGGTGAAAGTCCGCGGCGTGCGCGTCGAGCCGGGCGAGGTGGAGGCGGTCCTGGCCACCCACCCGGCCGTGCGCGAGGTGGCCGTGATCGCCGCGGTCGGAGACCGGCCGAACGACGTGCGGCTGATCGCCTACGTGGTGCCCGCGGCCGGCGAGGTCCCGACGCCGGCGGCGCTGCGCGACTTCGTGAAGCGCCGGCTGCCCGCGGCGTTCGTACCCGCGGCCTTCGTGACGCTCGAGACCCTGCCGCTCGGGCCCACGGGCAAGCTCGATCGCCGCGCGCTGCCCGCGCCGGAGCCCGCGCGCGACGGCCGCGCCCTCGTGCGCGCGCGCGGCCCGCTCCAGTGGCAGCTCGCCGAGGTGTGGCGCGAGCTGCTCGGCGTGACCGAGGTCGGCGCCACCGACGACTTCTTCGATCTCGGAGGCCACTCGCTGCTCGCGGTGCGGATGCTCCAGCGCGTGCACGACCTCTACGGCACCTCGCTGCCGCTGGCCGTGCTCTACACCAGCCCCACCATCGAGGCGCTGTCCGAGGCGCTGCTGGCGAGCGAGCCCGCGGAGTTCCAGGCGCCGCTCGTCCGCCTGCGCGCGGGCGGGGCGCGGCCACCGCTCTTCTTCTTCCATGGCGACCTCAACGGCGCGGGCTTCTACACGCTGACGCTGGCACGCCACCTCGGCGCCGACCGCGCCTTCTGGGTGATCCACCCGCTCGGCCTGCACGGCCGCCCGGTCCCCACCACCATCGAGGCGATGGCGCGCGCGCACGTGGAGCAGGTCGTCGCCGCGCACCCCGAGGGCCCGCTCGTCCTCGGCGGCTACTGCAACGGCGGCCTCGTCGCCTACGAGACCGCGCGGCTGCTCACCGCCGCCGGCCGGCAGGTCGAGCGGCTCGTGCTCATCGCTACCGACGCCGACACGCGCTTCCACGTGCTGCGCCGGCCGATCGCCGCCGCCGCGCGCGCGCTCGGCCTGGGTCCCGAGGGCGCGCTCGAGCAGTTCGGCCGCGTGCGCTTGTTCGCCGACCGCCTCCGCGGCCTCGACGCGCGGGGCCGCGCCGCCTTCGTGACGCGCGCGACGGCGCGGCTGTCCCGCCAGCTGGCGCGGCGGCTGCGCCGCACGCTGCCGCTGCCGGCGCCGGCCGCACCGCCGGCGCCGCCGCTCTTCGAGCGCTACTACGACGCCTGCCTCGGCTACCTGCCCGGCCCGTGGCCGGGTCACGTCGTGGTGTTCTGGCCCGAGGCCGAAGAGCCCGCGCGCGCCGGCGACCCGACGTTCGGGTGGGGATCGCTCGTCGCGCGCGTCGAGACCGTGCGCGTGCCCGGCGACCACGACGAGATCGTGACCCGCCACATCGAACGCGTCGCCACCGCGCTCGAGGCGCGGCTCGAGTGAGTCCCGCGGCGTGGACGCCCGCACCGACGGCGCCGGCGCTGCCGCCCGCGGAGGTCCACGTCTGGCGCGCGGACCTCGACGTGCCGCCGGCTCGGCTCGCCACGCTCGCCGCAGCCCTGGCGCCCGACGAGCGCGCGCGTGCGCTGCGCTACCGGCTGGCCCAGCACCGTGACCGCTGGACGGCCGCGCGCGGCATCCTGCGCGCGATCCTCGCCGCCTACCTCCGCCGCGCGCCCCTCGGGCTCGCGCTCGCGACCGACGCGTTCGGCAAGCCCTTCCTGTTCAACGGGGGCGAGCCGGCGCCGCTGCGCTTCAACCTGGCCCACGCCGACGAGATCGCGCTCGTCGCGGTGAGCTGGCGGCGCGACGTCGGCGTGGACGTGGAGCGCGAGCGCCCCGACCGCGCGGACCTCGAGATCGCGCGCCGGGTCTTTCCCGCCGAGGAGGCGGAGGCGCTGGCGCGGATGCCGCTGGCCGTGCGCTCGCGCGCGTTCTTCGCGCTCTGGACGGCGCACGAGGCGTACGCGAAGGCGGTCGGGCGTGGGCTCGACGCGATGCGCGAGACGCCGCCCGCCGCCTGGACGGTGCGCAACCTGTCGCTCGGCTCCGGCTACGCGGCCGCGGTGGCCGTCGAGCCCGGCGCCGAGGCCATTCGCTGCTGGCGCTGGCAGGCGCCCGTCGTCGCCCGCGTGGCGTCCTAGAAGATTCGCAGCTAGTGTGCGCTAGAAGCTCCACTCCGTGAAGAGCTTCTGCTTGAAGGCGGCCAGCTCCTCGACGTGCGTGGACTCCGACCTGCGCGAGACCTCGACGAACTTCTCGTCCATCCGGTTCAGGCGCCGCGCGAGCACCTCGGCCAGGATGGCGATGACCTTGTAGGCGGCCAGGCTCTCCTCGCGCAGGAGCCGGTGGAACTGCGTGGAGGTGAGCAGGCTGAACTCGCACGCCGTCTTGGCGCGCACGGTGGCGGTGTGCGGGCCCTCCGTGAGCAGGCTGATCTCGCCCAGCACCGTCGGCGCGTCGATCGTCGCGAGGATCTCCAGGCTGCCCTCCTTGACGATCTCCACCGTGCCCTCCAGCAGCACCATCAGGCCCTGCGGCCGCTCGCCCTCCTTGAAGACGGCGATCCCGGCCTCGGATTTCACCGGCACCATCGCCTTCAAGATCTGCTCGGTCTGCTCGTAGGAGAGGCCGCGGCAGAGCACGCCGCGAATGACCTTGCTCGCCTCCGATGGCGTCATGGCGGCTGCCTCCTCTCAGACTCCGCGCAGCACGGTGGCCCGCCCCACGCGGCCGATGGCCACGATGAAGGCGGCGGTGCGGAAAGACACCTTGCGCTCGCGCACGACGCGCGCGAGCGTCGCGTAGGCGTCCCGCATGTGGCGATGGAGCTCCGCGTTGACCTTGTCCTCCTCCCAGGTGAACTGCTGGATGTTCTGCGCCCACTCGAAGTAGGAGACGGTGACGCCGCCCGCGTTGACGTAGATGTCGGGCAGCACGGTGATGCCGCGCTTGACCAGCGCCTCGTCGGCCTCGGGCGTGGTCGGCGCGTTGGCGGCCTCGAGGATCAGGCGCGCGCGGACGTCTTTCACGTTGGCGGCGCTGATGACGCCGCCGAGGGCGGCGGGCACCAGCACGTCCACGGGCAGCAGCAAGAGATCGTCGTTGCTGATCGGATCGCTGCCCGGAAAGGCCGTGGCCGTGCCTTCGTTCTTCTGATGGGCGATCAGCCGGGGGATGTCGAGGCCCTCGGGATTCTGCACCCCGCCCTTGACGTCCGAGACCGCGACCACCTTGCCGCCGCGCTCGTGCAGGAAGCGCCCGGCCCACGAGCCGACGTTGCCGAAGCCCTGGATCGCGAACGTCTTGCCGCGGATCTCGCCCTCCCCCGCGTCCTTGAGGTATTCCTCGAGCGCGAACACGGCGCCGCGGCCCGTCGCCTCCTCGCGGCCCCGGCTGCCGAAGAGGTCCACGGGCTTGCCCGTCACGACGGCGGGTGAGAAGCCGTGGATCTTGGAGTACTCGTCCATGATCCACGCCATCACCTGCGCGTTGGTGTTGACGTCGGGCGCGGGGATGTCCGTCTGGGGCCCGATGATCTCGTGGATCTGCTGCACGAACTTGCGGGTCAGCCGCTCCAGCTCGCCGCCGGAGAGCGTCTTGGGATCGACGGCGATACCACCTTTGGCGCCGCCGTACGGCAGGTTCACCACCGCCGTCTTCCAGGTCATCAGGGAGGCCAGACCGAGCGCCTCGTTCAGGTCCACCGTCGGGTGGTAGCGCAGCCCGCCCTTCATGGGGCCGCGGGAGCGGTCGTGCTGGACGCGGTAGCCGATGAACGTCCCCAGCTCGCCGTTGTCGAGCGTGACCGAGACGTCCACCTTGACCTCCCGGTACGGCGTGACGAGCATGCGCTCGACCGCCGCCGAGAGGTCCATCACCCGCGCAGCCTTCCGGAAGTAGTAGTTGACCTCCTCGAAGCCGGACATGCTCCAACGATTCTACGGCAGGACCCCGGTGGGACCTGCCACAGAATCGTGGCCCTGGGCGCGGCTCAGGCGGCCTTCCGGGACCTCGCGCGCGGCTTGCTGGGCTCGGCGGTCGGCGCCGAGACGGTCTTCAGGGTCTCGTGCGTCTCGGTGGTCTTGACGTTCGAGCGGCCGACGAGATCGGCCATCGACACGATGCCCACCAGGTGGTGCTGCTCGTCGACGATGGGGATGCGCCGGATCTGGTTCTCGCGCATCAGGTCGGTCGCCTTCTCGATGGAGTCCTGGGGCGAGGCGCTCACCACCGTCTGTGTCATGCACTCGTCGACCTTCGTCGTCCGCGGATCGCGGCCCTCGGCCACGATGTTCATGCAGAGATCGCGGTCGGTGACGACGCCCACCAATTTCAGGCTCTGCTCGTTCTCGATCACCGGGACCACCCCGGCGTCCTGGTCACGCATGATGCCCGCCGCGTCTTGCGCGGTGTCCGACGGCAGGCACGAGGTCGGATCCTTCGTCATGACGTGCTTGATCTTCATTCCTCACACCTCATGGTTTGGCGTTCGGCCAAGCAGAGAGAAGGGCAGCAACGGCGATGCCAGCGACGCGCGGCGGGGAGAATTCTTACAATGAGCGCAGGGCCGCAGACACCACGCCCTCGCCGGCGACGAGCCGCTGGCGTGGCGTGCGCGCCCTCGCCCGCGCGGCCACGCGTTCGTGGCCGACACGCTCGACGAGCTCCGCGTACTCCGGTCCCACGACGGGCTCCAGCCGGCGGCGGATCTCGCGCGCGAGGGCGGGGGCGCGGCCGCCCGTGGAGACGGCGATCTGCAATTCGCCGCGACGAAGGACGGAGCCGTAGATGAAATCGCAGCGGGCGGGGCGGTCCACGGCGTTGACGAGCGCGCCGTGGCGGCGGGCGGCCTGCGCGACGGCGTCGTCCACGGACGCGACCCCGGTGGCCGAGATCACCAACACGCACCCGCGCGCGTCCCGCTTGAGAAACCCGCGCGCTCGGTGCTCGATGCGCGCGGCCGCGGCCAGGCTCGCGAGCTCGGGCACGAGGGCGGGGCTCACGACGGTGACGCGCGCGCCGCACTCGAGCAGGCCCGCGACCTTGCGCTCCGCGATGGCGCCGCCGCCCACGACGAGACAGCGCCGGCCGCGCAGGTCCAGGAACGCGGGGAAGTAATCCGGCACGGTCAGGCCTCCGCGGCCGTGAGGTGGCCCACGGCGAGCGGGACCGACGCCGCGTCCAGTGTCGGCCCGACGAGAAGCAGCGCCGGCGTGCCGATGGCGGCCTCGCGGCAGCGCGCGGCGATGTCGCCCAGGCGGCCGGCCACCACCCGCTCGTCCAGCGTGCCCGCGCGCTCCACCACCAGCGCGCGCTCGCGCGCGTCGCGCCCCAGAGCCGTGAGCGCGGTGGTGATCCCCTCGAGCCCCTGCACCGGCATGTAGAAGACCAGCGTCGCCTCCGCGCGTGCCAGCAATTCCCAGTCGAGCGCGGCCGTGCCCCGCCCCGCGTGGTCGCTACCGGTCGCGAAGATCAGCATCGAGGCGTGGCCGCGCGCGGTGAGCGAGATGCCCGTGCGGGCCGCGACCGCCGTCGCCGCGGTCACGCCCGGGACCACTTCGAACTCGATGGCGGCCGCGCGCACCGCCACGATCTCCTCGGCGAGACGCCCGAAGACGGCCGGGTCGCCGCCCTTGAGCCGCACCACGCGCCCGCGGCGCCGCGCGCGGTCCACGAGCAGCCAGTTGATCTGCGACTGGCCCATGCAGGGGCGGCCGGGCGCCTTGCCGGCGTCGATGACTTCCGCGGTCGCCGGCGCTTCGTCGAGGAGCGCGGCGGGAATCAGCCGGTCGTGGATGACGACCTCGGCCCCGCGCAGCCGGCGCAGCGCCTTGAGCGTCACCAGCTCCGGATCACCCGGGCCCGCGCCGACGAACGAGACGAAGGGTCGGGTGCTCACGGGGCCTCCTTGCGTTCGCCGCGCGGGAAGAAGCGGACGAGCCGCTCGAGCGCCGCGGGCAGCTCGTCGCACGGCACGTCCTCGAGGATGCGCATGCCGGCGCGCGGCTCGGCGCCGCCGCGGCCGCCGACGAAGACGTGCACGCCGTCCACGATCTTGCCGTTCACCTTCACCTTGCAGCCCTGCAGGCCGATGTCCGCGGTGTGGTGGTTACCGCACGACGCGGGGCAGCCGGACCAGCGCACCGAGATCGGCCGCGTGGCGCCGACACGCGTCTCGAACTCCTTCGCCAGCGCGACCGCGCGCGTCTTGGTGTCGATCAGCGCGAGGTTGCAGAAGTCCGTGCCCGTGCACGCCACGAGCCCGCGCTGGACCTCCGACGGGTTGTACGGCAGGGCCTTCAGCAGCGGCTCCTGGGTGAGGTCGCCGAGCTTCGCGTCCGGCACGTGCGGAAGCAGCACGTTCTGGAGCGGCGTGAAGCGCAGCTCGCCGCGGCCGTACACCTCCGACAGGCGCGCGAGCTCGACGAGCTCGGCGCCCGTCAGCCGCCCGACCTGGGTCTTGAGGCCGACGTAGTTCAGCCCGGGCTGCGTCTGCCGGAAGATGCCGACGTGGTCCGTGTGGGCGTGCACGCGCGCGTCCTCGCCGGCGGGCGGCAGCGCGTGGCCCAGGCGCTTCTCCAGCTCGATGCGGAAGCGCGCGGCTCCCCACGCTTCCAGCAGGAAGGCGAGCCGCGCCTTGCTCCGCGACTCGCGCGGTCCGTGGTCGCGGAAGACGAGCGCGATCGCCGCGCAGACGTCCGTGGCCTCGGGCGGCCGCACGAAGGCGTCCAGCGGCGTGGCGAACACGGGGCCGCCCGAGCCCTGCTTGCCGCCCACGGCGAGGTTGAAGCCGGGCTCGTGGCCCGAGCGCGCGGGCGTCAGCGAGATGTCCTGCGTCTCGCCGCCCGTACAGTGCTCGAGGCAGCCGGTGATCGTGACGTTGAACTTGCGCGGCAGGTTCGTGAACTCCTTGTTGCCGAGGAAGATCTTCTGGAACGCCGCGGCCATCGGCGCGGTGTCGAGCAGCTCGCGCGGCGTGAGGCCCGTGGCCGGGCAGCCGATGATGCCGCGGATGTTGTCCATCCCCGTCTGCAGCGTCGAGAGCCCGGCCGCCTCGAGCCGCGCGATGACGGCGGGAATGTTCTCGATCGTCACCCAGCGGAGCTGGAGCTGCTGGCGCGTCGTGACGTCGGCGATCGGCCGGCCCGAGGCGCGGCCGGCCTCCAGGGTGATCTCGCCGAGCAGCCGCGCCTGCGCGGCCGAGACGATGCCGTTCGGCATGCGCACGCGCATCATGAAGTGGCCGGGCGTCGGCCGGCGGTGGAAGACGCCGATCCACTTGAGCCGCTCCTTGTCGTCGTCGCCGAGCGTCTTCCACCCCTCGCGCGCGAAGCGGGCCAGATCCGCCTGGACGTCGAGGCCGTCCTTCTCGGCCTTGAGGGCCTCGATGCGGTTCATCCGGCGGCTCCCGCGACGCGGCGCAGCCGCACCGCGCACGCCTTGAGCTCGGGCTGGCGCGAGAGCGGATCCCGCGCGGAGAGCGTGAGGTTGTTGGCGCTCTTGTAGAAGCCGAGCCGCCGGCCCCAGTGGAACGGCGCGAAGCACACGCCCTCACGGATGGCCGAGGTCACGCGGCACTGGGCGATCAGCTTGCCGCGCCGCGAGGCGACCTCCACGAAGTCGCCGTCTTGCAGACCCGCGCGGCGCGCGTCGGCCTCGTTGATCTCGATGATCGGCTCGGGCGTGCGCGCGCGGAGCGCCGGCGCCTGGCCCGTACGCGTGAGCGTGTGCCAGTGATCGCGCACGCGTCCGGTCGTGAGCGTCAGTGGGAACGCGCGGTCGGGCGGCTCGGCAGGCTCGGCGTGGGCGACGGGGACGAAGCGCGCGCGCCCGCCCGCGGCGGGAAAGACGCCGTCGGCGTAGAGCCGCGCGGTGCCGGCATGCTCCGGGGTCGGGGCCGGCCACTGCACCGCGCCCGCGCGCAGGCGCTCGTGCGTCACGCCGGCGTAGTCGCACGGCCGCCCCGCCGTGAGCGCCGCGAACTCGGCGAAGATCTCCGCCGCGCTCTCCCAGGCGAACGCGCTCTTCCATCCCATGGCCGCCGCCACGCGCGCGACGATCTCGGCGTCGGGCAGCGTCTCGCCGGGCGGCGCGACGAGCCTCGGCAGGTACGTCAGCCGCCGCTCGGAGTTCGTCATCACGCCGTCCTTCTCGGGCCACTGCGCGGCGGGCAGCAGGACGTCGGCGAAGCGCGTCGTCTCCGTGGGGTGATAGGCGTCCTGCACGACGACGAAGTCGGCCTGGCGCAGCGCGCGCTCGACGACGTCGGTGTCGGGCATGGACGCCGCCGGGTTCGTGCAGAGGATCCAGACCGCGCGCACCTCGCCCGTCGTCAGGCCCTCGAAGATCTCGAGCGCGGCGCGCCCGGGCCGTGGGTTGATCGTTCCCGGCGCGACGCCCCAGTGGCGCTCGACGGCGGCGCGCGCCCCGGGATCGCTGATCGCGCGATAGCCGGGCAGCAGATGGGCGAGCCCGCCGGTCTCGCGGCCGCCCATGGCATTGGGCTGGCCGGTCAGCGAGAACGGCCCGGCGCCCGCGCGCCCGATCTGGCCCGTCGCGAGGTGCAGGTTGAGGATCGCCGCGGCCTTGTCGGTGCCGATGCGGCTCTGGTTCACGCCCATCGACCACAGCGTCAGCGCGCGGCGCGCGCCGGCGAACCGCAGCGCGGCGGAGACGATCGCACCGGCCGACAGCCCCGTCAGCTCGGCGGCGCGCTGGGGCGGATAGGCGGCGACCTCGCGGCGCACGTCGTTCCAGCCCACGGTGTGCGCGGCGATGAAGTCGTGGTTCACGAGGCCCTCGCGCACGAGCACGTTGAGCATGCCGTTGAGGAGGGCGACGTCGGAGCCCGGGCGGAGGGCGAGGTGCAGGTCCGCCAGGTCCGCGGTCTCCGTCCAGCGGGGATCGACGACCACGATGCTGACGTCGTCGGGCGCGGCGGCCTTGCGGCGTCGCAGCCGCTTGAAGAGCACGGGGTGGCAGTCGGCGGTGTTGCTGCCGATCACGAGCACGCAGTCGGCCGCGTCGAGATCCTCGTACGAGCACGGCGGTCCATCGGCGCCGAACGAGCGCGCGTAGGCGACGGCGGCGGAGGCCATGCACAGCCGCGAGTTGGTGTCGAAGTTGTTGGTCCGGAGATAGCCCTTGGCCAGCTTGTTGGCGGCGTAGTACTCCTCGGTCGTGAGCTGCCCCGAGGCGTAGAAGGCGATCGCGTCGGGCCCGTGGATGGCGGCGATCTCGGCGAGGCGGTCCGCCACCGTCCGCACCGCCAGCTCCCACGGCACGCGCTCCAGCACGCCGTCTCGCCGCGCGCGCGCGTGCGGATAGAGCAGGCGATCCGGCGTCCGCAGCGTCGGCGGCAGGTGCACGGCCTTGGCGCAAACGTCGCCGAGGCTGGAGGGATGCGCGGGGTCACCGCGCACGCGCGCCACGCGGCCGTCGCGCACCTCGACGAGGAGGCCGCAGCCCACGCCGCAGTACGGACAGAGGGTGGCCTGCTCAGGCATGGACGGGCTGGGCCTCGAGGAAGCCGAGCACCTGGTCGCGGAGCCAGAAGTAGTCCGGCCGCGCCAGGATCTCTTCCCGTACGCGCGGGCGAGGAAATTCCACCTTCAAGATCTCGCCGACCGTGGCCGACGGGCCGCTCGTCATCAGGACGATCCGGTCCGCCAGCAGCAGCGCCTCGTCCACGTCGTGGGTGACCATGATGACGGTGCGCCGCGTGCGCTCCCACAGCGCCATCAGCTCGTCCTGCAGCTCCATGCGCGTCAGCGCATCGAGGAGCGAGAACGGCTCGTCGAGCAGGAGCAGCCGCGGCTCCAGCGAGAACGCGCGCGCGATACCCACCCGCTGCTGCATGCCGGCGGACAGCTCGCGCGGCAGGCGATCGCCGAGGCCTCCGAGCCCGACCGCGTCGAGATAGCGCTCCGCGTCGCCGCCGCCGCGCACCTGGTCCAGGGCCAGCCGCACGTTGGCGCGCACGGACATCCACGGCAGCAGCGTGGCGGACTGGAAGACGACGCCGCGGTCGGTGCCCGGCCCGTCGATCTCCTTGCCATCGATCACGACGCCGCCCGTGGTCGCCCGGTTCAGCCCCATGAGGATCGAGAGCACGGTGGACTTGCCGCAGCCCGAGTGGCCGAGGAGACAGACGAACTCGCCCTGGCTCACGTAGAGGCTGAAGCCGCGCACGATCTCGGCCGGGCCGGTGGGCGTCGGGTACGTCTTGCCGAGCTCGGCGATCTCGACGAAGGCCTGCACCTCAGGCGACCCGCCGGCAGGCGCGCAGGAACTCGACGATCCCCTGCCGCACCTTCTGGTAGGCCGGCGCCAGGCTCAAGTGCCTCCGCTCGCGCGGCCGCGGCAGCCCGACCTCGATGGGCGGGCCGAGCACCGCGCCCGGGCCCGGCGTCATCGGATAGATTCGATCGGCGAGCAGGATCGCCTCGTCCACGTCGTTGGTCACGAGCACGACCGTGGAGCGCCGCGCGTTCCAGATGTCGAGCAGCTGATCTTGAAGGTGCGCCCGCGTGAGCGCGTCCAGCGCGCTGAACGGCTCGTCCATCAGGAGCACCTTCGGGCGCATGGCGAGCCCGCGCGCGACGGCCACGCGCTGGCGCATGCCGCCCGACAGCTCGCGCGGCCGCTTGCCCGCCGCCGTGGTCAATCCCACCAGCGCCACGAGCTCGTCGGTACGCCGGCGCCGCTCGGCCGCCGGCCGCGCGCCGTCGACGGCATCGACGGCCAGCGCGACGTTCTCGCGCACCGTCATCCACGGCAGGAGCGAGTACTGCTGGAACACGATCCCGCGCTCGGGCCCCGGCGCGGTGACGGGCGCGCCGTCCAGCACGACCTCGCCGGCGTCGGGGGTCAGCAGGCCCGCGATGAGCGAGATCAGCGTGGTCTTGCCGGAACCGGAGTAGCCGACGATGGCGACGAACTCGCCTTCGTCCAGCGACAGGCTCGCGCCGCCCAGCACGCGCGTGAGCCCGCGCGGCGTCACGAACGACTTCTCGACCGCGCGCACGTCGAGGTACGGCATCAGGCCGCCTTGAGCCGCGCCTCGATCGCACCCATCAGGCGGTCGAGGCCGAAGCCGATGGCGCCGATGGTGATGACGCTCAGGATGATGTGCGAGTAGACGAGGCTGTTGTACTCCTGCCACAGGAAGCCGCCGACGCCCGGGGTGCCCGTCAGCATCTCGGACGCGACGATGACGAGCCACGCGAGCCCGAGGGACAGGCGGTACCCCGTGAAGACGTAGGGCAGCGACGCGGGGACGATGATCTTGGTCAGCATCCGGAAGCGCGAGAGCTTCAACACGCGGCCGACGTTGAGATAGTCCTGGCTGATCGAGCGCACGCCGACCGCGGTGTTGATCACGGTCGGCCACATCGCGCAGAGGGCGATCGTGAAGACGGCGGCCGGCTCGGACTGACGGAAGATCACGAGGCCGAGCGGCAGCCAGGCCAGCGGCGAGATCGGGCGCAGGAACTGGATGATCGGATCGAACGCCTCGTAGAACTTGCGCGACAGCCCGAGCATGAAGCCGACCGGCGTGCCGATGAGGAGCGCGAGCGCGTAGCCCTTGCCCACGCGCACGAGCGAGTAGAACGCGAGCCGTCCGATGCCCTGGTTCATCTCGCCGTCCTTGAAGAACGGCTCCAGTACGTAGCGCCGCGACTCCTGCCAGGTGCGCAGCGGCGACGGCAGGTCGGTGGCCACGGTGTGCGACAGCGCCGTCCACACGGCCAGCACCAGGCCGAGACCGAGCAGCGGCAGCAGGAACCGCGAGAGCTCCGGCGGCTTCACGCCGCCCCCATGGTGTGGACGGCGAAGCCCTTCACGTACTTTTCGGGATCCGTGCCGGGATCGAACACGCCGCCGTCGAAGAACGTCGTCTTCTCCGCGTCGCCGCGCGGCGTCTCGATGCCCATCTCCTTGGCGACCTCGCGGAAGATGTCGGGCCGGTGGACGCGGTCGACGAGGCCCTTGTAGTCCGGCGGCTCCTTGACCATGCCCCAGCGCCGGAACTGCGTGAGCCACCACGTGCCGTGCGACTTCATCGGGAAGTTGGTCTGGCGGTCGAAGAAGGTCATGTAGAACTTGTCCTTCTCCTTGCGCCCGTCGCCGTACTCGTAATCGCCCAGCATGCGGCCCAGGATCGTCTCCCTGGACGCGTTGACGTACTGCGGCTGGCCGACCACCTCCGCCATCCTCGGGCGGTTCTCGAGCTTGTCGTTCCACTGGCTCGCCTCGACGATGGCGCGCATCACCGCCTTCACCGTCTTCGGGTTCTTCGCGGCGAACTCTTCCGTGAAGCCGAGCACCTTCTCGGGGTGGTCCTTCCAGATCTGCTGCGTGGTGATGGCGGTGAACCCGATGCCATCCGCGATGGCGCGCGCGCCCCACGGCTCGCCCACGCAGTAGCCGTCCATCTTGCCGACCTTCATGTTGGCCACCATCTGCGCCGGCGGAATCGTTATCAGCGTGACGTCACGATCGGGATTGATCCCGCCCGCCGCCAGCCAGTAGCGCGTCCACATCGCGTGCGTGCCCGGGGGGTACGTCATGGCGAACGTCATCGGGCTGCCCTTGCCCTTCGCCTCCATGGCGTGCGGCTTGAGCTGCTGCGGCGTCTTCACACCCTTGTCGAGCAGCGCCTTGGTGAGCGTGATGGCTTGCCCGTTCCGGTTGAGGTACATCGGGATGATCATCGGCTTCACGGGCGAGCCCTGAAGCCCCATGGTCGCCGCGTACGGAATGCCGAGCAGCAGGTGCGTGGCCTGGTTCTCGCCGAGGGTGAGGCGGTCGCGGATCACCGCCCACGACGCTTCCTTCGAGATCGTGGACTCGATCCCGTGCTTCTTGAAGAGCCCGAGCTCGTGGGCCATGACGATCGACGAGCAGTCGGTGAGGGCGATGATCCCGATGCGCATCTTCGGATGCTCGGGCGCGTCCGAGGCGTACGCGCTCCCGCGCCAGCCGGCCGGCACGCCGGCCAGCAGCGCGGCGGCCGCGGTGGTCTTCACGAAGTCTCGACGAGTCAGTCGCACTGGTCCTCCCCCTGCGCGAAACGTGCGCAACACAGAAATGCCGCGGGGAAAGAAGTGCAGCGGACGTGCCACGCGCGGCGTGTCGGCGCGCGCGTTGGGGAGACGCGGAGTTACGCGCTCATTGCGCGCGATCGAAGCAGTCGCGCGCTGCCGGAATCGTTTGCAGCGCGGCGCGCGCTGCTATTTCGCGCGGCAGTTATCGTCGCGCCGGCGCGCTGCCTTCCTCGACCAGCTTGCGCAGCGCCGTCACCGTCTCGACGAGGCTGTCGCGCTCGGCGCCACCGGTGACGAAGGCCGGCAGCAGGGTGCGAACGGCGATGGCGTAGGTGACGAGGCTCGCGTCGGCCGCGTCCGCGTCGACCTGCCAGTAGCCGGAGTTCTCGCGGAAGAGACCGTGAGCCCGCCCCTCGGCGAGACGCCATTCCACCCGGCGCCGGCGCGGATCCGGGTACTTCGCCATGAAGAAGTTGAAGGCGAACGGCCCCACGCTGACCTCGTAGCGGACGAGGGCGTGCTTCGCGTCGCTCTCCACCACTTCGGCCGCGGTGACCCGCGGGTAATACCGCGGATGGCCGTGATAGTCGACGATGACGCGCCAGACCTGCTCGGGCGCGGCCCGCACGCGGGCGAGCGCCGTGCCGCCGCTGGCCGTCTTGCTCGCGCCCGGCGGCATCGTATCGGTCACGACCACCTCGCCCGCGGCCAGGCGGCGGCGCACGTCGTCCGGCAGGCCCGCCGCCCGGCTCGTCGACGTCACGAGCAGGCCGGCCAGCACGGCCAGCACCAGCAGCCCGCGCGCGGCTATCGATCGATCGCGCACGAGATCTTCATCCGGTTGCGCGCGATCCAGGCATAGACGACGCGGCCGAGGGGGCGCACGCCGGGCAGCGCGAAGACGCCGGCCACCCAGCGCCAGCGGGGCACCCGGCGCAGGAGCTCCGGCACGGCGTCGGCTCCGGTGAGCAACCGCCCGTCGGGGAGCACGAGCTGCATGGCGGTCATGCACTGCGCGTCGGTGATCTGGGGAAAGCGGGCATAGCGGGGCGCCGACCGGCACGGCAGGATCTCGAGCGTGCCCGCGTCCATCGCGCGGCGCATGATCCACAGGGCGCTGGCGCGGCACATGGCGCACTCGCCGTCGTAGATGAGCGTCGCGACGGGCGCCGCGGGCGCTACGGACCCCATCGCTTGGCCAGCGAGCGGTAGTAGAGCCAGAAGCCCACGGCGATGAGCGGCGAGACGATGGCCTGGGCCAGCGCGGCGCCCGAGCCCGTCCGCACGTAGGCGCGCGCCTCGATGAGCGTGTAGAGCAGGAAGAACGCGATGCCCGCGATGATCAAGATCCGGTGAGCCGTGATCAGGCGCATCGCGGGCACTCGCCGTTAGACGCCGAGGACCGCCTTCACCGCGTCGCGCGTGACCGAGACGAGGCGGTCCACCTCGGCCTCGGAGATCACGAGGGGCGGCGCGTAGAAGATGGTGTCGCCGTTGGCGGGATGCGCGCCGCTCGTGGGGCGCACGCGGGTGATGACGCCGCGCTTGGTCATCTCCTGCTGCATGCGCGGCGCGATCTTCTTGTCGCCGGCGAAGTTCTTCTTGGTGGCCCGGTCCTCCACCAGCTCCACGGCGGCCAGGAGGCCCTTGCCGCCCCGGACGTCGCCGGCGTTGGGATGGTCCTTGAACGCGTCTTTCAGACCGGTGTAGAGGCGCGTGCCCATCTTCGCCGCGCTGTCGTAGAGGCGCTCGCGCTCCATGATCTCGACGTTCTTGATGCCGACGGCGCAGCACGTCGGGTGCCCCGAGTAGGTGTAGGCGTGCATCCAGCGGTCCTCG
Organism: Candidatus Methylomirabilota bacterium; assembly: GCA_036002345.1. Classification (GTDB taxonomy): domain Bacteria; phylum Methylomirabilota; class Methylomirabilia; order Rokubacteriales; family CSP1-6; genus AR12. Next base: position 60,597 of record DASYTM010000010.1, on the reverse strand, counting down.
GGCTTGACGGTGTCCATGGTCTCCTTGATGTCACGGCTGACCATGATCCCGCCGAGGGGGAGATACCCGGACGTCACGCCCTTGGCGAACGACATGATGTCGGGCTTGACGCCCCAGTGCGAGAGCGCGAACCACTTGCCCGTGCGGCAGAAGCCGGTGATGACCTCGTCGCCGATGAAGAGGACTTCGCGCTTCGTGCAGACCTCGCGCACGAGCTTGAAGTAATCGTCGTCGGGCACGAGCACCCCGCCCCCGCCGTGGATCGGCTCGGCGATGAAGGCGGCCACGGTGTCCTGGCCCTCGGCGGTGATGGCCTCGTCGAGCAGGCGCGCCGCCGTCTGCCCCGCGCTCTCGCCCGGCTTGGCGCCCTGCTGCCGGTACGGGTAGCAGGTCGGGATGTGCACGAAGCCCGGCACGCGCGGCTCGAACATCTTCCAGTAGGCGGCCATGCCCGTCGCGCTCATGGCCTGCTGCGTCACGCCGTGGTAGGCGTTGTGGCGCGCGATGACCTTGATCTTGTCGGGCTTGCCCTTGGCCTTCCAGTAGAAGCGCGCGGTCTTGAACGCCGACTCGTTGGACTCCGCCCCGCCGCACGTGAAGAAGACGCCCTGCATGTTGTCGTAGGCGAGGCCGATCAGCTTCTCGGCGAGCTGCACGGCGGGCAGGTTCGACGAGCCGGTGTAGGCGGAGAAGTAGGCCAGCTCCTTCATCTGGGCGGCGGCCGCCTCGGCGAGCTCGGCGCGGCCGTGGCCGACGTTGACGTTCCAGAGGCCGGCCAGCCCGTCGATGTAGCGCTCGCCGCCGAACGTCTCGATGGTCGCGCCCTTGCCGCGCACGTAAATCATCGGCTCGGCGTGATCGATCGGGTGGTGCAGCGGGTGGATCAGGTGCTCCTGGTCGGCCTTGATGATCTCGGCGGCGGTCATCGCCATCACGTCCTCCGGTAGTCGCCATGCGGGAGCGGCACCGCGCGCTCGCGCGGGCCGCGGTATCGATAGACCCACGCCCGCGTGCGCCGGCCGCGCGCGAGCGTGACGATCGCGATCGAACGGACGAAATTGTACCCCTCCTCCCGATCGAGCACCGGGAGAAGTTGCGGGTCGTCGAGACGGTAGATCTCGCCCTGCACGCGGCCGCGGCCCTCGATCAGGCCGGGATACCGGCCCAGCCCGAGCAGGCGCCCGCTCACGCTGCCCCGGCCCAGGAAGGTCGCCCCGCGCGCGAGTACGCCATGGAGCGCGTAGCCGCGCATCAGCGAGCCGTAGGCGAAGAGCTGGGCGATCAGGCCACCGCGGTGACGACGTGGGCGGCCATGGGAAACGCCAGCCCCTCGTCGTCGACGTACTCGCGCAGCGCCGCCTCCACGTCGGCCACGATGGCGGCGACGGCGTCCGGTCCGGCGTCGCGCAGCACGCCCATCATGGTGGGGGCGCCCTCGACCCGCATGCGCACGAACCGCTCGGCCGAGACGTAGCGCACCGTCTTCACCTCGGCGCGGATGCGCACGTCGCGAAAGCCCGCGCCCATGATGAGGCCGCGCAGCGTCTCGCGGTCGCCCAGGGAGAGCGGCGGCAGCGAGGCGGCGTGCGGGCCGAGCCGCCGAACCATGGCCTCCTCCAGCGCGCGCGGGCCCGGCTGATGCTCCGCGGAGCGCCAGCAGGACACGGCCAGCCGGCCGCCCGGCACGAGCACGCGGCGCATCTCGCGAACGGCAGCGCGACCGCGCTGCCCTCGTGCCACTCGATGGGGAGGCCTTGCGACGCGGCGCGACCGGCCGAGAGCATGTCGGCGTTGATGTCGATCCCGACCGCGCGGCCGGAGGGCTGGACGCGCTCGGCGACGAGCCGCGTGACCACCCCCGTGCCGCACGCCACGTCGAGCACGCGCTCGCCGGCCTTCGGCGCGGCGAGGGCCACGAGGTCGGGCGCCCACCGCGCGAAGGAGGCGGGCACCATCTCGCGCTGGTAGATCTCGCCCGGACCTGGGGTCATGCGACGGCGCGCAGCACCGCCTCGAGGAACTGCGGCTCCGGGTACGCGCCGAGCAGCTCGACTTTGTCGTTGATGACGATCTTCGGCACGCCGCTCACCTGGTAGGCGCGCGCGAGGTCGGGAAACTCCGAGGCGTCGATGGCCGTGGCCGTCACGCGGTCCGACGCGATCGCCATGTGCTGTGCCAGGCGCACGGCCCGGGGACAGTGCGGTCAGGTGGGGGTGGAGAAGACCTTGATCTCGACGTCGCCGGCCAGCGCGGCCAGCGAGGCCTTGGTGTCCGCGGTCAGCATGGCCTCCCCGCTCGACACGGCGATGATCGAGTCGATGAGGTTGCTGAACTCGTAGCCGGCGGGCACGCCGAGGAAGCGGATGCCGTAGTCGCGCGCGCCCTCCACGACGGTGGCCGGGACCTGGTCGATGCCGTAGGCGGCGGCGCGGTCCTTGTCGATGGCAGGGTTGAGCACCTCGACGGTGATCTGGTCCGAGAGCGCCGCGACCTCCTTCAACAGCTGCTCGTTCTGACGGCAGAGGTCGCCCGCCACCAGCTCCTGAGAAAAGACGACCAGCTTCACGGGTCCGGCGAGGCGCTGGAACTCCTTGCGAACGGCTTCCTCGTCGCGGGGCTGGAGAATGGGCATGCCTCATTATATAGTCGCGGTCGAGGAGCAGCCCGCCATGAAGCCCTTTGTGATCAATCGCTACGGACGGATGGTGTTCCCATCCAACTTCTTCCCCAACCTCGACTTCTCCGTCTTCGAGACGCTGGACCAGTTCAGCGCGGTCATCCGTCGTGACTTCGAGGAAAAGGCGCCGACGGAGATCGACATCGTCACGCGCCTGGAGTCGGCGGCCTACCGCGGCCGTTACGACCTGCTGCGCGACCTCGCCCTCGATCTCTTCTGGGTCAACCGCTACGCGCTGACCATGTACGAGAAGCGGCCGACGCGCTGGCGCGACGTGCCGCGGCAGCGCGACGACGTCTTCCTCCCGATCTTCAAGCCGTGGGAGGGCGGCGAGCTGACGGCGGCCATCGAGCGCGGCTACCGCGCGCTCAAGCCCACGTGGGACGAGGGGACGGAGGACAAGATCTTCCGCGTGCTCATCGACGTGTTCCGCCACAAGGCCGGCGCGGGCGCGGAGCTGGAGCCCATCAAGCCGACGGTGTCGGAGATCCTGTCGAGCTCGAAGAACCGCACCTACCACCTGCTCGTGCACAACCCGGACTTCCCGGGCTACGGCCACGACGACATCGTGGAGTGCAGCCACGCCGTGCCCGAGCTGGAGGCGCTGCTCCGCCAGATGATGGTGCTGCACAACCAGTTCCGCTGGGACCGCGACCGCATGCGCGTGATCGAGGTGGGCAAGCTCGCCGACGACGACTTCGTGGTCGTGTACCACCCGCGCAACGACGAGGTGCGCGACTTCATCCGCCGCGTGAAGCGCGGCCAGCGCAGCCGGCCCCCCAAGCCGCCCGCGCTCGCCGCGCGTCAGCCCGCCACGCCCTACCCGCCCGTGGACGTGCGCAAGCAGTTCAAGATCATGCCGCGGCTGGAGGCGCTGGCCGTCTACCAGGGCGAGCGTCCGTGCACCAACGACGACCTCATCCGCAACGCGGCGTACTCGTGGTCGCCGATGACGGCGGACGAGATCGAGGAGAAGACCGGCATCCGGCAGCGGCTCTACACCGACCTCGACCTCGACCACATCGCGCTGCTCGCCGCCCAGGGCGCGCTCGACAAGGCGCGGCGCAAGCCGGAGGAGATCGGCGCCGTGCTCTTCTGCTCCTGCACGAGCGCCAAGATGATGCCGTCGCTCGCCACGTGGCTGTCGGGCCGGCTCGGCATGTTCCAGACCCACGCCTCGTGCGACATCGTGGCCGCCTGCGCGGGGCTCCCCTACGGGCTCTCGGAGGCGATCCGCCTGCTCCAGGAGGTCGAGCGGCCGGTGCTCGTGGTGTGCGGCGAGAAGTTCTCCGACAAGATCGGCACCGTGCGCACCTCGCGCATGATCTTCGGCGACGGCGCCGCCGCCGTCGTGGTGGGCCCCGCCCCTGCCGGCACGCCGCCCGACGTCGAGTACTTCCAGACGTACGCGAGCGGGCCGATGAGCGAGGTGGACTCGATCGTCTGGCCGAACCCGGAGTTCGACAACAACATCACCGTCTTCGGCCCCGAGGTGAAGGCGCTCGTGAAGCGCTACCTCACGCAGATGATCCGCGAGCTCGGCGCCCTGCCGAATCCCCGGGGGGAGAGCGGCTCGCTGCTGAACGCCATCGACCTCATCGTGCCGCACCAGGCGAACAAGACGATGGTCGTCCACTACGCCAAGGCCGCCGGGCTCCAGCCCGATCAGCTCTACTTCAACATCGAGCGCGTGGGCAACACCTCGTCCGCCTCGATCCCTCTCGCGATCTACGACGCCGTCCAGGACGGCAAGATCGACCGCCCGATGCGGCTCTTCGCGCCGGGCTTCGGCGCGGGCGCCGTCGGCGGCTACGTGGTGATGCGGCTCGATCCGGCCATCGTCGCCAAGTAATGGCGCGCCGGACCGCCATCCGCGCGGGGTGGATCGTCGCCTTCGACGGCCACGGCCACCGGCTGCTGCGCGACGGCGTGGTCGTGCTCGAGGGCGACCGCGTCGTCCACGTCGGCCGGACGCTCGAGGGCCAGGCCGACGAGACGATCGACGCGCGCGACCGGGTGCTGACGCCCGGGCTCATCACCACCCACGTCCACATGGGCGGCTCGCCGCTCGACCGCTCCTTCATCGAGGACCGGGGCAGCCCGCAGTTCTGGTACTCGGGGCTCTTCGAGATGCTGCCGGTCCGCGGCGGCGCGCAGGACCCGGAGGCCGGGCGCGCGTGCGTGGACTTCTCGATGGCCGAGTTGCTGCGCGGCGGCGTGACGACGGCCCTCGAGATCGGCGGGCTCGGCGCCTACGTGGCCGAGCGCGCCGGACACTACGGCCTGCGCGTGTACATGGGGCTCGGCTTTCGCTCGGGCCAGTGGCTCACGCGCGACGGCAAGCGCGTGGTCTGGGAGTGGAACGAGGAGGCCGGACGCCAGGGGCTCGAGCGCGCCGTGGAGTTCATGGAGAAGCACGACGGCGCCCACGGCGGCCTCGTGCGCTGTGCGTTCTCGCCGATGCAGGTGGACACGTGCACGCCGGAGCTCTTGATCGAGGCGAAGGCGCGCGCCGACGAGGCCCGGCGTCCCTACACCGTGCACACCTCGCAGTCGGTCGTCGAGTTCAACGAGATGCTCCAGCGCCACGGCAAGACGCCGGTGGCGTGGCTCGACGACCTCGGCGTGCTCGGGGAGAACACGATCCTCGGCCACGCCATCATCATCGGCGGCTCGTCGTGGACCAACTACCCCGCCGGCGACGTGGAGATCATGGCGGAGGCCGGCTGCTCGGTGGCCCACGCGCCGTGGGTGTTCATGCGGCGCGGCATGCTGCTCGAGTCGTTCGCGCTCTATCGCAAGGCCGGCATCAACGTCGCGCTCGGCACCGACACCAATCCCCAGTCCGTCCTCGAGGCCATGCGCTGGGCCGCCATCGGCAGCAAGATCGTCGAGCGCAACACCGCGGCCACGACGGCCGGCGACGTCTTCGACGCCGCCACCCTCGGCGGGGCGCGGGCGCTCGGCCGCGACGATCTCGGCCGGATTGCGCCCGGCGCGGCGGCGGACCTCGTGCTCTGGAAGGCGTCGTCCTGGACCATGACGCCGCTGCGCGACCCCGTGAAGAACCTCGTCTACAACGCGACGGCGGAGGACGTCGATCGCGTGTGGGTCGGCGGCCGCCTCGTGGTGGACCGCGGCCGCGTCCTCGCCGCCGACGAGGCGAAGATCCTCGCCGACCTCCAGGCCGGCGGCGACCGCATGTGGCCGCGCATGAAGTCGTTCGACTGGGCGGGCCGCGGCGCCGACGAGCTCTCGCCGCAAACCTATCGGGAGTGGGAGTAGCCTCTCACCGCGCGAGCGGCAGGTCCTCGCGGTTGCCCCACTCCGCCCACGAGCCCGTGTAGGCGACCACGCGCGGATAGCCGAGCAGGCGCAGCACGAAGTACGTGTGCGCGGCGCGGTGATGGGTCTGGCAGTACGTCACCACGGTCTTGTCCGGCGTGATGCCTTCCGCGGCGTACATCGCGCGCAGCTCGGCGAGCGGCTTGAACGTGCCGTCGGGCCGGAGATGGCGCTGCCACTCGACGTTCACGGCGCCGGGAATGTGGCCGCCGCGCCGGGCGCGGAGGTCGCGGCCGGCGAACTCGTCGGGCGTGCGCGCGTCCACCAGCGCGACGCCGTCCTGGCCGAGCCGCTTCTCCACCCACCGGGCATCGGCCACCCGCGCCGCGTCCGGACGCGGCGCGGACGTCGAGACGCGCGGCACGCGACGCGCGGGATCCGCCGTCCATGCGCCCCCCGCGGCGCGCCAGGCCTGGCTGCCGCCGTCCAGCACCGCGACGCGCCGGTGGCCGAGCACGTCGAGCACCAGGAAGAGCCAGGCCGCGTGCAGGCCGCCGTCGTCGTCGTAGGCCACCACCGTCGTGTCCGGCGCGATCGCCAGCCGCGCGAGCAGCCGGCGCCCCTCGGCGGCGGTGAGCAGGCGGTAGACGCCCTCCCTCGCCTGCATGCGGCTCTCGGCGAAGTCGAAATACACCGCGCCGGGAATGTGGCCCTTGACGTAGTCGTCGAGGTCCGAGACGTCCACGACGCGAACGTCGGCGCGGCCCAGGCGCTCGGCGAGCCACGCGGGGCTGACGAGCAGCGGGGGGTCGGCGGCACCGGCAGAGGCGACGAAGGTCAGCACCAGGGCGGCGGCGAGCACCACGTGTTTCATACGTCCATGCTACCGGCTGACGCGAGCGTCGATCAATGCGGGCCCGCCGCCGCGCCACGCGCGGTCGAAGCCGGCGCGAAACGAGGCCTCGTCGGTGGCCGTGACGACGTCCACGCCCGCCGCGCGGGTCAGGTCGGTCGCGCCCGCCTCGTTCAGCGCGACGGCGACGACCGGCGCGCCGAGCCGCGCCACCGTGGGCCATTCGGCGGCCATGGCCGCGAAGCCCGCGGCGCCGCCGATCGCCACCACGCGTCCGTCCGCCCGCGCCAGCGCCGCCGCGAGCGCGGCGGGGAGCGCGAAGCCGAGCGTGGCCACGCCGTTGGGGATGAGACAGTCCCGCGGGGCCACCGAGGCCCAGGCGTCGGCCAGCGGCACGTCCAGCGCGAGGGTCGTGCCGGCCGGCGTCATCTCGCGCGCCAGCTCCACCACGCGGCGGCGCGCGAGCCCGGGCCCGGAGCCTGCGACGCGACGCGAGCGCTTGAGGCGGTCGAGCGCCGCCACGTCCCAGTCGGCGCGCACGCGGTCGCGCAGCCGCGGGGCGAGCTCCTCGATCACGAGCGCGATCTCGCCGAACACGACGTCGTCGGCCACGCTCCGCGCGATGCGCACGAGCCGCGTGCCCGCGGGCCAGACGCCCGGCCGCGCTTCCACCGGATCGACGCCGACGAGGATCAGCAGATCGGCCTGGGCCAGCAGCGGATGCCCGGCGTCGAGCAGCCCGTGCGCCAGCGGGTGCGGATCCGGCAGCACGCCCTTGCCCTTGGGCGTCGTCAGCACCGGCGCGGGCAGCGATTCCGCGAGCGCGCGGAACCACGGGGCATCGCCGGGGCCCGTCTCGAGGCCGGCGACGAGCACCGGCCGCGCCGCGGCGGCGATCGCTTCGGCAAGCGCGTCGAGCGATTCGGCCGACGGCGCGGGCAGCGGCGCGCGCCGGCACGACGCCGCGACGGGCAGCGTCGCGGTCTCAGCGACGCCCGCGGGCACCGCGAGGTGCACGGCGCCGCGCGGCTCGGCCATCGCCGCCTGCGCCGCGTGAGCGATCCAGTGGCCGGCGGAAGCGGCATCGGCCACCACGCTCGCCTTCACCACCGGTCCGAGCAGGCGCGCGTCGGCGGCACCGTCGGAGATCACGATCGTCGCGGCCCGGTCGCGCGTGGCGTGGGCGGCGCCGTCGACGACCGCGGCCAGCCGGCCGCCGAGCGGGACGAGCGCCACGCCCGGCGCGTCGCCGAGCTCGCCGGTGACCGCCGCCATCAGGCACGCGGCGGTGGCGCCGGCCGTCTCGACGACGGTGAGCCCGCGCTCACGGACGGCGGCTACGACAGCGGACGGCGCGCCGGGTGACGCGAACACGCGCGCGACGCCCGCGCGGCAGAGACCATCGGCGACGACCGCCGCGACGGTCGCGCGCGGCATCTAGGGCCGGGTCACCTCAGCCAGCGCGCGAACGCTTCGAACACAGGCCGCATGCGGTCCAGTGCCGCGCGCAGGTTGGCCTCGGAGTTGGCGTACGAGAGCCGCAGGTAACCCTCGCCGTGCGCCCCGAACGCCGCCCCCGACAGCGCGGCCACGCCCGCCTCGGTGAGCAGCCGGTCCGCGACCTCGGCGGACGAGCGACCCGTCGCCGTGATGTTCGGGAACACGTAGAACGCGCCGCGCGGGCGCAGGCACGTCACGCCGGGCAGCTTGTTGAGCCCGTCCACGAGGATGTCGCGGCGGCGCTTGAACTCGGCGACCATGCGCCCGGCCTGCTCGCCCTGGAGCGCGGCGATGCCCGCGAGCTGGACGAAGGAGGCCGTACACGAGGCGGAGTTCACCATGAGCCGCACGATGTGCTCGACGAGCGGCGGCGGGAAGACGCCGTAGCCGAGCCGCCACCCCGTCATCGCGTAGGACTTGGAGAAGCCGTCGAGGATGATCGTGCGCTCGGCCATCTTCGGGCGGTTGTAGATCGAGACGAACTCGCCGTCGTAGAGGAACTGCCGGTAGATCTCGTCCGACATCACCGGGATGTCGCGCGCGGCGGCGAGGGCGGCGATGCGGTCGATCTGGCCGGCGTCCAGCACGCCGCCGGTCGGGTTCGCGGGCGAGTTGATGATGATCAGCTTCGTGCGCGGCGAGATCGCCTTCTCGAAGGCGTCCATGTCGAAGCCGAACTGACTCGCCTCGCGCAGCGGGATCGGCACGGCCTTGGCGCCGACGAAGTTGATGACGGACTCGTAGATCGGGAAGCCCGGGTTCGGGTAGATCACCTCGTCGCCGGGGCCGGCCAGCGTCATGATCGTGAAGAACATGATGGGCTTGGCGCCGGGCGTGACCACGACCTGGTCGGCCGCCACCGGCACGCCGCGCGTCGCGCTGATGTGCTTCGCGATGGCTTCCCGCAGCTCGGGCAGCCCCGCCGACGGGCCGTAGTGCGTGGCGCCCGCGTCGAGCGCGCGCTTGGCCGCGTCGCGGATGTGCTCGGGCGTGTCGAAGTCGGGCTCGCCGATCTCCAGGTGGATGATCTGCTTGCCCTGCCGCTCGAGCGCCTTGGCGCGCGCGAGCACCTCGAAGGCGGATTCGGTCCCCAGCCGGCCCATGCGTTCGGCGACGTTCATGGGGCGCATTATATCCTCGTGGACTTCGTGACGGTCGCGGCCGGCGCGTTCCTCATGGGCGACCCCGCCGGGCCGCCGTGTGAGCGGCCGGTCCATCGCGTGACGCTCGACGCGTTCGAGATCGCCGTGACGCCGGTGACGAATGCGGACTGGGCGCGGTTTGTGGCTGCCGGCGGGCCGACGCCGGCGTTCTGGGGCGCCGGCGGTTATGACGACCCGTCGCAGCCCGTCGTCGGCGTGTCGTGGGACGAGGCGCGCGCGTTCGCGGCGTGGGCGGGAGCGCGGCTGCCCACGGAAGCCGAGTGGGAGAAGGCCGCGCGCGGCGACGTGTCGGGTGGGCGGCTGCCGTGGGTGGGTGCAGCGCCGTTGGGCCGGTTCACCCGGCCGCCGCGGGTGCGCTCGACGCCCGTCAATCCGCTCGGCGTGTACGACCTGTCCGGCGTCTGTCACGAGTGGTGCGCCGACTGGTACGACGACGACTACTACGCCCGGTCGCCCGCGGCGAACCCCGCCGGCCCGCCCGCCGGCACGCGCCGCGTCAGCCGCGGCGGCGCGTGGCGCCACGCCGATCCCTGGAGCGCCGTCGGCCACCGGTCGTCGCTGCCGCCGGCGCTGCGGTATTCGGACTATGGGTTTCGGCTGGCGCGGTGATGTCGACTCGACGTTCCCGCGGGAACGTTTTTCGTTTATCGGGGCTGTGCAGCGTCCGGGTTCGCTGTATCGAATTTTCGACTCTTGACGGCGTTGATCGGTGCGTGCGCCGCATCTGGGTCATTGACGCCTGATTGGGCTTCAGCGTCGCGCATTCACGCCGAGACGCGTGAGCATCGGCGCGTTTTGAAAAAATCGAGCCCGCGCGGCGATCGCCGGTCCTGATGGCGCCCCGGGCCCTTCAAAATCGCGGTGTAAGGTCGGCGCAGAGGAGAAGCCGATGAACACCGCATTCGATGATGTCCGAGTCGCGCCGCCGCTCCCACCCACCGTCACGCCGGATGCCGCCGAGCTCGAGCGGCTCGGCGACCAGATCGGCGAGCTGTCCGCGCACCTCGATGCAGCGACGGCCAGGCTGCTCGATCTCATCCGCGAGTTCGACGCGCGCGAGGGTTGGGGCACCGGCTTCCGGTCGTGCGCCCACTGGCTGACCTGGCGTGTCGGTCTCGACCCAGGTGCCGCTCGGGAGCGCGTGCGCGTCGCGCGAGCCCTGGGCCGGCTGCCGGTGCTGGCGGATGCCTTGGCCCGCGGCGAGCTGTCGTACTCGAAGGTCCGAGCGTTGACACGGGTGGCGACGCCCGAAACCGAAGGGCGACTGCTCAAGGTCGGCCGGGCGGGCACCGCCGAGCACGTCGAGCGGGTCGTCCGGGGCTGGCGCGGCGTCGACCGAAAGGCGGAAGCGCGCGACAGTCTTCAGCGCCACCGGAGCCGCGCCCTCCACCTCTATGAAGACGCGGACGGGATGGTGGTCATCCGCGGGCGGCTGGACCGCGAGGTCGGCGCCGTGGTGAAGAAGGCACTGTCCGCGGCCTGCGAGGTGCTGTATCCGTCTGGACGCGCCAGAAACGTTTCCGCGGAAACGCTCGATCCGGAGACGGGCCGGATCGTCGGCGATGACGCGCCGACCTGGGGGCAGCGGCAGGCCGACGCCCTCGGCTTGCTGGCGGAAACCGCACTCCATCATGGCCTCGAGCCGGGGACGGCGGGCGAGCGCTACCAGGTCGTGGTTCACGTCGATGCGCCGGTCCTGGCGGACCCGGACGCCCCGGGCCAGTCCGTCCTCGAAGACGGCGGCCACGGTTCCGCGGAAACATCCCGGCGCCTGGCGTGCGACGCGAGCCGGGTGGTGATGCGCCACGACGCGGACGGCCACGTCACGGAGGTTGGCGCCCGGACCCGGACGATTCCGCCCGCGCTCCGCCGGGCGCTGGAGCATCGCGACCGCGGGTGCCGTTTCCCGGGCTGCGGGCTGCCGTTCGGGCAGGGCCATCACATCCAGCACTGGGCCCATGGCGGCCCGACGACGCTGTCGAACCTCGTCATGCTCTGTCGGCGGCACCACCGCAGCGTCCACGAAGAGGGTTACCGGATCGAACAGCAGGAGGACGGAGCGCTCCGCTTCAGGCGGCCGGATGGGGAGTTACTGCCGGAGGTGCCGCCTCCGCCGGTCGTGGCTCCCGATCCCGCGGCGGCGCTCAGAGCAGACAACGACGTGCGCGGCCTTCACATCAACGCGCAGACCTCCCGACCCGGCTGGTCCGGCGAGCGCCTCGACGTGGGCTGGGCGATCGACGTGTTGCATCCGTTGGCCGTCGGTGGCGCGGCGAAAGAGGCGTAGCCGTCGCGCTGCTCCCGCCCGACGGAAGTGCTACGATACGCGACGGCACGGCCATGGCGGGCGCACAACGGTCGATCTTGCGCGAGGGCATCGTCGCCGGCTTGATCGGCGCCGTCGTCGTCGCCGTGTGGTTCTTCGTCTACGACATCGCGCGCGGCCATCCGTTCACGACGCCCGGGCTCCTCGGCGCGTTCGTCTTCTACGGCGTCGACAGCGCGATCGGGCTCGAGCCCGCGCTGGGGCCGATCCTCGGCTACACGGTGCTGCACGGCCTCGCCTTCATCGCCTTCGGCATCATCGCGGCGAGTCTCATGGCGGTGAGCGAGCAGGAGCCGGCGCTCTTCGTCGGCTTCATCATCCTCTTCGCGTGCTTCGAGGCGTTCTTCTTCGCGATGGTCCAGGTGTTCGGCCTGTCGAAGGCCGGCGCGCTGGCGTGGTGGTCGGTGCTCGTCGGCAACCTGCTCGCCTCCGTGGCCATGCTCTGGTACCTCTTCCGCGCGCATCGCGCGCTGCCGCGCTCGCTCGTCGGCTCGTGGGGCAAAGTGCTCGGGGAGGGCGTGGCGGCGGGCGTCATCGGGGCTGCCGTGGTGGCGCTGTGGTTCTTCGCCATCGACGCGATCCACGGCGAGATGCTGCGCACGCCGCGGCTGCTCGGCGCCGCGCTGCTCCGGGCGGAGACGCCGACGGCGGCGGTGCTCTCCTACACCGCCGTCCACGGGCTCGCGTTCGTGGCCTTCGGCATCGTCGGCGCGTTCCTGATCGCGGGCGCGGAGCGCCAGCCCCTGCTGGTCTTCGCGCTGGTGATCCTCTTCACGGCCTTCGAGATCTTCTTCTTCGGGCTGATCCTCATCGCGGCGTCGTGGGTGATGGACGAGCTGGCGGGCTGGACGGTGTTCGTCGGCAACGTGCTGGCGGCCCTGGCCATGCTCGCGTTCTACTTCCGGCGACACCGCACCCTCGCCCACCGGCTGGCCACCGCGTGGGACACCGACGACAGCTAGGCTCTCGCTACCAGAGCGCGTCGGGCAGCGGCAATCCCTCGAGTGCGTCCTTGGGGAGCGGCGCGGGCGGCGTCACCCCGAGCCGCTCGGCGAGCACGTAGAGCTGGCGCAGGTGCTGGCCCGCGTGCCACGTCGTCCGCTCGAGCAGCTCGTCGGCGGCCTGCGGGCCGTAGTAGGTCTCCACGGTCCGCTTGAACTCGTCGGCGCCGGCGCCCTGGAACCAGCCCGTGAGGCGCGCGCGCACGAGCGCGCCGTAGCGCGCGACGTCGCCGCCCGTCACCAGCTCCGCCGGCGCGCGCTCCTCGAACCATTCCTCGGGCAGTGCCGCGCGGTCCACGGCGTCGGCGAAGGACAGGCCCACGCGGAAGACGTGGAACGTGAGGTCGCGCAGCGTGCGCTTGCGCTCGGGCGGCACGTGCTCCATCTGGCGGGCGTCGAAGCGCGCCGTGAGGTGCTGGGCGGACTCGAGCACGCGCTCGAGCCGCGAGGCCAGCTCGGCGGGCGTGAAGCGCACGCCCATGCGGAAGTCCACGCCGAGCAGCTCGGCGTAGGCATCGGGGTTCCAGCCGTGGACGACGCGCTCACGGAAGGCGACGCCGGGCGGACGGGGAATGCCGAGCCGCTCCATCTCCGCGCGCGCCGCCGGGTCCGCCTGCACGTCGATCGGGTCGAACTCGACCCCCCAAGACGAGAGCAGCTCCTTCGTCTTGGCGCAGGAGGATCAGCCGGGGCGGGTGAACAGGCGTGCTTTCATGGTCCCCATTATCGCCCCTGGAACGGCGGCGGCTGCTTCTTGTTGGCGAAGGCAGTGACGCCGGCTTTGAAGTCCTCGGTGCGGCCGGAGTTGGCGATGGCCTGCGTCTCCAGCTCCATCTGCGTCTCGAGGCTCTCCCAGGTGGACTGGTGGAAGAGGCGCTTGGCGCCGCCGAAGGCCTTGGACGGGCCCCGGGCCAGCTCGCGCGCCAGCGTCTCGACGGCGGGCTTGAACTCGGCGTCCGGCACCACGCGCGTCACGAGCCCCCACTCCAGCGCCTCGCGCGCCGTGAGCACGCGGTTGGTGAAGTAGAGCTCCATCGCGCGCCGCAGGCCGACCAGGCGTGGCAGGAAATACGACGACGAGCCGTCGGGCGTGGCGGCGATCTTGGAATAGGCCATGGTGAACTTCGCGGACTCCGTGGCCACCACGAGATCGCCGGACAGGGCCAGGCTCATCCCGCCGCCCGCCGCGATGCCGTTGACGGCCATGATGACGGGCTTGTCGCTCCGGCAGAAGCGCGAGATCGCGCCGTGCAGGTACGTCGTCAGCTCCTTGATGAGCGCGCTCACCCGCGGCAGGTTGTCGGCGAAGTCGCGCACGTCGCCGCCCGCGCAGAACGACTTGCCGGCGCCCGTGACGACGACGCAGCGCACGCCGGGATCCTCGTCGAGCTGGATGGACGCGTCGAAGAGCTCGCGCCCGAGCCCGAGGTTCAGCGCGTTGTAGGCGTCGGGACGGTTCAGAGTCACGGTCGCCACCTGCGCGGCGCGCTCGACGATGATGTGCTGGAAGGCCATCGGTTGTTCCTCCGGTCAGGCGGGCGGCGCGGCGTTGCGCGCCACCTCGGCCAGGGCGTCGAGGATCTCCTGGATCTGCAGCGGCTTGACGAGCACGAGGTCCACGCCGTGGGTGCGGCGCTCCTCGGGCGACAGCTCCACGCCGAAGCCCGTCACGAGGAACACGGGCACGCGCGGCGCGATCTGCTTGACGGCGCGCGCCACCTGCCAGCCGGAGACGCGGGGCATGGCGAGGTCGGTCAGCACGACGTCGAAGGGCTCGGCGCGGAATCGCTCGATCGCGTCCGCGCCGCCCGCGATCAGCGTGGCCTGGTGGCCGGCGGACTCGATGACGTCCCCGAGCACGCTGCGCACGTCGGCCTCGTCGTCGACCACGAGACAGCGCAGCGTGCGCGTGGGCGCCGAGGCGGCGGGCTTGGCGGCCGGGGTCGCCGGCTCCACGGCAGCCGCCGACGGGAAGGACAGCCGGAACGTGGAGCCGCGCCCCTCTTCGCTCTCCACGCTCACGAAGCCGCCGTGCCGCGACACGATGCCGTAGGTCATCGACAGCCCGAGCCCGGTGCCCTGCGGGCCCTTGGTGGTGAAGAAGGGGTCGAAGATCTTCTCGCGCACGGCGGGCGGGATGCCGACGCCCGTGTCGGACACGGCGACCTCCACGTGGTCGTCGTTGGCGGCGGTGACCAGGCGCAGCGTCCCGCCCGCGGGCATCGCGTCCACGGCGTTGAGGATCAGGTTGGTGAGCGCCTCGCGGAGCTCGGCGGCGTCGCCGAGGATGGGCGGCACGGCGGCGAGATCGGCCTGGACGTCGACGACGATGCCGCGGCTCACTGGCTCCTCGCGCCAGCGCGACTGGGTGATGTCGAGCGCGTCGCGCACGATCTGCGCCACGTCCAGCGGCACCATGGGCTGGTCGCGACGGATGCGCGTGAACTCCTGCAGCCGCCGCACCGTGGCCGCGCCGTCCAGGGCGGAGCGCTCGATGACACGCAGCCACTCCCGCTGCTGCGGGTCCTGCACGCGGCGCATCAGGAGCTGGGCGCGGCCCAGCACGGAGGCGAGCAGGTTGTTGAAGTCGTGCGCCACGCCGGAGGCCATCTCGCCCAGCGCGCGCAGCTTCTCGGTGCGCACGAGCTGGTCCTGGGCGGCCGCCAGCTCGCCGTAGGCGCGCGTGCGCTCCTCGTACAGGCGCACGCTGCGCAGGGCGAGGGCGGCCAGGTGGGCGATGTTGAGGAGGAGCTGCTCGTCGGCGGCGCCGTAGGGGCGCGCGGCCCCGCGCAGGACGATGACGCCGAGGACCTGCTCGCCCGCCGTCATCGGCACGCCGAGCCAGGTCTTGCGATCGGCGGAGCCCGCCACGGGCTGCACGCCCCGCCGCTCGCACTCCGCCGCGTAGTCGTCGGTCCGCAGGGGCCGGCCGGTGGCGAGGACGACGGACATGAGGCCGATGTCTTCCAGCGGGTAGCGCCGCGGCTCGCTCGGGTCGTCGGCGCCGTCGGTGACCCGCAGCGTCACCTCCAGCTCGTCCCGCTCCTCGTCGCGCACGATGATGACGAGGTTGCGCGCGTCCAGCACGCGCGCGATGTGGCGCCGCACCGCCTCCACGATCGCCCCGCGCTCGAGCTGGCCGGTGACGGCGCGCGAGAGGTCGTGCAGCACGGACAGCTCCTCGAGGCGCTGGCGATTCTCCTCGAAGAGGCGGCCGTTCTCGAGCGCGACGCCCGCCTGGTTGGCGATGGCCTCCATGAGGGCCAGCTCGTCCTCGGAGAACTCGCGCGCCGTCTCCCACCAGATGGCGGCGAAGGCGGCGATCATCCGGTCCTTGACCACGACGGGCACGAAGAGCTGCGTCCGGTGCGAGCCGCGCTCGCGCACGGCCGGGGGCAGGCGCGAGTCGTTCATGGCGTCGCTCGTGAACACCGGA
Organism: Candidatus Methylomirabilota bacterium; assembly: GCA_036002345.1. Classification (GTDB taxonomy): domain Bacteria; phylum Methylomirabilota; class Methylomirabilia; order Rokubacteriales; family CSP1-6; genus AR12. The sequence goes on along the minus strand of DASYTM010000010.1, from coordinate 44,356 downwards.
CGCCTGGTGCGCGCGGCCTCCGCGTAGAACGGGTGCTTGAGCAGCGAGATCCGGAGCTCGCGGGCGTCGGCGAGCCGCTCCCGCGGCAGGTGGTAGCCGACGAGCGGCTCCATCCACTCCCCGTCCTCCTGCACGAGCCACGAGCCCACGGAGTCGGCGCCGAGGGTGGTGGCGACGGCGCGCAGAAAGTGCCGCACGAGCTGCTGGAGGTCGAGGGTCGTGGAGAGCGCGCGGCTCACGGAGAGCAGCGTCTGCGTCTCGGCGAGCTTCACCTGGGTCTGGCGCGCCAGCTCGGCGTTCTCCATGGCGAGGCCGACCTGCGCGGCCACGCCCTCCACGAGGCGGATCTCGGCGGGATCGAACAGGCGGCCGGTGTGCCACCACACGAGGAAGAGGCCGCCGACGGGCTCGCCGTGGGCGAGCGTGGGCACGAAGAGGAGCGAGTGCGGCGGCATCGCGGCCTGCCACGCCTGGTCGAAGCGCGGATCGGCGTGCGGATCCGGGCTGGTGGCGGCGCGGCCGGCGCGCCAGGCGTCCTGCAGCCACGGGAAGCGGTCGAGCACGATGGGGCGCTCCGCGAAGGCCTGCAGCAGATCCTTGGGGACGTGGTAGCCGCCCACGGCCACGAGCCGCTCCTTGCGCTCGTCGAGCAGGCACGCGCCGGCCATGTCGGCGCCGAACGCGCGCGCGACCTCCGCCGCCACCCGGCGCATGGCCTCCGGGCCGCTGGCGCGCTCGGTGAGCACGCGGCCGACCGCGAGCAGCGTGGTGGTCTCGCGCAGCCGCTCCTGCGCCTCCCCGTACAGGCGCGTGTTCTCCAGCGCGAGGGCGACCTGGCCGACCACGGCCGTGGCGAGATCGGCCTGCCACGGCGCGAAGCGCCCCACCCGCTCGCAGTAGTCGAGCGTGACCACGCCGATGACCTCCTCCTGCCGGAGCATCGGCACCACCATGTACGACTTGAGCCCGAAGGCCGCCACCCAGTCGGCCGGCGTGAGGGCGGGATCGGTGGCGTCGTCCACGATCACGGGCCGGCGCGTCTCGATGGCGCGCGCGTTGGTCGGCACGTCACGCAGGGGACGGTTGGTGACGGTGAGGAAGGCCTCCCACATCCGCTCGCGACGCCGGCCGTCGGCGAACTGCGACATGAGCGGGATGACGCGGTCGCCGTCCCAGCGCTCGATCGTGCAGCGGTCCACCTGGAGGATCTGCGCGAGCTTGATGGCGACGCGCTTGAGGAGCTGGCGCGCGTCGAGGGTGGAGTTCAGCACCTCGGCCACCTCGAGGAGGGCGCGGGTCTCCGTCAGGCGCCGAGTCGTCTCCGAGTAGAGGCGCGCGTTCTCCAGCGCCACCGCCGCCTGCGCGGCCAGCGAGCCCATGAGCGACGCCGTCTCCGGCGTGAGCAGCCACGGCGAGGCGCGGTGCACGGCGAAGGCGCCGAGCATGCGCTCGCCGATGGCGACGGGATAGGCGGTGAACGACTTGAACCCGGCGCGCGTCAGCTCCGCGCCGTCGATGATGCGCGGGTCCGTGGTCACGTCCGTCCACAGGATGGGCTCGCGGTGCTGGACGACCCAGCCCACCGCGCCCTCGCCGGGGGCGAGCTCCTGGTGGAGGTCGGAGGCCAGGCTGGAGTCGCCGTGGGTGAGGGCCCGCCGCAGCCGGCCCGTGCTCTCGTCGAGGCTCCACACGCTCACGTACGGCGCGTCGAAGAACTGCGAGATCGCGCGGGCAAGGTTGGCGAGGACCTCGTCGGGATTGAGCGAGGACGAGACGAGGCGGTTGACCTCCTCCAGCGCGCGCAGCCGGTCGGCGTAGCGGCGCGCCTCCTCGTACAGGCGCGCGTTGTCGAGGGCGGTGGCGGCGTGGGCGGCGAAGCTCTGCAGCAGGGCGAGGTCCTCGACCCCGAAGGGCGGCGCCTCCGTGCTCACGCGGCTCATGGTGAGCACGCCGAGCGGCCGGTCGCGCAGGATCACGGGCTGCACGATGATGCTGCGCACGCCGGCGTCGACGTAGCGCCCCACCGCGTGCGGCGAGCGCGCGTAGTCGTTGGTGATGAAGCCGCGCCGCTCGCTCACGGCCAGGCCCGCGAAGCCCTCGCCCCGCCCCAGGCGCTCGCCCGTGAGGTCCTGCCCCCGCCACGCCCGGGGCATCAGGCCTCCCGCCTCGTCCATGATCCACAGCGCGCCGTTGGCCTTGAAGAGCCCGGTGGCGCGCTCGACGATCAGGTCGGGCAGGCGCTCGGCGTCGAGGACGGCGGCCAGCTCGCGCTCGATGTCGGCCAGGGCGGCGATCTGCTGGCGGCGCGCGCGCTCGAGCGAGAACAGCCGGGCGTTCTCCAGCGCCAGCGTGGCCTGGTCGGCGAAGGCCTGCAGCAGGGCCGCCTCGCCGTCCGTGAAGATCCGGCCGGGCCGGTCGGCGATCCCCAGCGCGCCGATGATCACGCCCTTGGCGCGCATGGGCACCGCCAGCACCGCGCCGTCGCCGCTGGCGTGCACGCGCTCGCGCAGATCGTCGGAGACGCGCGTGCTCCGGTCGGTGAACAGGTCGGACGACGACGCGACGCGGCCGTTCACCACGGCGCGCCCCAGCACGCCCACGCCGGGCGGCAGCACGTGGCCCATCTCGAACTGGTCGCGCGCGCGCCCGCCCAGGGCGAGGGCCACCAGCGAGCCGTCGGGCTGGAGGAGCCGCACCACCGAGGACTGCGCGCGGAACATCGGCAGCACGCTCTCCGCCGTGCGCTCCACGACCTCCGAGACGTCGAGGGACTCGGTGAGCGTGCGCGCCAGGCGCGCCAGCTCCTCGGCCTCCGCGCGCCGCTGCGTCGCTTCCGTGTACAGCCGCGCGTTGGCGAGGGCGAGGGCCGCCTGGTCGCCGAACGTCTGCGCCAGCTGCGAGTCCGCCGGGTCGAAGACGCGGCCGCGCTCGCCGCGCACGGTGAGCACGCCGACCAGCACGTCGCCCACCACCAGCGGCACCGCGATCGCGGAGTAGTCGCCGACGGCGGCGGCCCAGTCGCGCAGGGCGTCGCTCCGCTCGATGTTGGGGTCCGCGGACACGTCCGACGACACCACCACCCGGCGCGACAGCGCGGCCAGCCCGGAAATGCCGACCCCGCGCGGCAGAACGGGCACGGGCGCCGCCAGGCGCGTCCCGGCCGCCGAGGTCGCCATGGGCACGAGCTCCCCGGTGGCCTGGTCCATGCGGAAGAGCGTCGCCGACACCGACGCGAAGAGCCGCCCCACGCTGTCCACGATCCGCTCGTTGACGACGTCGGGCTCGAGCGTGCCCGTGAAGAGGCGCGAGAGGTCCGTGAGCGCGCGCAGGCGCCCGGCCTGCTCCGACGCCTCGCGCACGAGGCGCGCGTGCTCGATGGCGATGGCGGCCTGGCCGGCGAACGCCTCCGCCAGCTCCTCGTCGCGCGCGCTGAAGGGCCAGCGCGCGCGGAACGTGAGCACGCCGATGACCCGCTCGCCGATGCGCAGCGGCACCCCGAGGAATTTCGTGTAACCGTGACGCCGGTCGGCGACGAGGTGCTCGGGCACGATGTCCGGCACCTCCTCGATGTCCAGCCGCAGCGTCCGCCCCGCCGCCAGCACCTTGCCGCTCACGCTCTCACCGATCTTGATGCGCGGGCGGAGCATCGTCTCGCGCGCGGTGCCTGCCAGCCCCGCCAGCACGAGGTCGTCGCCCTCGAGGAGGCGGAAGCCGGCGTTGTCCACGCCGAGCAGCCGCGCGGCCTCCTCGGCGATGGAGGTGAGCAGGGTCTCCGTCGGCGCCATGGCGCCGATCTTGGTGTTGATGTCGAGGAGGGCGCCGAGGTACTGGCGGCGCGTGCGCTCGCCGGACAGCAGGCGCGCGTTCTCGATGGCCACCGCGGCGAGGTTGGCAAGTGAGGTGAGGACCTCCAGCTCCTCGGCGCTGAACTCGTGCGGCCGGGCCAGGCCGATGGCCAGGCCGCCGAGGACCCGGTCGCCCACCACCAGCGGCACGCCGGCGTAGGCGGCCATGCCCTGCGCGAGCAGGCGGTCGCTGGCGAGCGGGCGCGGGTCCGTGGCGAGGTCGGCGACGGTCAGCGGCGCGCGCTGGGCCACGACCCGGCCGGTGAGGCCCTCGCCGACGCGCACCCGGCGCAGCTCGCTCGCGAGCTCCACGCCAGCGCCGGCGCGCATGACGAGCGTCTCGCCGTCCTCCTCGAGGAGCCAGAGGCGCGCGGCGGCCGCGTCGAACGTCTCGCGCGCGGCACCGATCACGCGGGCGAACAGCTCCTCGTCGGGCAGCGTGGCGGCCAGGCCCTGGGCGACGCGGGTCAGCGTCTCGAGCCGCCGGGACTTGGCGCCCGTCTCCGCGAAGAGCGCGGCGTTGGCCACGGCGAGCCCGAGCTGGTGGCCGACGGCGTGGAGCAGCGTGAGCTCGTCGGCGTCGAAGCGGCGGCGCTCCTTGGAGACGAGCGTCATCACGCCCCACGTCGTCCCCTGCACCGGGATCGGCAGCGAGAGCTGCGTGCGGTAGCCCTCGCGGGCCACGGCCTCCTTCAGGACGGGATCGCGGAGCCGCGCGGGATCGAGGTCCACGAGCGTGTGCTCGCCGGTGCGCGCGGTCTGCCCGATGCGCGTGCCCTCGATCGACCGCGTCTGGAGGAAGTCCATGTAGCGCGGAGGGATCGCGTAGTGCGCGACGAGCGCCAGCCGTCCGCTCGCGCGATCGACGCGGTACACCATGCCCAGGTCGATCCGCGCCACCGCGCAGATCACGGCGAGGGTCTGGGTGACCGTCGCCTCGAGCTCGGTGCCGCTGCCGACGAGGACGGCGGCCTCGTAGAGGGCCTTGAGCTCGCGCCCGCCGGTGGCCGCCGGCGTGGCGGCGGCCCGCGGCGTCGCCGGGCCGCGCCGTCGCGTGGCGAAGAGCGCGATGGCGGCGGCCGCGAGTGCCGCGAGCGCGCCGCTGGCCACCAGCGCGCGCACGAGGCCCTGGCGCGACACCTCGTTCGAGTGGCGCAGCCGGTCGCCGCCGGCCGCGGCGGGCCGCTCGGCGCGCCGGCCCACCACGACGAGGCCGCCTCCGGGCTCGCCGCCGATCGGCGCCACGCCGAGCAGGTACGCGCGCCCGCCGAGGGTGACGGTGCTCACCGTGGGCCGCGCCGGCGGCGGCAGCGCGGGCAGCTCGACGCGTGGCGAGGCCGGGACCTGGAGCAGCGGCGCGCCGGCGGCGTCGAGGACGACGACGAGGTCGGCGTGCCCTTCCATGGTGAGCGAGCGCAGCCGCGCGGCCCCGCGGGCCAGCGTCGCCCAGTCGCGCCGGGCGGCGCCCTCGACGACGGCCGGCTCCTGCGCGAGCAGCGCCGCCTCGCGGAGGAGGGCGCGGCGCTCCTCGGCGACGGCCGCGCCGGCGCGCTCGGCGGCGAGGTCGGCCATGGCGGCGCCGCGCGCGTCCACCTCGCGCAGGAGCAGCACGCCGCCCCCGATCCACACCCCCGCGACGCCGGCGACGGCCGCCCCGAGGACGAGGAGTCGGCGGCCGCGGCTCAGCGGCGTTCCCCGACGCGGTGGAGCTTGAGGAGGTTGGTGGTGCCGGTCACCCACATGGGCGACCCGGAGATGATCACGAGCACGTCGCCGGCGCGGACGGTGCCGTCGCCGAGCAGCGTGGCCTCGATCTCCTCGACCATCTCGTCGGTGGTCTCGACCTTGCGGATGATCCGCGACGTCACGCCCCAGGTCAGCGCGAGCCGGCGCTGGACGCTGGCGAACGGCGTGAACGCGATGATCGGCGTGGCCGGGCGCTCCTGCGAGATGAGCCGCGCGGAGAAGCCCGACTGGGTGAAGGCCACGATGGCGCGCGCGTCCAGGGCGCGGGCCGCGCTGGCGGCGGCGTCGGAGATGGCCTCGGGAAAGCCGACGGGCGCGTGGCTGTCGCGGCGCCGGCGCGGCGGCTCCATCCAGAGGGTGGCCTGCTCGGCGCGCTCCGCGATCCGCGCCATCGTCTCCACGGCCTCGGCGGGGTAGCGGCCGGAGGCCGTCTCCGCGGAGAGCATGATGGCGTCGGCGCCGTCGAAGATCGCCGCCGTCACGTCGGCGACCTCCGCGCGCGTGGGCCGCGTGTGGGTGACCATCGACTCCAGCATCTGCGTGGCCACGATCACGGGAACCTTGGCGGCGTGCGCCTGGCGGATGATCTCCTTCTGGATGTGCGGCACGTCCTCGAGCGGCACGTCCACGCCGAGGTCGCCGCGCGCCACCATCACCGCGTCCACCGCGCCGATGACGTCGCGCAGGTTGGCGAGCACCTCGTGGCGCTCCAGCTTGGCCACGAGCGGGATCTCGGCGCCCTGGGCGGCCAGGAAGCGCCGGACCTCGCGGATGTCGGCGGCCGTGCGCACGAACGAGACGGCCACGAAGTCCACGCCCTGCTCGATGCCGAACTTGAGATCCGCGACGTCCTTCTCGGTGAGACACGACGCGGGGAGATCCACGTGCGGCAGCGAGATGCCCTTGTGGTCGCTGATGCGGCCGCCCGCCACCACGACGCAGCGGACCTCGTCCGGCGTGGTGGCCTCGACGCGCAGCTGGATCATGCCGTCGTCCATCCAGATCTCGTCGCCGGCCTTGACCCGGCCGAGGTACTCGGGCGGCGAGACGAACACGCGCGCCTCGCTCCCCACGCAGGGCGTGCGGCAGAGCGCGAAGGGGCGCCCGGGCTGGAGGTCCACGCGGCCGCCCCCGCCGTCGCCGAAGGTGCCGAGCCGGATCTTGGGTCCCTGCAGGTCTTGCAGGATCGCGACGGGCCGCTGCCAGCGCGCTTCGGCCTCGCGGATGCGGCGGATGACCTCGGCGTGCTCGGCGTGCGTGCCGTGCGAGAAGTTGAGCCGCGCCACGTCCATGCCCGCGGCGGCGAGGCGGTCGAGCTCGGCGACGGTGGAGGACGCGGGCCCGATGGTGCAGACGATCTTGGTCCGCCGCATGCCCGTGCTCAGCCGGCGAGCGCCGTCCTCAAGAACTGCCCCGTGTACGATTTCTCGCCCTGGCGCGCGAGCGCCTCCGGCGTGCCCGTGGCCACCACGCGCCCGCCGTCGTCGCCGCCCTCGGGGCCGAGATCGATCACCCAGTCCGCCGTCTTGATGACGTCGAGGTTGTGCTCGATGATCACCACGGTGTTGCCCTGGTCCACCAGGCGATTCAGCACCTCGAGCAGCTTCTCGATGTCGGCGAAGTGCAGTCCGGTCGTCGGCTCGTCGAGGATGTAGAGCGTCCGTCCCGTCGCGCGCCGCGACAGCTCCGTGGCCAGCTTCACGCGCTGGGCTTCGCCGCCCGACAGCGTGGTCGCCGACTGCCCGAGCCGGATGTAGTCGAGCCCGACGTCGTGCAGCGTCTGCAGCTTCTGCTTGATCACCGGCACGGCGTCGAAGAACTCCAGCGCCTGGTGCACGGTCATGTCGAGCACCTCGGCGATGTTCTTGCCCTTGTAATGCACCTCGAGGGTCTCGCGGTTGTACCGCTTGCCCTTGCACACGTCGCAGGTCACGTACACGTCGGGCAGGAAGTGCATCTCGATCTTCACGAGCCCGTCGCCCTGGCACGCCTCGCAGCGCCCGCCCTTGACGTTGAAGGAGAACCGGCCGGGCTGGTAGCCGCGCATCCGCGCTTCCTGCGTGCGCGCGAACAGCGCGCGGATGAACGTGAAGACGCCGGTGTACGTGGCGGGGTTGGAGCGCGGGGTGCGGCCGATCGGCGACTGGTCGATGTCCACGACCTTGTCGACGTGCTGCGCGCCCTCGATCCGGGTATGCGCGCCGGGACGATCCTGCGCGCGGTGGAGCATCTGGGCGAGCGCGCGGTAGAGGATGTCGTTGACGAGCGTGGACTTGCCGGAACCCGACACACCCGTCACGCACGTGAACGTGCCGAGCGGGATCGAGACGCTCTGGCCCTTGAGGTTGTGCTCGCGCGGCTCGTGGATGGTCAGCGCGTGGCCGGTACCCTTGCGGCGCGTGGCGGGGACGTGGATGGCGCGCGCCCCCGACAGGAACTGCCCCGTCAGCGAATGCTCGTTGGCGACGATCTCGTCGGGCGTGCCGATGGCGACCACGTGGCCGCCGAGCTCGCCCGCGCCAGGGCCGAGGTCGACGACGTAGTCCGCGGAGCGGATCGTTTCTTCGTCGTGCTCGACGACGAGCACGGTGTTGCCGAGGTCGCGCAGCCGCTTGAGCGTGTCGAGGAGCCGGCGATTGTCGCGCTGGTGCAGCCCGATCGACGGCTCGTCGAGGATGTAGAGCACGCCGACGAGGCTGGAGCCGATCTGCGTGGCGAGCCGGATGCGCTGGCCCTCGCCGCCGCTGAGCGTCCCCGCCGGCCGGTCGAGGGTGAGGTAGTCGAGCCCGACGTTGGCCAGGAAGCCCAGGCGCTCGCGCACTTCCTTCAGCACGCGGCGCGCGATGGCGGCCTCGCGCTCGCCGAGCTTGAGCGTGTTGAAGAAGACCGCGGCGTCCTTGATGGTGAGGCGGACGACGTCGGCGATCGACTGCCTGGCGATCTTCAGCCCCAGCGACTCGGGGCGCAGCCGCGAGCCCTTGCACTCCGGGCACGGGCGCTCGGCCATGAACGTCTCGATCTCGCGCCGCGCTTCCTCCGACTGCGTCTCGCGGTAGCGCCGCTCGAGGATCTTGACCACGCCCTCGAAGCCGCCGTCGCGGTCGCCGTGCAGGATCACGTCGCGCACGGGCTTCTTGAGCTTCGCCCACGGCTCCTCGAGCGAGAACTTGTAGCGCTTGGCCAGCGCGTTGAGCGTCTGCTTGAAGTAGGCGTTCTCGCGGCCCGCCCACGGCGCCAGGGCGCCGGCCCTGAGCGAGCGGTTCTGGTTCGGCACCAGGCGCTCGGGGTCGATCTCGAAGCGCGTGCCGATGCCACCGCACTCCGGGCACGCGCCGTACGGGTTGTTGAACGAGAACATGCGCGGCGACACCTCGGGGAAGGAGATGCCGCAGTCCGCGCAGGCCAGGCGCTCGGAGAAGATCATCGACTCGCCGTCGGGGATCTCCACCTGCACCACGCCGTCGGCGAGCCGCAGCGCCGTCTCGAGCGAGTCGGCCAGCCGCGAGCCGAGCCCCTCCTTGACGACCAGGCGATCGACCACCACGTCGATGGTGTGCTTGCGCTTCTTGTCGAGGTCGATCTCCTCGCCCAGCTCGCGCACGGTACCGTTGACGCGCACGCGCGAGAAGCCCTGGCGCTGGAGGTCGAAGAAGAGCTTCTTGTACTCGCCCTTGCGCCCGCGCACCACGGGCGCGAGCACGAGGAGCCGCGTGCCCGCGGGCTGCAGCAGCACGCGGTCCACCATCTGCTGCACGGTCTGCGCGGAGATGACCTTGCCGCACGACGGGCAGTGCGGCACGCCCACGCGCGCGAAGAGCACGCGCAGGTAGTCGTAGATCTCCGTCACGGTGCCGACGGTGGAGCGCGGGTTCTTCGACGTCGTCTTCTGCTCGATGGAGATGGCGGGGGACAGCCCCTCGATCGAGTCGACCTCGGGCTTCTCCATCTGCTCGAGGAACTGCCGGGCGTACGCCGACAGCGACTCGACGTAGCGGCGCTGCCCCTCCGCGTAGATCGTGTCGAAGGCCAGCGAGGACTTGCCGGAGCCCGAGAGGCCCGTCAGGACGACGAGCTGGTCCCGGGGAAGCTCCACGTCGATGTTCTTGAGGTTGTGCTCACGGGCACCACGGACGACGATCCGATCGCTGGCCATGTCCACCCATTATGGTAGGGCGGCGGGGGCCTTGCCAACCCTCAGCGCGTCTCGCCCGCCTCCCGTCGTAAGACTTTCACGATCACCCACGCCGCCGGCGCCGCGGCCAGCGCCGGGAGGTCACGGAGGACTGCCAGCGGGGCGGGCAGCCCGGCCCCAAGGGCCGCCACGGCGGCGAAGACGGCCACGCCCACCAGCCCGCCGACCGCCGCGGCGGGCCACGGGCCGATCCACGCCCCGTCGGCGCCCGCCAGCCGCGGCGCCGCCAGCGCCGCCGCCGCCACGCCGAGCCCCGCCGCGAGCGGCGTCCACGGATCGACGACGTCGACCAGGCCGGCGAGGCCGGCGGCAATGACCGCCGTCATCCAGGCCTCGGGCCACCGGCGGCCGCCGGTCTCCGCGACGCGATCGCGGAGCGCGCCCGCCGCCGCGACGAACAGCGCGAGCAGCCCCACGACGACCACGATGGTCAGCGCGCCGGGCGAGAGCTCACCGCCCGGCGTCGCGCTGCGCGCCGGCGCCAGCAGCGCCTCCGCGGGTGAGCCGGCCAGCCCCGACTCCGGCGCGACCACGGCCGCGTAGACGCCCCACGCGGCCGTGCCGAGCGCGAACACGAGGACGATCGCCGGCGCGGCGGCGGCGCGCCGTCCCCCCGCGGGCACGAGGGCCACGGCGCCGAGCAGGAGCGTGACGGCCAGGCCCACGACCTGAGCGAGCGGCGCGCGCGTGGCGGCGTCGGCCCAGGCCGAGCCCGACGCGGCGGCGCCGGGGACGCGCTTGCCCGGCTCGAAGCGCAGCCGGCTGCCCGCCTCGGCGACGAGCGTGTCGGCCGGCCGCAGGCTGACGGCGTCGCCCGCGGCCAGCCGCCAGTCGCGGACCACCCGCCGCGCGCCGTCGGCCTCGACGACGCGAAGCGTGCCCCGCGTGACCGCGACGACGCGGTGGCCCTCGTCGAAGGCGAGCGTGGCGCCGCGGACGAGGCGCTCGCCGTCGCGGACCCACGGGCTGCGCGCGCCGAACACGACCGCGGGCCGCGCGGCGGCCTCCCGCCACGCCGTCCACGGCGCGACGCCGACGGTCGCCGCGGCGTCCACGAGGACGAGCAGCAGCGCGACGCCCCCCAGCCCGCCCACCACCGCGCACCAGCGCCCGGCGCCGGGCACCAGCCCGACGAGCAGGGCCAGCGCGAGCGCGAGCACGACGGCCTGCGCGCGACCCGCGCCGAGCAGCGTCGCGGTGTCGGCGAGCAGCGCGACGTGCGCCCACAGGAGCAGCGCGGCGACGACGGCGGTGAGCGCGAGCGTCACCGCGTGCGGCGCCGCGGGCGCGCGCGCGGGCTGGAGCAGCGCGACGAGCGGGGCCAGCGCCGCGCTGAGGAGGAGCACCGGCGCGACGGCGGTCCCGGCCGTGATGCCCGCGACGACGGCGGCGGCGAGCGCGGGGCCGGTCCAGGCGGCGAGCGCGCGGGCGCCGGTCATCGCGACGCGCGGCGGAGAATCACCGTCGCGAGGGCCGCGCCGAGGAGCGGCGCCGCGAGAGCCGCGTACCACCAGAGGACGCCGACGCCGGCGACGCGCACGGTGGCGGGCGAGCCGGGCAGGAGCAGGGCCAGCGGCGGGAGGGAGAGCAGCAGCACCAGCACGACCACCGCGATCCGGCGCCCGCGGTCCGCTGACATCGCGGGATTATCGCACGGGGTCCGCGGTGAATCGGTATGCTGGACCCCGGCATCTCAATTTCAAAACCACGAGGGAGACCCCGGCGCGAATGACCGACCCGATCCGGCGCGTGCTCGTGATCACCGCCCACCCCGACGACTCCGAGTTCGGCGCGGGCGGGACGCTGGCGAAGTTCGTCAAGGAAGGCAAGGAGGTCGCCCTCGTCGTCGTCACCAACGGTGACAAGGGCTCGAGCGACCGCACGATGACCTCGCCGCGGCTGGCCGCCATCCGCGCCGAGGAGCAGAAGCACGCCGCGCGCACGCTCGGCATCGAGTCGGTCGCCTTCCTCGGCTATCCCGACGGCGAGGTCGAGGACACGCGCGACCTCCGCCGCGACGTCTCGCGCGAGATCCGGCGCTTCCGGCCCGACCTCGTCCTCTGCCAGAATCCGCAGCGCACGTACAATCTCGGGGCCTCGCACCGCGACCACCGGACGGTGGCCGGCGTGGCGCTGGACTGCGTCTATCCGCTGTCGCGCGACCACCTCGCCTTCCCCGAGCTGATGGCGGAGTTCGAGCCCCACAAGGTCCGCGAGGTCTACGTCATGCAGTGGCAGAACCCGCACGTGGTCGTGGACATCAGCGACGTGATGGACCTCAAGATCAAGGCCCTCGCCTGCCACGCGAGCCAGTTCAAGGATTTCGCCGCCATCGAGAAGCGCGTGCGCGACCGCAACGCCGAGCTCGGCCAGCCGAAGGGTTATGCCTACGCCGAGTGCTTCGACCGCATCGTGATCTGATGCGCGCCGGCTGGCTCACCGCCCTCAGCCTCGCCGTCGCCGCCGCGGCCGTCGCCGCGTACGCGCTGCTGCTGCGCGTGCCCGCGGTGCGCAACCAGCCCGAGGGCTACGTGGCGGCGCTCGCGATCGCGGCGACGCTCGCCGGCCTCGCCGTGGCGCTCGGCCGCCGCTGGTACGCGTGGACCGCGCTGGGGCTGACGCTGGCGCTCTTCGCGGGCGGCGCCACCTTCAACTTCGTGCTGGCGCGAATCCCCGACACACCGACCGCGCTCGCCGTCGGCCGGCCCGCGCCGGACTTCACGCTGCCCGACGCGGGCGGCCGTCCCGTCACGCTCGCGGAGTATCGCGGCAAGAAGCCGGTGATCCTCGTCTTCTACCGCGGCTACTGGTGACCGTTCTGCGTGGCGGAGCTCCAAGGGCTTGGAGCCGCGCTGTCCGAGGCCGAGAAGGCCGGCGTCGAGATCATCGCCGTCTCGCCGGATCCCAACGAGCGGAGCCAGGAGCTGGCGCGCGGGCTGAAGCTCAACTTCCGCTTCGTCGCCGATCGCGACCTGGCCGTGACGCGCCGCTACGGACTGATCCACGCGCGCGGCGGCGAGCACGGCGAGGACGTGCCGCGGCCGGCGACCATCGTGCTCGATCGCGGCGGCGCCGTGCGCTGGCTCTCCCTCGCCGACAACTTCCAGGTGCGCCCCGATCCCGCCGACGTGCTGCGCGCGGTGCGGTCACTATGACCGAGCGCGAGCTGACCGTCGCGCGGCTCGCCGCCACGCCGACGCTGCTGGGCGAGATGGCGCGCGACCCGGGGACGCACGCGTGGACGCCGCCCAAGCCCGGCGAGTGGTCGATCGGCGAGGTCGTGCGCCACCTCGTCGAGGGCGACCGCGACACGTTCCTGCCGCGCCTGCGCCGCATGCTCGCCGAGCCGCGCCCGGTGTTCGACAAGACCCAGCGCACCGAGGGCGACAACGCGGACCTCTCCACGCTGCTGGCGGCGTTCGCCGCCGCGCGCAAGCAGACCATCACGCTGCTCGGCGGGCTCGACGAGGCCGGCTGGCGCCGCGAGGGCGTGAGCCCGAGCCGCGGCGCCGTGAGCGTCGAGGCCTACGCGCGGACGATGGACGCCCACGACACCGAGCACCTGCGGCAGATCCAGGACGTGCGCGCCACGCTGGGCCTGACGCCCAAGCGCTGCGAGGCGCGCGTGGCGCTCCCGCTCGGCGAATTGCTGAAGCCACTCGCCGCCACGCCCGACCTCGTGGCCGCGCTCGCCGCGGGGCTCGACGCCGAGACGCTCTCCCGGCGGCCGGAGCCCGAGGAGTGGTCGATGAAGGAAGTGCTGGCCCACCTGATGGAGCTCGACAGCCGGCTCTTCCTCCCGCGCTTCCGGCTCATGGCCACCGAGGACCGCCCGCGCTTCGCCGCCTTCGATCCCGTGGCGTGGGCGCGCGAGCGCGACCGTCGAGCGGGCCGGTTCGAGGACGACCTCGCGGCGTTTCGCCGCGCGCGCGCCGAAGCGGTCGCGTACCTCGCCACGCTGCCGCCCGGCGCCGGCGAGCGGCCGGGCCTCTCCGGCTTCTTCGGCCCGCTCAGCCTCGCCCAGTACGTCACGCACATGGCGGATCACGACCTGGAGCACCTCGACCAGATGCGCGCCTGCCGGTCGATCGTCGCTGCTCCGGCTGCGCTGCCCGCGAGCGCGCGCCGCGTCGCCGACGCCCTGGCGGCGGCGGGGGTGACGACCACCATCGTGGTGCTCGAGCACGCCGCGCGCACCTCCGCCGACGCCGCGCGCGCCGTCGGGTGCGACGTCGGCCAGATCGTGAAATCGCTCGTGTTCCGGCTGCGCGACAGCGGGCGGCCGTTGCTCGTGCTCACGAGCGGCGCGAACCGGGTGGATGAGGCCAAGCTCGGCGCGCTGCTCGGCGAGCCGCTCGGGAAGGCCGACGCCGAGTTCGTGCGCGCGCACACCGGCTTCGCCATCGGGGGCGTCGCGCCGCTCGCGCATCCCGCGCCGCTCACGACGCTCGTGGACGAGGATCTTCTGAAGTGGGACGCGATCTGGGCCGCGGGGGGCCATCCCCACACCGTGTTTCGTCTCACCAGTGACGAGCTGCGCCGCGTCACCGGTGGCCGCGTCGTCCGCGTGAATTAGGTAAACTACGCGGAGATGATCCGCCGCCCCGCGACGCTGCTGGCTGCCTTCGCGCTCGTCCTGACGTCGACGGCGGCGCTCGGCCGCACGCCCGTCGTCCCGCCGACCTCCGCCGAGCTCCGCACGGTTGTAGAAACGCTCACCGCGCCGGAGATGAACGGCCGTCGCGCCGGCACGCCCGGCGGCGAGCGCGCGATCGAGCGGCTCGCCGCGTGGCTCGCCGCCGCCGGCCTGCGCCCCGGCGGCGACGCCGGGACGTTTTTACAACCGTTCAGCGTCGCGCCGGGCCGGGGCCTGGGTCCCGGCAACGCGCTCACCGCCGGCGGCCGCATGCTGCAGCCCGGCGTCGAGTGGATGCCTCACGGAGGCTCGCGCCTGGGCGCGGTGACCGCGCCGCTGGTGTTCGTCGCGGACGAGTGGCCCGACGTGCGCGACCGGATCGTCGTGGCGGCGCCGGCGCGCGGCTCGCGGCTCGAGACGCTGATCGAGGCGCGCCACCGCGGCGCGGCGGCCGTGCTCGTCGTGGCGGACCCGCTGCCCGCTCTCGACGCGACGGCGGCATCGGTGGACATCGCGTCCGGCACGATCACGCGCGCGGTCGCCGACACCCTCCGCGCCGCAGGCGAGGTCCCGGCGCGGCTCGTGGTGGACCTCGCGGCCGCGGACGTGCGCGCCGCCAACGTGGTGGGCGTGCTGCCCGGCACCGATCCCGCCCTGGCGCGCGAGATCGTCGTGCTCGGGGCGCACTGGGACCACCTCGGCGCGGCGGGCGGCGACGTGTACCACGGCGCCGACGACAACGCCTCCGGCGCCGCCGTCGTGGTCGGGCTCGCGCGCGCCTTCGCCGCCGCCGGCGGCGCGCGCCGCACGCTGGTCTTCGCCCTCTTCGGCGCCGAAGAGCTGGGCCTCATCGGCTCCGGCCACTACGTGCGCCACGCCGCGCTGCCGCTGGGCCATACGGTCGCGATGCTGAACTTCGACATGGTCGGCCGCATGCGCGAGGACAAGCTCACCGTGGGGGGCGTGGACACCGGCGACCGGCTGCGCGCGGCCACCGCGGAGGCCGCGCGCGCGGCTGGAGTGAACGCGGACCTCCGCGGCACTCCCTATTCGGCCTCGGATCACACGCGCTTCTACGCCGCCGGCACGCCGGTGCTCTTCTTCCACACCGGCGGGCACGAGGACTATCACCGTCCGAGCGACACCGCCGACAAGCTCAACGTGGACGGCATGGCGCGGGTGGCGGCCGTGGGCGCCGCCATCGTCACCTCGCTCGACGAGGGCGCGCGCCCGGTCTACGCGAAGGTCCCGGCGCCGACGGCTCGCCAGCGCGCCGGGCGCGCCGCCGCGGGCGGCGCCTACCTCGGCGTCGGCGGCGACGGCCACGCGGGCGACGGCGCCCGGCTGGCCCACGTGATCCCCGGCAGCGCCGCCGAGCGCGCCGGGCTCCGCGACGGCGACGTGCTGGTGCGCGTGGACGACGTGTCGCTCGACGGCTTCGAGTCGCTCCGCAAGGCCATCCGCGCGCGCCGGCCCGGCGACACGGTGCGGCTCGTCTATCTCCGCAACGGACGCGACCACGAGACCTCCGCGACGCTCGAGAGGAGCCAGTGATGAGCGATCCCAGGGCGGCGACGACGCTGACCGACGTCATGCGGCGCCGTGCGGCACTCACGCCCGACGCGCAGTACTTCTCGCTCTTCGACGACACGGTGACGTACCGCCATCTCTGGGCGCGGAGCGGGCGCTACGCGGCGGGCTTCGCCGCCGCCGGCGTGCGGCCGGGGGACAAGGTCTGCCTCGTCTACCCGACGTGCGCGGAGTTCTTCTACACGTTCTTCGGCGCGCTGCGCCTCGGCGCCGTGCCCGTCCCGCTGTATCCCACCCTCGGCGTGGAGCAGACGGCGAACGTCTTCCGCGACTCCGAGGCCGTGGCCGTGGCGACGATCGGCTGGTTCCGCGCCGGCGTGGACGCGAGCGTGGCCCTGGCCCCCAACGTGCGCCTGGTGCTCGAGCCCAACGAGCTCGACTCCGACGCGCCGCTGCCGCCCGAGCACGCGCCGCGGCCAACCGACCTGTGCTTCCTGCAGTACACGTCGGGCTCGACGGGCGAGCCGCGCGGCGTGATCCTGACGCACGAGAACGTGGTCGAGACGACGAAGTTCATGTCGGAGGCGGCGGGGCTCAACCCCGACGACCGCGTGGTGTCGTGGCTGCCGCTCTATCACGACATGGGCCTGATCGGCTGCGCGTTCACGCCGCCCCTCACCGCCACGCCGATCTGGCTGCTGCCGCCCGACCTCCGCAACCCGCGCCCGTGGCTGGAGACGATCACCAGGGTGCGCGCCACCTTCACGGTCTCGCCGGATTTCGGCTATCGCAATTGCGTGCGCAACACGCGCGACGTCTCGGAGTACGACCTCTCCACCCTCAAGGCCGCGCTCTCCGGGGCCGAGCCGGTCCGGACGTCCACCATCGACGCGTTCGAGGCGCACTTCGGGCTGAAGGGCATCATCCGCCCGTGCTACGGCCTCGCGGAGGCGACGCTGGCCGTGGCCATCTGGCCGCGCGGCGTGCCGCTGCGCTACGACCGCACGGGGCGCTGGCTCTCCGTCGGCGCGCCGTGCCCCGGCGTCTCCCTGCGCATCGCCGAGCCCGCGCGCGACGACGGGCCGGTGGCGCTGACGGACGTGCCCGCGAACACCGAGGGCGAGGTGTGCGTGAAGAGCCCGGGCGTCATGCAGGGCTACTACAACAACCCCGAGGCCACCGCACGCGTCCTCACCGGCGACGGCTGGCTCCGCACCGGCGATCTCGGCTTCGTCGACGCCGAGGGCTTCCTCTACATCACCGGCCGGCTCAAGGACGTGATCATCCTCGGCGGCCAGAACCTGGTGCCCGCCGACATCGAGGAGGTCGTGGACCGCGTCTCCGGCGTGCGGTACTCCGCCGCCATCGGCATCGACAGCGAACGGACGGGCACGCAGCGGCTCTACGTGGTGGCCGAGCTGCGCGACGGGATCGCCGATCTCGGCGCGGTGGTCCGCGAGATCGTGCAGCGCGTGCACCGGGCCACCGGCCACCGCCCGGCGCGGGTGCTGCTCGTGCAGCCCTCCACCATCCCCAAGACGTCGAGCGGCAAGATCCAGCGCTCGCGCCTGGCGCAGATGGTCCGGGACGACGAGCTGCGCGACCGCATCCTGAACGCGTGAAATTCGGCTGCCATTTGCCCGTGTACGGGGCCGCGGCGACGCGGGAGACGCTCGTGGGGTTCGCGCGCCGTGCGGAGGCGCTCGGTTACGACTCGCTGTGGGCGAGCGATCACGTGGTGCTGCCGTGGCGGATCGCCTCGCGCTATCCGTACAACGCCACCGGCGACTTCCCGCTGCCGCCCGCCACGGACTTCCTCGAGCCGCTCACCGCGCTGGCCCTGGTGGCCGGCGTCACCGAGCGCGTGGCGCTGGGCACGACCGTGCTGGTCCTCCCGCATCGCCATCCCCTGCTCGCCGCCAAGATGCTGGCCACGCTCGATCACCTGGCGCCCGGCCGCGTGATCCTGGGCGCGGGCGTGGGCTGGATGCGCGAGGAGATCGAGGCCCTCGGCGCGCCCTACGACCGGCGCGGCGCGTGGAGCGACGAGGCCATCCGGGTGATGCGCGCGTGCTGGCGCGACCCGCGCGCGGCGCACGCCGGCGAGTTCTTCCGCTTCGACGCCCTGGCGTGCCGGCCCGCGCCGGCGCGTGGGACGATCCCCATCTGGATCGGCGGCCACACGCCACGCGCGCTCCGGCGCGTGGCCGAGCTGGGCGACGGCTGGCACGCGGCGTTCCCGACGGCGCCGGCGCTGAGGGAGGGGCTCGCCCACCTGCGCGCGGCGTGCGAGAAGGCGGGCCGCGACCCGAAGACGCTGACGCTGAGCGCCCGGCTGGGGCTGCCGGGCAAGAAGCCGGCCGCGGAGCTGCGCGCCGACGTCGAGGCGCTGCGCGAGCTCGGCGTGGATCACGTGATCCTCGAGACGGCCGCGCGCGACCTCGCCTCGATGACGGGAGCGATCGAGCGCTTCGCGTCCGAAGTCCGCGCGACGCTCTAGAGCTCGACGCCGAGCAGTCGCTTCGCCAGCAGCCCGAGCGCGTAGGTCACGATCACGGCCAGGCCGGTGATCACCACGTTCAGCGTGATGCGGCGCCGCACGTTCATCCCGGAGATGAAGGCCACGATCGCCGAGACGGCCACGATCATCGCGCCGCCCGTCGCCACCGTGGGCAGCACGCTGCGCGCCCCGAAGAGCACCGGGAGCACGGGCACGATCGCGCCGACGAGGTAGCCGATCCCCACGATGGCCGCGGCCCCGAGCGGCCGTTCGCCGGCCTCGCTCGTCACCGGCTCCGCGAGAAACCGCCGCCGCGCTTCCTCCGTCGCGCGCAGCTCCGCCTCCGAGCCGGCGGCGATGTAGGCGCCGGCGGCCATCGAGAGCGCCCCCGCCACCCCGACCGTGAAGCTGGCGGCCACCACGGCCGCATTGCTGTTGAAGGCCGCGAAGAAGCCGCTGACGGCGCCGAGGATCTCCACCAGGCCGTCGTTGAGACCGAGAAAGAGGTTACGCACCTTCTCGGGGTTGATCCGGCGGGCGGCCTCCGCGGTGACCACGAGGTCCTCGTGCGCGCACGGCCGCGCCGAGCGGGGTGTCGCCGTAGCGGCGCCACACCTCCAGGTACTTCCGGATGCCGTGCACCTCGATGGCCTCGAGCACGATGTGGATGGCGGGCGCGCCGAAGAGCCGGCACACGAGCACGAGGAGGGCGAGCTTCAGCCGCCGGCCGGCGTCGAGGCCGGTGACGGACTCGAGCCCGAAGAATTTCTGCCAGAAGGCGACGTGGCGGGTCTCGATCGGGATGAGGGCGTCGAACACGGGCGCCAGGTGCGCGGGCGCGACGTCGCGCAGCGCGCGATAGAGCGAGAGATCGAAGATCTCGTCGAGCACGAGGCGGCGGCCGAGCCGAGCATCCGCGACCGCCGCCGCCATGGCCGCTTAGAGCTTGGCCCCGCCCTTCTGCCAGTCGTCCAGAAACTTCTTGAGGCCGATGTCGGTGAGCGGATGCTTGATGAGCTGCTGGAGCACGGAGAACGGCATCGTCGCCACGTGCGCGCCGGCCTTGGCGGCGTCGATCACGTGCAGCGGGTTGCGGATGGACGCGGCGAGCACCTGCGTCTTGAGGCCCTGCACGCGGTAGATCTCGCAGATGTCGCGGATGAGGTCCATGCCCACGGCGCCGATGTCGTCGAGCCGGCCCAGGAACGGGCTGATGTAGTAGGCCCCGGCCTTGGCCGACAGGAGCGCCTGCGTGGCCGAGAAGCAGAGGGTCTGGTTCACGCGGATGCCCTTGCCGGTGAGGTACTTCACCGCCTTGAGCCCGTCGGCGGTCAGCGGGCACTTCACGACGACGTTGGGGGCGATCTGGGCCAGCTCCTGCCCCTCCTTGATCATGCCCTCGAAGTCGGTGGCCACGACCTCCAGGCTCACGTCGCCGGGCACGACGGCGCAGATCTCCTCGACGAGCGGACGGAACGGGCGCTTCTCCTTGGTGGCGAGCGACGGGTTGGTGGTCACGCCGTCCACCACGCCGAGCGCCACGCCTTCCTTGATCTCGTTGACGTTGGCCGTGTCGAGGAAGATCTTCATCACGCCCCCCTTTCGCCATCCCGTTGGATGGTCACGCGCGCCCCCGCGCGGACCTGCTTGAACACCGTGGCATCGCCGCCGACGCGCCCCACCACGTTCACCGCGCTCGCGGGACGGATCTCGTCGCCGCGGCTCGCGGGCGTCGGCCCGAAGAAGATGCAGAAGGCCTGCCCCGGGGGCCAGTAGCCGAGGTCTCCCAGGGCCACCACTTCTTTGCCGTGGTCTTCGTCGGCCCGAACGGGAATGGCGAAGTAGATCTCGTCGCCCCAGGTCTGCGCCTTGGCGTCGATCGGCAGGGCGTCCCAGATGGCGATGGCGGTCTTGCTGTCGTTCAGCTCGGCCGTGGCCGAGACGCCGCCGGCGGTGATCCGGATCGCGCGCGCCATTCAGCCGAGCCTAGACTCCGGCCCGGATCGAGTCAAGGCGTGAGGCGAGGGCGGGCCGCCTCGAGCGTCTCCCCGCGCGCGAGCTGCACGATGGCCGGGGCCAGCTCGTCGATGGGCAGCGCGGCGTCCACGTCGTCCTCGGCGAGCGCGGTGCACGGCATGGCGGGAAACTGCGCCTCGCTGGGCGACTGCACGAGCGACAGGCCGCCCGCCCGCTTGATGGCGATCAGGCCCGACACGCCGTCGGCGCCCATGCCGGACAGCAGCACGCCCAGCACGCGCGAGCCATAACGGGCCGCCGCGGAGCGGAACAGGGGATCGATGGCGGGCCGCGTGTAGTGCTCCTTGGCCCCGCGCGTCAGCCTCATCACCCCGTCGTCGAAGATCACGTGGTGGTCGCGCGGCGCGATGTAAACGACGCCGCCCAGCACGGGATCGCCGTCGCTGGGCTCCACCACGCGGAGCACGGCGCGGAGGCCGAGCAGCCATGGCAGCTGCGTCGCGTAAAACGGACTCCGGTGGAGGACGACGGCCAGCGTGGCCGGGAGATCGGACGGCAGCTTCGCGAGCAGCTCCCTCACCGGCCCGACGCTGCCCGCCGAGCCGCCGATGACGATGACGTCCCGCCTGACGCGGTCCGCGTTGATCAAGGCGGCGCGACCGCCGGCGCGCCGCTCTCCGGAAACGCGATGGGCTCGTCGTCGTCGATGAGTCGGCGCAGGCGGTTCGCAGTGGCCTGGGCACCTGCCCGGCGCGTCGCGTACCGCCGCCGGGCGTCCGCGGGGGTCGACTCACGCGCGGCGAGGTCGGTCGTCAGCGCGACGAGCTCTTCGAGCGCCGTGTACGCCGTCCACAGCCACGCGTCGAGCCGAGCCTCCTTGCCGAGGAGCACCTCGGTGTCGGTGAACGTGTGCCCGACGCGGCACTCGAAGAACAGGTCGGCGCGCCGCCCCTCGACGCGCACCGAGAGCACACCGGAGCATTCCGGACAGGACACGCCGGCGACGCGGGGGTCGGCCGCGCCGTCGAGACCGGGGGGGATGGCGTACATGGCCTGGGTCACTGCAAGATGCGTGCGCGTGGCTCGTTGACTTCGCCCCATTGGGGGCCGACACTGAAATCCCTTCCCCGAGGTGAGATGGCGCATGGATAGCCTTCCGGACGCCCGGATGATCGTCGAGAGCCTCCCGATGCCGGCGTTCCTGCTGGATGCGGACGACGTGGTGGTGGCCGTCAACGCCCCGGCTCTGAGCACGTTCGCGCATCCCGACACCGATCCCGTCGGCAAGAACTTCAAAGACGTCCTCACCGACGCGTGGCGCGCGCCGCTCCTCCAGGCCGTGGACGCCACCAGGCGGGAGGCTCACGCGCAGCACGCCGCCGTCGGCGTGGCGGCCGACGACGGGGGCTCCGTGTGGGACGTGTGGGTGGAGCGCGTCGGGGTCGCCGGGAACGCGGCCACGCTGGTGGCCGCGCACGACGCGCGGGCGGCGGACCGGCGGTGGGGCGCGGAGCTGCAGACGCTGAACGAGGAGCTCCGGGTCTTGAACGAGGAGCTCAACGCGCGGCTCGTCGAGCTTTCGTCGGTGAAGCAGGCCGACCTCGAGCGCAACCGCTTCCTGGCCATGCTGGCCCACGAGCTCCGCAATCCCCTCGCGGGCATCGCGAGCGCCGTGCACATCCTCCGCAAACGTCAGACCGGCGCCGGCGACCGGGTCGCCGAGCAGGCCCTGCGCATCGCCGAGCGCCAGGTGAAGAGCCAGTCGCGCCTGCTCGACGACCTGCTCGACGTGTCGCGCATCGTCCTCGGCAAGATCTCGCTGCGGCTGGAGACGGTGGACCTGGCCGCCGTCACCCGGCAGGCGCTGGAGACCGTGTCGTTCGACGCGCGCGCACGCGCCCAGAAGCTGCGGGTGGAGCTGCCGGAGCAGCCCGTCTCCGTTCTGGGCGACGCCGTGCGCCTGGAGCAGGTCGTCGCCAACCTGCTCGGCAACGCCGTGAAGTACACGCCGGAAGGCGGCCAGATCGCGGTGGTGTTGACGGCCACCGACGAGACCGCGTCGCTCATGGTGAGCGACACCGGACGGGGCATCGAGGGCGAGCTCCTGGAGCGCATCTTCGACCTGTTCGTGCAGGGCGACACCACCCGGACGCGGACGACCGGCGGCCTCGGCATCGGACTCACCGTGGCGCGCCACCTCGTCGAGCTGCACCGGGGCACCATCCGCGCGCTCAGCGCCGGCCCCGATCGCGGCAGCGTGTTCGAGGTGTGCCTGCCGTCCACGCATGACGCGGCGGCGCCGCGCGAGGAGCCTCCGGCGCCGGCCACGTCGGCCCGCCGCGTCCTCGTCGTGGACGACAATCGCGACGCGCGCGAGATGCTGCGCACCATCCTCGAGCTCGGCGGCCACCAGGTGCGCGACACGCCGGACGGCGCCGAGGCGGTGAAGCTCGCGGTGGGGTGGACGCCCGACGTCGCCCTGGTGGACATCGGGCTGCGGGGAATCGACGGCTACGAGGTGGCGAAGCGCATCCGCCGGCGGCTCGGCGCGGGAGTCCGCCTCATCGCGCTGACCGGGTACGGCGATGCCGAGGCGCGGCAACTCTCCCTCGAAGCCGGCTTCGACGAGCATCTCGTGAAGCCCGTCGATCCGGACGTCCTCGACAGGATGATCGACCGCGGCTGATCAGCGGCTCCGCGCGCTCGCTCCTTTCGCCGCCTCCGTCGGCACCGCCACTCCGATCACGCCGATCACCTCGCCGGAGGGATCGCGCAGCGGCGACACCTTGACGACGGCCATCCGCGTCTCCCCACCGGGAAGCGTGTAGGGCACGTTGCGCACGTCCACCGCCGCGTCGCCCTTCAGCGCCGCCTCGACGGCGGGCCGGAGCATGCGCGCCGCCTCGCCGATGGGCAAGACCAGCACGTCGCGGCCGACGGCCTGCTGGGCGCGCACCCCCCACATCCGCTCGGCGGCGATGTTCCAGCTCGTCAGCACCAGCGTGCGGTCCGCCACGAAGACGCTGTGCTCCAGGCTGTTGAGCAGGGCGTGATTGTAGCCGTCGAGCCGCTTCAGCTCGGCGGTGCGGGCTTCCAGCTCGGCGTTCAGCGTCCCGAGCTCGGCGTTGGCGGCCTGGAGCTCCTCCACCGTCGTCTCCAGCTCCTCGTTGGTGGACTGCAGCTCCTCGTTCGTCGTCTCCAGCTCCTCGTTGGTGGACTGCAGCTCCTCGTTGGTCGTCTCCAGCTCCTCGTTCGTGGACTGCAGCTCCTCGATGGCGGTGGCGTGCTGCTCGGCGACGCGCGTCATCTGCTCCTTGAGCCTCGCGTGCTCGGTGGCCTCGGTGGCGTAGACGAGCACGCCGGTGAGCCGGGAGCCTTCGAAGAGCGGCACGATCGTGATGTCGGCGTGGACGGTCTCGCCGCTGCGGCGTGTGAAGCTGACGTCGTCCATGCGGCTCGACGCGTGGCGGGCCTTCACGTCCTCGATCCGCGCGCGCAGCGCCTCGATGCGGTAGCTCGCGTCCAGGTCCCGGAATTTCCGCGCCAGCGCGCTCGCCACGGGGATCTCGAACAGGGTCTCCGCGGCGGGATTCCAGCCGAGGATGGTGTCGCTGATGTCGATAATCATCACCGCGGCCGGGAGCGCGTCGAGGGCGCGCTGGATGCGGGCCGGCGCGGCCGCGGGCTCCAGGCGGGACGCCGGGACGAACGCCGCCGCCGCCGGCAGCGCGGCCGCCGCCTGGCGCCCGCCCGACGGCAGCCGCTGGAAGATGCGTGACTTCGGCTGCACGGCCGTGAAGAGCCGCGAGCGCGCCAGCAGCGATTCCGAGCGGCCGAGGAAGAGGACGCCGTCCTCGCGGATCGCGTAGTGGAAGCGCGTGAGGATGCGGTCCTGCAGCTCGGTGGTGAAGTAGATGAGGACGTTGCGGCAGACGAGCAGGTCCACGTGCGAGAGCGGCGGCGCCTGCGTCAGATTGTGGCTGCCGAAGATGCACCAGCGGCGGAATTCGCGCCGGAACCGATAGAGCTGGCCCTCACGGCCGAAGTAACGGTCCACGAGGCGGTCCGGGACGTCCTTGAGCTGCTCGGTGCGGAACAGCGCGTGGCGGGCAGCCGTCAGCGCCTCCTCGTCCATGTCGGTGCCGTAGATCCTGATCGCGTAGTTCGTGGCCGCGGGCCCGAGATGCTCGGCGAGGAGGATGGCGATCGAATACGGCTCCTCCCCCGACGAGCAGCCCGCGCTCCAGATCCGGATGCTCCGCGACTCCGCCGCGCCCTCCACGATCTTGGGAATCACGTCGTCGGCCAGCGTCTGCCAGGCGTCGGGGTCGCGGAAGAATCCCGTCACGTTGATCAGGATCGTGTTGAAGAGCGCGACGTGCTCTTTGTCGTTGGCCTCGAGGTAGCGCGCGTACGCCGCGAACGAGTCCGTGCGCACCTGGCTCATCCGCGCCTGGATGCGCCGCACCAGCGAGGCTTCCTTGTAGTCGCGGAAGTCGAAGTTGTAGCGCGTGCTCAGCGTCTCGAGCAGGCTCCGGAAGGCCGGATCGCTTTCCTTCTGCGCGCTCGGCGCGGCGGCGTCGTCGCTCACGCGTCATCTCCGGGCGGAGACACCAGGCTCGCCAGGGCCAGGCCGATCTCCTCGAGCGGCAGCGTGAAATCCACGCAGTTCGTCGCGCGGGCCGCCTGCGGCATGCCGGCGTGGGCGGCGCTGGCGGGATCCTGGACGAGCGTGGTGCCGCCCTTGGCCTTGATGGCGCGGATGCCGTCCGCGCCGTCCACGCCCGACCCGGAGAGGATCACGCCGATGGCACGATCGCCGTAGGCGTCGGCGACGGACTCGAAGAGCAGGTCGATGGACGGGCGGCTGAAGTGCACCAGCTTCGTGTCGGTGAGCACGAGGTGCCCGCCGCGCACGATGAGGTGCATGTCGGGCTGCGCGATGTAGACGGTCGCGCCGGACACCTCTTCGCCATCGATCGCCTGCTTGACGCGCAGCCGGCAGCGCCGCGCCAGCAGGCCCGCGAGCAGGCTCTTGTGGCGCGGGTCCATGTGCTGGACGATCAGCACCGGCACGGGAAAGCTCGCGGGCAGCGCGGCGGCCACGGTGTGCAGCGCCTCGACGCCGCCCGCGGAGGCCCCGATGGCCACGACGTCGAACTGCGGCGCGGTCACGCCCCGTCCCGCCCGTCGCGCTCCGGGGCCTCCCAGGCGCCGAAGCACTCACGATGGAAGCGCAAGATGAGCGCCTCGCGGACGTCGACCTCGAGCTCGGTCTCGCGCGGCGTGATGGTCTCCCCGCAGCCGTCGCAGCGCTGGCCGGTGCCGGGACCGACCCACCGGCGTCCCGCGTCGTACACGGGCAGCCCGCCGCGGGCGACCTTCATCCGGGTGCGGTCGGCGCGGTTGGTCTCGGTGGAGGGCGCCGTCGCGCCGCCGTCGTCGCTGCCGCCCGCGAACCGGGGCCGCCGGATCCTCCGCGACGTCCGCACGAGCACGAGGGCGCTGGCGACGAGCAACCGGCTGCACTCGAGGTTGCGCTCCGAGCGCGCCACTACCCTGTCGAAGACGTCGGAGGCGACGAGGACGTCGAGGTCCACGTCAGTGGCCATCGGCCTCGACGTTCGACCATGCCGCGAAGCAGTCGACGTGAAAGCGGAACACGAGTGTCCCGGCCAGCTGCGCCTCCAGCTCCCGCTCCGTCCGTGCGATCCGGTCCGCGCAGCCGTCGCAGGCCCGGCCCATGCCGGCTCCGACCCAGCGCCAGGCGAGCACGCCCTCCGCCGGTGGCAGACCGCCCAGGCGCAACTTCTCGGCGGTGCGCGCCGCGCGGGCCGTCCCGTCCGCCCGCGTGGTCGGATCGACGGCGTCGCTGCCACCCGAGAACCGGGGCCACCGCGCCCGCCGGGTCCGGGCGACCAGGCCCCGCGAGACCGCGACCAGGGCACGACTGCGAGAGATGTTGTCACTCGACCGATCGACTAGGGAACTCAGGGTATCCATGCGGGGCGCCTAGCGTAGCATCTCAGCCACGGTACCGCTTGAGCGCCGTTTCCAGCGTGGCGACGTCCGGCACCCCGCCCCAGCCTACGTCCTCGATGGAGAGGGACGCGGCGCACGTGGCAGCCTCCGCCGCGTCCCACGGGTCGCCGTCGCGGAGGTAGCGCGCCAGGAACGTCGCCGCGAACACGTCGCCGGCGCCCGTCGGATCGACCTCGCGGGCCGGACGCGCCCGCACCTCGTAGCGATCGCCGTTCACGTAGAGCAGCGCGCCGTGACGGCCCGCCGTGACCACGGCCACGGGGACGCGCTGCACCCACTCGGTCATGGCCGATTCCTGGCCGCGCACGTCCGAGGCGCTCAGGAACAGGGCCTGGAGCCGGCGCAGCGTGTCGGGCGCCGCGTCCCAGCGGACGGTGCGCACCCCGCCGTCGTCGCCGAGCCCGCGCACCCAGCCCTGCGCCTCGGCGGCGACCGAGGCGTCGGCGAACGCCGCGGCCAGGCGCGTGTCCAGCTCGTTCATCACCGGCGCCAGCAGCACGAGCCCGGCGTCGCGCCAGTCCTCGGGCACGTCCGCCTCGCCGAGCGGCGCCGCCACGGCGCGCACGCGCAGCACGCGGTCCCCCTCGGGGTGCTCGTGCTCGAACGTGGTCGTGGCCGGCGCCGGCACCGACACGACCTCGATGCGCGGCGGCACCAGGTCGAGGGGAAAGTCGTCGGCGTGGCTGGTGAGGATCCCGGCCGTGAGGCCGAGCCGGTCGGCGGTGACCGCCGCGTAGAGCGCCGAGCCACCCGGCCGCACCTCGTCGCCGAAGCGATCCAGCGTCACGTGGCCGATGGCGACGAAGTCGGGGGCCGGCACGGGGTCATTGTAGCCGCCGGAAAATAGGGGTTGACACTAACGAACGATCGTACTATTTTGTGGCCATGCGGAAGGGTGAGCAGACTCGCGAGACGATCCTGCTGCACGCGCTCCGCCTGGCCACCAAGGTCGGGTTCGAGGGGCTGACGATCGGCCGGCTCGCCGACGACCTGAAGCTCTCCAAGAGCGGGCTCTTCGCCCACTTCAAGTCGAAGGAGAACCTGCAGCTCCAGGTGCTGGAGATAGCCTCGCGACGGTTCGTGGACGAGGTCGTCAGGCCGGCGCTGGCCACCCCGCGCGGCGAGCGGCGCGTGCGAGCGCTCTTCGACCGCTGGCTTCAGTGGGAGACCTCGCCGAGCCTGCCCGGCGGCTGTCCGTTCGTCGCCGCCGCGACGGAGCTGGACGATCGTCCCGGCCCCGCGCGCGACTACGTCGTGCGCAGCCAGCGTGACTGGCTCGAGACGCTCGCCAACACCGCGCGCACCGCCGTGCAGGAAGGCGACTTCGATTCCGCCGTCGACTGCGAGCAGCTCGCCCACGACCTGAACGGCATCGCGCTCGCCTACGGGCAGGCCTCGCGCCTGCTCAAGGACCCGAAGGCGCGCGCCCGCGCCGACGCCTCGTTCGAGGCGCTGATCCGGCGCGCGCGTTCCGCTTCGTCCCCCACTTCAGCCGGCGCCCGGCGCCGCTAATTCCCGGAGGCTCACGCCATGACGGATCTGGAATTCCTGGTGATGCAAAATAGCACGTCCGTTCGGTCAGCGAATCCGCCGCTTGTGGTGCGCCTAGCGCGGCCGGCCGTCGCGGCGCTCAGCGCTCTGGCGCCGGGGCTCGCCGCGCGGCTCGCCGAACGGCTGTTTCTCACTCCGGAGCGTCACCGCGCGCCGGCGCACGAGACGGCGGCGCTGGCCTCGGCGCGGCGGACGATCGTGCACGTCGACGGCGCGCCGGTGACGGCGTGGACGTGGGGTCACGGCCCGGTCGTTCTCCTCGTCCACGGCTGGGCCGGGCGCGGCGCGCAGCTCGCGAGCTTCGTCGGGCCGCTCGTCGCCAACGGCTGCTCGGTGGTGACCTTCGACGCGCCCGGACACGGCGCCTCGCCGGAGCGGCGTTCGTCCATCGTGGCGTTCGTGCGGGCGATCCAGGCGGTCAGCGGCGCGCTCGGTCCGGTCCGCGCCGTCATCGCCCACTCGATCGGAACGGTGGCGGCCGCGCGCGCGCTCTATGAAGGGCTGGACGCCGACGCGGCGGTCTTCATCGCGCCGCCGGCCGACCTCACGCTCTCGGCCCACACGATCCTCGAAACGCTCGGCTTCGGCCTGGCCGCGCGCGAGCGGATGCAGGCGAACATCGAGCGCCGGCTCGGCGTGGCGTGGTCGGCCCTCGACGTCCGCGGCTACGCGGCGGAGATGCGCACGCCGCTGCTCGTCGTCCACGACCGGGACGACGCCGAGGTCCCGTGGCAGGACGGCGCCATCATCGCGCGGGCGTGGCCGGCGGCGGCGCTCGAGACCACGGGCGGGCTCGGCCATCGCCGCATCCTGCAGGATCCCTGCGTGGTGAGCGGCGCGGCGGCCTTCGTGGTGGACCGCGTGCGGCCCGGTGCGGGCCTCCCCGCGCTGGAGGAGGAGGCGACCCTCACACCATCGTGAGGCCGCCGGAGACCGAGAGGGTCTGCCCGGTGATGAAGCCGGCGTCGTCGGAGGCGAGGAAGACGACGGCGGGGGCGACGTCGTCGGGCACGCCGAGGCGGCCCCACGGGATCACCCGCTTGAGGCTCTCGGCGAGCTTGGGACTCTTCTCGGCGAACTCCTTCTGGAAGAGCGGCGTGTCGGAGGGGCCGGGGCACACGCAGTTGACGTTGATGCGGTGGCGCGCGACCTCGCGGGCCACGGTCTTGGTGAAGGCGATGAGCCCGCCCTTGGCGGCGGAGTAGACGGCCTCGCCCGTGGAGCCCACGCGGCCGGCATCGGAGGCGATCGTGACGATCTTGCCGGACGCGATGGGGATCATGTGGCGCAGCGCCGCGCGCGTGCACGCGAGCGGGCCCCTGAGGTTGATGGCCAGGATCTTCTCCCAGAACTCCGGCGTGGTCTCGACGAACGGCATCGGCTTGTCCCAGCCCGCGCAGTTCACGAGCACGTGCAGCCCGCCCCAGTGCGCGACGACGCCGTCGATCGAGGAGTCGACGGCGGCGGTGTCGGTGATGTCCAGCGGCTGGGCCACGGCGTTGCCGCCGGTCCCCTGGATCTCCGCCGCGACCCGCCGCGCGCCGTCGGCGTTGATATCCGCCACGGCGACGCGCGCGCCCTCGCGCGCGAGGGCCAGCGCGATGGCGCGGCCGATGCCGCTCGCCCCGCCCGTGACGAAGGCCACGCGCTGGTGCAGCCTCACCGCACGATCGACTTGGCGATGATGTCCTTCATGATCTCGGAGGTGCCGCCGCCGATGGTCATGAGCCGCGCGTCGCGCGCGAAGCGCTCCACCGGATACTCGCGCATGTAGCCGTAGCCGCCGTGGAGCTGCACGCAGCCGTAGGCCACGCGGTTGACCATCTCCGCGGTGAAGAGCTTGACCATCGAGACCTCGCGCACGGCGTCCTCTCCCGCCCCGAACTTCTTCCACGCCGCGTACGTCATCCAGCGCCCGGCCTCGATGTCGGTGGCCATCTCTGCGAGCCGATGGCGGATGGCCTGCTTGTCCGAGAGCGGCCCGCCGAAGGCCTGGCGCTCCCGCACGTAGGCGACGGTGTCCTCCAGCGCGCGCTCGGCCATGGCCACCGCGTGCACGCCCGCCACCAGCCGCTCGCGCTGGAACACGCGCATGACCTCGTAGAAGCCCACGCCCTCGCGCCCGAGCAGGTTCTCGGCGGGCACACGCATGTCCTGGAACGACAGCTCCGCGGTGTCGGAGGCGCGCATGCCCATCTTGTCGAGGGTGCGACTCACCCCGAAGCCCGGCGTCTCGCGCTCGACGAGGAACATCGAGATGCCCTGATGGCGTTTGGCGTCGGTGCCCGCCTCCACGCGCGCGGCGACGAAGTAGAGGTCCGCCAAGGCGCCGTTGGTGATGAACATCTTGGCGCCGTTGAGGACGTAGTGGTCGCCGGCCTTCACGGCGCGGGTGCGGATGGCCGCCACGTCGCTTCCGCCGCCGGGCTCGGTCACCGCGATGGCCGTGAGCTTCTCGCCGCGGCAGATGGCGGGCAGGTACTGATTCTTGAGGCCCTCGCTGCCCGTCCAGTAGAGGTGCGGCGAGGCCATGTCGCAGTGGACGCCGACGGCCATCGCGAACGAGCCCGAGCGCGAGCGTGCGCACTCCTCGTGCAGCACCGCCGACATCATGAGATCCGCGCCCGCGCCGCCGTACTTCTCGTCGTACTCGAGGCCGAGCAGGCCCAGCTCGCCCATGCGCCGGAAGATCGTCTTGGGCATGCGCCCGGCCGCCTCCCACGCCTCGACGTGGGGCATCACTTCTTTCTCGACGAAGGACCGCACGGTGGCCCGGAACATGTCGTGCTGCTCGTCGAAGACCTTCACGTCACCCTCCCTGGGAGCCTCGACTATACAATGACGCGCGGTGGCCCGAGAGCGCTCCCGCCTGCTGCCCGTGCTGCTGACGGCCATCGTCGGCCTCGGCGCGCTGTCCATCGACATGTTCCTGCCCTCGCTGCCCGCCATCACGTCCGCCTTCGCCTCCGACGCGGCCAGCGCGCAGCTCACCGTCACGCTCTTCCTGGCGGGGCTCGCGGCCTCCCAGCTCGCATGGGGACCGCTGTCTGATCGCTTCGGACGGCGCCGGGTGCTGCTGGCGGGCCTCGCCGTCTACGCGACGGCGGGAACGGCCTGCGCCTTCGCGCCGACGATGGGCCTGCTGATCGGGGCGCGGATCGCTCAGGCGCTGGGCGCGGGCAGCGGGCCGGTCATCGCGCGCGCGGTCGTCCGCGACCTCTACACGCCGGAGCGCGCCGCGCGCGTGCTGGCGGCCATGGGCACCGCCCAGGCGCTCACGCCGATCCTCGCGCCGATCATCGGCGGCGGGGTGCACGTGCTCGCGGGCTGGCGCGCGGTCTTCGTCGTGCTCGGCACCTTCGGCGCGGCGTTCGTGCTGATCGCGTGGCGGATCGTGCCCGAGACCAACCCCTACGCGGGCGCGGGCGCCGCGGAGCCCCGGCGCGTGGCGGCGCTGCTGCGCCACCCGCGTTACTCGGCGTACGTGGCGGCGGCCGCGCTCATGTTCAGCGGCCAGTTCGCGTTCATCACCGGCTCGTCGTTCGCGCTGATCACGATCCTCGGCGTCTCGCCCGCCGTGTACGGCGTCTGCTTCGGCGCGGTGGCCACGGGCCTCATGGCCGGCAGCTTCGTCTCGGTCAGGATCGGGCCGCGGCTCGGCATCGACGCGATGATCCGCGGAGGCACGCTGATCGGCGCCGGCGCCGGGCTGGTGATGGCGGCGCTGGCGTGGGCCGGCGTGGCGTCGGTGGCCTCGGTGATCGCGCCCATGTTCGGCTACGCGTTCGGGCTCGGCTGGGTGCTGCCCAACGCCATGGCCGGCGCCATCGGGCCGTTTCCGCGCATGGCGGGCCTCGCGGCCGCCGGCGCCGGCTTCGTGCAGCTCACGGGCTCGGCGCTCTACGCCATCGCCGTGAGCCATACGTACGACGGCACGCTGCGGCCGATGACGACGGCGGTGGCCACGGCGGGCGTGGCGGCGTGCGCGACGTTCTTGCTGCTCGCGCGGCGGCGCGCGGCCGGCGTCTCTTGACGTCGCAACGCCCAGCCCCTATTGTTCGTCGGTCCCCCTTCACCCAAAGGAGCGAGGGCAAGGCCTCGGACTGGAAGATGGAGCGCGTCGACACGTCGGGCCGGTACTGGATCCGCGCCAACAACGCGACGTCCCCCGAGCCGTTCTACGAGTGCAACCTACAGCGACCGCGGCCCGTCCGGCAGCGTCATCCTCGCGTGGTCGGTCGACCGCGAGGAGTCGCTCGACGGCGTGGCCTTCTACGTCATCAAGGCCGGCGCGAGCGGGAGTTGATCGGCGTCCGGGTCTGGTGACGAGGGCCGGGGCGAGCGCGTCGCCCCCCCGGCCCTACGTCGCCGGCGTGCGACGGCGCGCTACTTGACCTCCGTCTTCGACTTCCACTTCACGAGGCCGGGATCGACCTCTTCGAGGATCTTCGTGTAGAAGACCTGCTCGGCCGGGAACTTCGTCTTGATGCGATCGAGCGAGTGCAGGAAGTCCACGAAGTCGTTCATGCCCTTGACGATGTTGGGGTTCATCTCCATGGAGTAGACGTTGTACGTCATGATCTCCCTGGCGAGGTCCTTGTCGATTTTCATCTCGCGCGCCACGATCTCGACGGCGGCGTTGCGGTCGTTGTTGATGGCGTCGGTGGCCTTGCGGGTGGCGCGCAGCACGGCCTTCAGCGTGTTCGGGTTCTCCTTGAGCATCTTGCCGCTGGCGATGACGCCGGCGTGCACCTGGACCCAGTCCACCGAGCCTTCCTTGCCCGGGATGCTGCTCTTGGACCCCGTGAAGTAGAGCTTGCCGCCCGCCTCTTTCATGGCGCGGAACGTCCACGGCGCCCACGCGGCCATGGCGTCGATGTCGCCCTTGGCGAGCGCGGTGATCGCGTCGGGCGGCGAGAGGTTCACGAACTGGATCTTGGTGAAGTCCACGCCGTTGGCCTTGCAGAAGCCCTGGATGGCCATGGTGACCGAGGCGCCCTTGGGCATGCCGACCTTGAGCTTCTCGAAGTCCTTCGGGCTCTTCACGATCTCCTGGCCCTTCTTGCCGAGGATCACCTGCTGCACGCCGCCGATGTCGCTCTGGGGCGCGATGTTGTAGATCTGCTGGCCGGAGGCGGCGATGGGCACGACCATGGTGGCGGTGGCCGTGCCGAGGTGGATGTTGCCCGCGCCCCACATGCTGGGCAGGTCGGTGCCCGCGATGTACCAGCGGATGTTGACCTTGAGCCCTTCCTGCTTGAAGTAGCCGAGCTGGTCGGCGACGGCGAACTGCGCCGACATCTGCGGATCGCGCACGAGCCACGCGTCGACCTCGGCCACTTCGGGCTTCTGGGCGAGGGCATCCGCGGCGGCGCCGCAGGCGACGAGAGCGACCAGGACAGCGATGAGCACACGCATGAATGAACTCCTTTCGCGATTCACGAGGTCGCAGCCGCCTCGCGCCAGCGGAACAGCCACCGCTCGGCGGCGAGGAGGAGCGCGTTGACGAGAGACCCGAGGAGCCCCAGCACGAGGGCTCCCATGACGATCTGCGCCGGGACGAAGAAGGTGCGGCCCTCCATGATGAGGTGGCCGAGCCCGGCGTCGGCGCCCATGAACTCGGCGCCGACGATCACGAACAGCGCGAGGGCGAAGCCCAGCCGCAGCGCCACGATGATGCCGGGCAGCGCGGCGGGCACGATGACGCGGCGGACGAGATCCCAGTGGCCGGCGCCGAGGCTGGCCGCGGCGCGGAGCAGCGCCACGTCCACGCGCAGCACGGCGGCGGCGATGGCGATGAACATCGGGAAGAAGGTCGTGTAGCCGATGAAGGCGACCTTGGAGCCCTCGCCGAGGCCGAACCACACGAGGAACATGGGCAGGAAGGCCAGCGGCGGGATGGGCCGGACGAACTCGATGAGCGGCTCGACGGCCAGGCGTACCGGCACGCAGAGCGCCGCGAGCACGCCGAGCCCCAGGGCCGCGACGGCGGCCGCGCCGAAGCCGAGGCCGACGCGGGCGAGCGACGTCGCCACGTGGCGCGGCAGCGAGCCGTCGCGCACGCTGTCCATGAAGACCGTGCCGACTTCGCCGGGCGTGGGCAAGAGCGCGGGCATCATCACATCGAGGGCGCGGTTGCCGTAGGCGAGCACCGCCCACACCACCAGCACGCCCACGAGGGCGAGGGCGCGGATCTTCACTCGTGCACCTTCGCGACCTCTTCCTTCACCACGCGCGTGATCTCGCTCTCGTAGTGGGTGAACTCGGGGGCGAACCGGTCGCGCACCTCGGGCAGCTTGATGGTGAACACCTGCTTGATGCGGCCGGGGGCCGCCGTCATGATCACCACGCGATCCGCGAGGTAGACCGCCTCCCGGATGGAGTGGGTGACGAAGAGGACGGTCTTGTGCTCGACGCGCTGGATGCGGCCGAGCTCGTCCTGGAGCGTCTCGCGCGTCTGCGCGTCGAGGGCGCCGAAGGGCTCGTCCATCAGGATGATCTCGGGGCTGTTGGCGAGCGCGCGCGCGATGGCCACGCGCTGCTTCATACCGCCCGAGAGCTGGACGGGAAACTTCTCGGCGTGCGCGGTCAGCCCCACCAGGTCCAGGTAGCGCGCGACGACGGCGCGGCGCTCGGCAGCCGAGGCGCCCTTGAGCTTCAGGCCGAACTCGACGTTGCCCGCCACCGTGAGCCAGGGGAAGAGGACATACTCCTGGAAGACCACGCCGCGGTCCGCCCCGGGTCCCGTGACGGGACGGCCGGCCACCGTCACCTCGCCCGCCGACGGGCGCAGGAAGCCGGCCACGATGTTGAGCAGCGTGGACTTGCCGCAGCCCGAGGGCCCGAGCAGGCAGACGAACTCGT
This sequence comes from Candidatus Methylomirabilota bacterium, assembly GCA_036002345.1. Lineage (GTDB taxonomy): Bacteria > Methylomirabilota > Methylomirabilia > Rokubacteriales > CSP1-6 > AR12. The sequence continues at coordinate 9,473 of DASYTM010000010.1, read as the reverse complement.
GCTCGGCGACCTCGAGGTCGACGTCGAGCAGGGCAGGCGTCTGGCGCCCGGCCGCCACGAACGAGCGGGAGAGCCCGCGCACCTGGATCTTCATCGGCTCACCGTGGGTGCTGCCAGCGCAGCACGCGCCGCTCCAGCAGGCGCACGAGGCCGTTGCCGCCGTAGCCGAGCAGCCCCAGCAGCAGCGCGGCCCCGAGCATCTGCGGCACCAGGAAGAAGTTGCGGCCGTCATTGATGAGGTAGCCGAGGCCGCTCTCGGCGCCCACGAACTCCGAGATGACGATGACGAAGAAGGAGAGCGCCACGCCGAGGCGCAGTCCCGTCAGCACGTCAGGCAGCGCGGCGGGCAGGATCACGCGGAAGAAGAGGTCGCGCGGCCGCGCGCCGAGGCTCTGCGCGGCGCGCAGGAGCCGCCCGTCGATCTGGGCCACGCCGTGCACGGTGGTCACGAACATCGGGAAGAACGTCGCGTAGGTGATGAAGCCGACCTTCGAGCCCTCGCCGATGCCGACCCACACGATGAAGAGCGGCAGCATGGCCAGCGGCGGGATCGGCCGCAGGAGCTCCACGACGGGCTCGACGACGTTGCGCACGGCGCGCACCTGGCCCGCGAGCAGGCCGAGGACCAGGGCCAGCAGCGCGCCCGCGCTGAAGCCGACGGCCACGCGCTCGAGGGTGGCGCCGACGTGGATCCAGAGCTGGCCCTTGCTCGCGAGCTCGACGAGGGCGCCGACGACCACCCACGGCGCGGGCAGGAACAGCGGGTTGAACGGCCGGAGCCACTGCACGAGGCCGCCCGCGAGGCTCCACAGGACGAGGAACGCCGCCAGCGAGGCGAGCCGCCAGCCGAGCGCGGCACGACGCGCGGTGGGGGCTCCGCGCAGTCCCCACTCCATCATCTCGGACACGCTGCTGAGCAACACGGGGGGCAATCCTCGCTTGACCGGTGCGGCCTGTCAACGTGCCCGCGGCGCGGGCAGCGCGCGCCTGCGGTACTATCCCGGCGCGAGGGAGGACCCCATCGATGTTCGCGTACGTCGGCTGCTACACGACGAAGGAGCGCAAGGGCCGCGGCGACGGCATCAACGTCTACCGGATGGATCCCGCCACGGGCGGCTGGACGCACGTCCAGCTCCTGAAGGAGCTCGTCAACCCGTCCTGGCTCACCCTCGACCGCCGCGGGCGCTTCCTGTACTCGGCGCACGGCGACCTCGAGTACACGACGGCGTACGCCATCGACGCCGCGAGCGGCCGCCTCAGCGTGCTGAACCGCCGGCCGACCAATGGCAAGAACGGCGTGCGCCTGGACGTCGACGCCTCGAACCGGTTCGTGGTGCTGGCAAACTATGCGACGGCCACGGTGGCCGTGCTGCCGATCGACCCGGACGGCTCGCTCGGCGCCGTCGCCGACCTCGTCCCGCTGACGGGCAAGCCCGGACCGCACCCGACCGAGCAGACCAGCCCGCACCCGCACGACGTCGTCTTCGAGCCACGCGGCCGCTGGCTCGTCGTGCCCGACAAGGGCCTCGACACGACGTTCGTTTTCCGCCTCGACGCGGCGAGCGGCAAGCTCGCGGCTGCCGACCCGCCATCGGTGGCGAGCCGGCCCGGCGCAGCGCCGCGCCATTTCGGCTTCCACCCGACGAAGCCGTACGCGTACCAGTTGAACGAGATCGACTCGACGCTCACGACCTTCGCGTTCGACGGCGAGCGCGGCCGGCTGGAGCCGCTCCAGACCATCACCACGCTGCCCCCGTCCTTCACGGGCACGAACACCACCTCCGAGATCGCCGTCGCCCCGTCGGGCCGCTTCGTCTACGGCAGCAACCGCGGCCACGATTCCATCGCGATCTTCACCGTCGACGACGCCACCGGCGGGCTGTCGCCCGTGGGCTGGGAGCCCACTCAGGGCAAGACGCCGCGGTTCATCGCGCTCGATCCGTCGGGAACGTTTCTCTACGCCGCCAACCAGGACAGCGACACGATCGTGACCTTCCGCGTCGATCCGGCGAAGGGGACGCTGAAGGCCACGGGCCAGGTCGTGCAGACGGGCAGCCCGTGCACGATCGTGTTCCGGTAGAAACGAAATCGAGGCGCGCCACGGCTTTGCCGGGGCGCGACGAGCGCTGGGGGGTATGGGGGGCCATTTCGGGGCCCCCCATTTACAGCGGAATTGCGAGGAGCGTGTCGAAGCGGCCGCTGTCGCACACGACCACGCGCTCGCGGAAGCGCAGCGCGCCGCCCTCCTCGACCAGGGCGTCGAGGTAGCGGCCCGTCGCGAAGAGATCCATCGCGCCGTCGCGCATGATGCGCACGACCAGGAACGGCGTCTCCGCGCGGGTGACTTCGCCCTCCGTCGCGACGATCGCGGGCAGGCCGACGAGGTGCCGGTACGTCTGGCGTTCGTAGATGTTGGCCTCCCGGAGGGCGGCCACGCGGTCGCGGAGCATGCCGTTGGTGTCGGCGTAGATCACGCCCGCCGCGTGGCCGCGGCGGTGGTTGTCGGCGGAGGTGATCTTGTAGATGCACTTGTCGGTGAAGAAGCTCGGCCAGTCCTCGAGCCGGTCGTCGTCGATGGCGCGCGCGTAGTCCGCGTTGAGCTGCGTGAGTCGCGGGAGCAGCCGCTCGGCGGCGGGGTTCACGCGCGGCGCCAGACGCCGACGGCGGGCAGCCGCGCGGGCCGCGCCATCGCGGGCTAGTAGCCCATGTAGCGGCGGTACGCCTTCCAGAAGCCGCGCACCGAGGCCTCGGTGGCCCGCGTCTCCTGCGACTCGGTCCCCTCGCCGCCCATGTTGACGATGGAAACCTCGTCGCTCGCCGCGGCGGCGCCGCGCTGCACGAAGCCGCCCACGCAGCCGTCCTCCATCGAGACGTACCCGGCCGGGCCCACCAGATTGGCTTGACGTAGCCGGTGAGCGCGCATCTCCGGCGTATCGTCCGTGAAGCCCACGAACGTCCAGTGCAGGTCCATGACGCCGGGCCCGCACGGCAGCACCTGGCGCACGGCCAGCGAGTTCGACACCTGCTGGACGACGAGGCTGGGGAACACGGTGAGGATCTGGAGCTGGACGCCGTCGCCGAACTCGTCCACGTTGTCGATGAGCCGCGTGTCGGCGAGCCGGAACGACTCGTGCTCGGAGCGGATGCCCTGGTCGCGGTAGGCGGTGCTCGTGGCGTCTTCGGGAATGCCGATCGTGTACGACGTGTGGTGCGCGCCGTCGGGGCTCACCATGACCCCGCCCCCCTGCGTCAGCCGCGTGATGCGGAACGTGCCGAAGAACGCGTGGAGCAGGCTCGCGTGGTAGGTGTCCTTCACGTTCTCGATGTAGAGCTTCCAGTTGTTCGGCAGCCGCTGGGTGAAGCGGCCGAGCACCTCCACGGGCTTGCCAAGCACTCGGCGCAGCCGTCCCAGCACCTCGGCGCCGAGATACTCCTCGAGCGGCGGCGTCTCCGGCGAGAGCGTGGCAAAGACGAGGCCGCACAGCGTGGCCGTGCGGAGCTTGCGCGGCCCGTGGTCAGCCTTGCAGAAGTCCGCGGGCATCCCGCCGCGGCCGTTGGAGCCCTTCTCGAACGCGATGCCGATCAGGTTTCCGGTGAGGTCGTAGCTCCACGCGTGGTAGATGCACTGGAAGGCGTGCTTCACGCTGCCCGCGTCGTCGATGGCGATGAGCGCGCCGCGGTGGGCACATCGGTTCTCGAACGCGTGCACCGCCCCGTCGCGGCCGCGGACCACGATGACGGGCATCTCCCCAACGAACGTCGTGCGGTAGTCGCCGGGTTTCGCCACGTCCGACTCGAGACCGACGTAGCTCCACGTCGGGCCCTCGAAGATGCGGCGCAGCTCGGCGCGGTAGTTGGCCTCGTCCTGGTAGACCCAGAACGGGACCCGGGTGACGCCGTCACCCGGCCAGGTGTGCGTGGGGTCGCCCATGGCCGGGAGTATACGCCGGGGCGTATGATCCCGGCCGAGAGGAGATCGACATGGCCACCTCCGTAGGCTTCATCGGCGTCGGCAACATGGGCAATCCGATGGCGGGCAACGTCCTCAAGGGCTTCCCCCTCACCGTGTTCGACAAGAACCCCGGCGCGATGACCAACTTGATCTCCGCCGGCGCGCAGAAGGCCGGCTCGGTCCAGGAGGTTCTCGAGCGGGCGGAGATCGTGATGACGTGCCTGCCGGCATCGCCGGACGTGGAGGCGCTCTACCTCGACGCCGGCGGCCTCGTGGAGCGCGCCAAGCCGGGGACGATCCTGATCGACCTCAGCAGCGTGCTCCCGTCCACCCCGCGCAAGATCGAGCCGAAGGCGAAGGCGCGCGGCGTGCACTTCCTGGAGGCGCCGGTGAGCGGCGGCGTCAGCGGCGCGAAGGCGGCCACCCTGGCCGTCATGGTCGGCGGCGACCCCCAGATTCTGGAGAAGGCGCGGCCGGTGCTGCGCGCGATCGGTCCGAACATCTTCAGCGTCGGCCCCGTCGGCGCGGGCAACATCGTGAAGGCCATCAACAACATGATGGCCTGCGTGAACTCGCTGGCCATGATGGAAGGGCTCGTGGTCGGGCGGAAGGCGGGCCTCGACCCCATGACGATCTACGAGGTCGTCAAGGCCTCCAGCGGCGGCAGCAAGGCGCTGGAGCGCATCCCGAGCGCGATCGTGCCGCGCAATTTCGCGCCCGGCTTCAAGGTGTTCCTGATGAACAAGGACCTCGAGACGTTCAACACCATCGCCAAGGAATTGCACGTGCCCGTCAGCTTCTCCAACGTCGCCCAGCGCTACGAGCAGGCGGCGCTGGCGGCGGGGCTCGGCGAGCAGGACACCAGCGTGGCCGTCACGATCATCGAGAAGCTGGCCGCGTTCAACCCGTGACGGACCTGCTCGTCCGCGGCCAGCACGTGCTCACGGACGCGACGCGGCGGGACGACGGCGTCCTCACGGACGCCGCCGTTCTCGTCTCGGGCTCGCGCATCGCCGCCGTCGGCGACTGGCGCGCGCTCCGCCGCAAGCATCCGCGCGCCCGCGTGGTGGGCAACGGCCGGCAGCTCCTCATGCCCGGGCTCGTGGACGCGCACAGCCACGGCCGCGCCCTGAGCCCCATCCAGAAGGGCGTGCTCAACGACTATCTCGAGAACAATCTCCTCGACTGGACGTTCATGCCTGTCTTCGAGCCGGAGCTGACGGCCGCGCTGGGGGCGTGGCGGCACCTCCGGAGCGGCTGCACGACGATCCATCACATGGGCTTCGACACCGACGGCCCGCAGGCGCGCGGCCGCTGCGAGACGGCCATCCGCACGTATCTCGACGCGGGGATCCGGCTGGCCTTCGCGCCGGGCGTGCGCAACGTGGACAAGCTCGTACTCGACAGCAAGGCGTTCCTCGGCACGCTCCCGGGCGATCTCAAGGCCTTCGCCGAGCCGCTCGTCCTCATGGACAGCGACCGCATCGAGGACGAGTACTTCGCGCTCTTCGACCACCTCCACGGACGCTACGCGTCGGAGGACACGCGCGTGCTGCTGTCGCCGTCGTGGGCGCAGGCGTGCACCGAGCGCTTCCTGCTCCGCGCCAAGACCACCGCGGACAGCCTGGGCAAGGTGCCGATCCACATGCACTGCATCCAGACGCCGGTGCAGAAGGCGTTCTCGTTCCGGAAGTACGGCAAGAGCGCGGTGGCCTGGCTCGACGACCTCGGCCTCGTGGACGAGAACCTCACACTCGGTCACGCCATCTGGGTGACCGACGAGGACATCGACCGCCTCGCCTCGCGGCGCGCGTCGATCACCAGCCACCCCTCCTGCAACCTCGGCATGCGCAACGGGCTCGCGCCGGTCTGGGAGATGCATCGCCGCGGCGTCAACGTGGCGATGGGCCTCGACGACAAGACCATCAACGACGACGAGGACGCGATCATGGAGCTGCGCATGCTGCACAAGCTCCACCGCGTGCCGAGCTACGACCTCCGCACGCCCGCCCTCGACGCCTACGACGTCGTGAAGATGGGGACGCTCAACGGCGCGCGCGCCATCGGCTTCGGCGGTCAGATCGGCGCGCTGGCACCTGGCCTGAAGGCCGACATGATCCTGGTGGACCTCGACCGCGTGCTGCGCGACCCGTGGATGACCGAGGACCTGCCCATCGCCGAGGCCTTCGTCCACCGCGCGATGGGGGAGGACGTGAACACCGCCATCGTCGGCGGCAAGGTCGTCATGCAGGACCGGAAGCTGATCACGCTGGACGTGGACGCCCTCTACCGCGAGATCCGGAAGGCCGCGCGCGCCATCGGGCGGAAACAGCGACAGTACGCGGAGACGCTCCAGCGGCTGAAGCCCTACGTGCAGCAGTGGTACAACGGCTGGCTGACGCCCGAGGCCGTCGCGCCGTACTACGTGCTCAACAGCCGGCGCTGACCCGCCTGGTCCAGCTGCCATAGGTCGCGTTGATCTCGACCGTCGGCAGGGGCGTCAGCGCGTGTCCGGCCTCAGCTCGAGGGGCGCTCTTCGCTGCACACCGGCGTAGATCGCACCGATCGTCACCGTGTCGGCGGTCGTGACCGGAAAGGTGGTAACGGAGAACTGCACGGCGTTCTGGCCCGCGGGCACCGTGACCTGGCCGGGTAACGTGGTCGTGTCGGTACGTCCTTCACGGAAGAGATTCACAATTGCGCCGCCGGCAGGCGCCGGCGCGGTGAGTCGTACCGTGCCGGCCACTGTCTGGCCACCGATGACGGACGCTGGCGAGAACGAAACCGACGACACCTCCACCATTGGCCTCAACTCGAGCTGTGCGGTCGTGGACACTCCACCGAACGTCGCGTCGACGGTGACCGGCGTGAGCGTCGTCACCGCCGCCGTCGTGATGGTGAGCTGGGCTTCGGAGTCTCCGCCGCGGATGGAAAGGGTGGGCGGCACGCCCAGAGCTGTATTGCTGGAGGCGAGCGACACGACGACGCCGGCGGCCGGTGCGATGGAGTTCAGTGACACCCACGCCCGCACAGGCTGACCGCCGGTGATACTCGCGGTGTTCAGGGCCACGCGCTGGATCGCGATCGGCCGGACCTCGACGTGCGCAGTCTTCATTATCCCGCCATACGTCGCCGCGATCGTGACCAACGTCCGTGTCGTCACGGGCCTCGTTGTGATCACGAAGTCGCCGATGACGCCGTCCGGCCCACCAAAATACATGTCCCACGTCGCACTCCGACGCGGGACGGTCATGGTCGATGGCACCGATGCGACGGCCGGGTTGTTGCTCGACAGCGAGACCACGACATCCTGCTGGGCCGAGGTGTTCAGGGTGACGACGCCAAACACGGTGGCGGGCCCGCCCGCCGTCGTCGAGTTCGTGAAGACCGGCGGGCCGGCCGCCTGGCCCGGCGTCCATACTTCCAGCTTCGACACCGCCAACGACGCCGCACTGGCTGGCAACACCATGAATGCGGCTCGTGCCGTCGCGCGCCCGGCGGTGACGCTGACGGCGCCCGATTGCGGGGACGTCACGGAGGAACCGTGGACCTTGAACGATGTGCTCGTCTGTCCCTCGGGCACCATGGTCGTGGCCGTCGCGGACGCGCCCGGGAACGTCGAGACTGACACCGTCGTTCCACCGGCGGGTGCGGCGGCGCCGAGTGTCACCGTGCCCGTCGCTTCTTCTCCCCTCCCACCGATCACGCTCACGGGAGTCACCCGAAGCGACAGTGACATGCCCGTCTGATGGTCAAAGGTGAGTGGCTCGCTCGGCTTCCCGTCGAGGACCACCCGGTGCACGACGGCGCCGCTCGGGCGTGATCGGACGGCAATTCGATCGTCGGTCACCGAGGCCAGCCGGTCGGCGGCCAGAACCACAGAGCCTTCGTAGGCCTGAACCCTGGTCTTGTCCGTACCAAAGCCGCGGCCCACGAGCGCATAGCCATCGCTCGTCCGCTGCACGGCACTGAGCGTTGGCGCGACGACGGCCGGCGGCGGCGAGCCGGCGGTCTTCGCACGCGACGGGGCGTCCGTCGCATGCCCATGCGTGAACCGCACGACGCCGCTGGCGAGTCCCGCAACGACGACCTTGTGCTCGACGGTGCCGGCCGGGGTCGAGAGCACGACGATCCGGTCACCGGCGACCGAGATGATCCTTTCCGGGCGGACCGCGGCGGGCCCCTCGAAGGCCTGGACCTTGGTCGTGTCGCTCCCGAAGTCCCGCCCGACCAGCGCATAGCCATTGGAAGTCGACTCGACGCGGGTGAGCGTGGGCGCGGCCGGCGCCACGGGATGCGTGAACGTGATGATATTGCTGGTCTGGCTGCCAACCTGCACCTTGTGCTGGACCGTGCCGCTGGGCTTCGATTTCATGGTGATGCGGCTGTCGGTCAGCGAAAGCACGGCGTAGATCTCGGTGTCTCCCTCGAACACGCGCAACTTGTCCTTGTCCGTTCCGAAGCCACGGCCGACGAGGGCGTAGCCGTCCGCGGTGGGGTCGAGGCGGGACAGCATTGGCTCGGCGAGTGCCAGTCCGGCGCCGCCGAGACACACCCCCACTGCGACGAACGTCTGGACGACGAATTTGGATATCGTCATGAACGGTCTCCCCCCTCGATGACGCCAGGCAGCCTCACCGGCTTCGAAGAAACCGTCGGCTCAGTCCCACTTCCGCTCGTCGGAGACCTTCTTGGCGTTCTCCGGGATGGTGCCGGCGGCGACGACGGCGACGGTGCCGCGCAGCTTCATGACGTCGCGGATCCCCGATTCGAGCGCGCCGGAGATCCCGGCCGCTTCCGCCCCCTCGCCGAGCTCCACGCGCAGGGTGAGGGTGTCGTTGTGGCCCTCGCGGCCGACCACGGCCTGGGCGCGCGTCACGCCTTTCACGCGGGCCACGATCTCGTCCACCTGGCGCGGGTGGATGAACATGCCCCGCACCTTGGTCACCTCGTCGGCGCGCCCGCGCCAGCCGAGCATCCGCGCGGAGGTTCGGCCGCACGGGCAGGGCTCGTCGGTGACGACGGTGAGGTCGCCGGTGCCGAAGCGGAGCATGGGGTACGTGCGATTGTGGACCGTCGCCACCAGCTCGCCGATCTGGCCGTGGGGCAGCGGTTCGCCCGTGGTCGGATCGCACACCTGCGTGATCGCGTCCTCGACCAGGTGCATGCCGCGCGCCTCGGCGCACTCGTACGCCACCATGCCGAGGTCCGCAGTGCCGAAACCCTGGCGCGCCATGATGCCGTGGCCGTCCTGCAGCTCACGCCGCATCGCCTCCGTGAACGGCTCGGCGCCGACCTGGGCGACCTGGAAGGGCAGCCGGCTCACGCCCATCTCCTTGGCCTTGGCGAGGATCGTGAGCAGGAACGAGGGCGTGCCGAGGTAACCCGTGGCGCCGATGGCCTTGGCGACGGTGACCTGGATCTCCGTCTGGCCGACGCCGGTGGGGACCACGGCACACCCGATGAGGTTGAGCGACTCGTCGATCTCGTGCGCAGCGGGCGTCAGGTGGTACGAGAACGT
>DASYTM010000009.1:0-2145 GCA_036002345.1 Candidatus Methylomirabilota bacterium | reverse complement strand
CGAAATACACCGAGCGGCGGCGCGCGCGGCCCGGGGCGGGAATCAAGCGCGCGCGGGCGGTGATGTCAGGGCCGGCATGATGATCGAGATCGTCGGTGTCTCGGCGGCGGCGAGGCTCAGCGTGGCGCGCTATCTCGACGGGCGTCTCGCCGCCGTGGCTGGCGCGGTACAGAGCTGCCGCGCCGCGTTCAGCGATGAGAACGGGCCCAGGGGCGGTGTCGCCATCCGCTGCCGGCTCGACGTTCGGCTCACGCGGCGTGCGCCGATCCACGTGGACGGCCGCGCGACGACGGTGCCGCTCGCACTCAAGGAAGCTGCGGCGCGGCTGGAGCGCCGGCTGGCGCGTGTCATCGGCCGGCGCCGTGCCGCGCGCCGCCGCCGCCCGGCCACGTCACGGGATTGAGCAGGAGGCCAGACACGCCGACCGCCACCGCGGTGCCGATCCAGCGCCATCCACTGTAGGCCATGCCGAACACCGAGCGCGAGCCCGCAAACAGCAAGAGGAGCACGGTGTTCGCCGTGGCCGCGAGCGCGATCACGCTGAGGACACCACGCTGAGGACACCATCCGCCGCCGGGCCCAGGACGCGGCCCGCCACGAGCGCCAGCGGTGCGGAAGAGCGGCCGAGCGTCTCGGGATCCACGAGGGCGGTGGCGGACAGCGCCACCGCCATGTAGATCAGCGTGGTGGCGCCGAGGGCGATGAAGAGCGCGCGGGGCAGGTTGCGCTCGGGCGCGTCCATCTCCTCGGCGAAGTTGCCGAGCTCGTCGAAGCCCAGGTACGCGAAGAAGATGAGGGCCGCCGCGCTGCCACGGCGGTCAGCACCACGGTCAGCCGGACCGAAGCGGCCGCGCCCGCCGATACGGCGAGGACGGCCAGGACCACCAGCCCGAGCGCGCCGGTGACCAGGGGCACGCCGACGAGGTGGCGGAGGTAGCCGCCGAAGCCGAGGGCCACCGACGCGGCGGCCGCGACGGCGCCGCCCCACCCGAGGTGTGACATTCCCGCGCGGGATCGTATACGCTCGATTCGCATGAGCGACCGCCGGATCCTCGTGGTGGACGACGAGCCCGACATGGTGGAGAACTGCACGCGCATCCTCCGCCGCGCCGGCTACCGCGTGCTCGCCACCACGGACTCCGAGCGGGCGCTGGCACTGATCGAATCGGAGCGGCCGGACGTGCTGCTGACCGATCTGAAGATGCCGGGGCTCGACGGCATGGAGCTGATGCGGCGGGCCCACGAGCTCGACCCGACGCTGCCCGTGATCGTGATCACCGCCTTCGGCAGCATCGAATCCGCGGTGGCCGCCATCAAGGCGGGCGCCTTCGACTATCTGCCCAAGAACTTCTCCGTGGACGAGCTCACGGTGGACGTGGAGCGCGCGCTGCGCCAGCGCGCGCTGGGCGTGGAGAACGTAAATCTGAGGGCGCAGCTCGCGGCCGCTCTCGGTCTCGAGAACGTCATCGGGCGCAGCCCGGCCATGGCCCAGGTCTTCGAGCTGGTGAAGAAGGCCGCGCGGTCGGAGGCCAACATCCTCGTGCTGGGCGAGTCCGGCACGGGCAAGGAGCTGATCGCGCGCGCCATCCACGCCAACAGCCCGCGCGCCCCGCACGCCTTCATCCCCGTGGACTGCGCGGCCCTGCCCGAGAACCTGCTCGAGTCCGAGCTGTTCGGCCACGAGAAGGGCTCGTTCACGGGGGCCGTGCGCGCCAAGCAGGGCCTCATGGAGATCGCCGACGGCGGCACGCTCTTCCTCGACGAGATCGGCGAGATGCCGATCGGGCTCCAGTCCAAGCTGCTGCGCGCGCTGCAGGAGCGGCAGATCCGCCGCGTGGGCGGCACCGTGCTCGTGGACGTGGACGTGCGCGTGGTCTCCGCGACCAACCGCGACATCCGCGACGCGATCCTCAAGGGGACGTTCCGCGAGGAGCTCTACTACCGCGTCAACGTGATCGAGATCCGCTTGCCGCCGCTGCGCGAGCGCGCCGGCGACATCCCGCTCCTCATCCAGGCCTTCCTCCGGCGCTACGGGCAGGGGCGCGTGCAGGCGTGCGACGCGGACGCGACGGCCGCGCTGGAAGCGTACCGCTGGTCCGGCAACGTGCGCGAGCTCCAGAACGTGATCGAGCGCGCGTGCGCGCT
>DASYTM010000008.1:0-3468 GCA_036002345.1 Candidatus Methylomirabilota bacterium | reverse complement strand
GCTGCCCGAAGGCGGCGAAGTCTTCGGGGAGACGCTGAAGGCGCATGCGGCGGTGGTCGACCTGGCCGGCCGCCCCGTCGCCGGCGTGCCGGTGACGGTGGACGTGTTCGAGCGCACGCTCTACTCGCACAGGAAGCGCCTCGTCGGCGGCTTCTACGCCTACGAGCACGTCCAGGAGATCCGGCGCGCCGGCGAGCTGTGCCGCGGCACCACGTCGGTCGGCGGGGTGGTCGTCTGCGAGGGCAAGGCGCCGGCGAGGGGCAGCTTGATTCTTCAGGCCACGGCCGCCGATCCCCAGGGTCGCGTGACGATCGCCAACGCCGACGTCTGGGTGGTGGATCCCGAGGTGGCCTGGTGGTTCGACGTGCGCGAGCACGACCGGATGGACGTGCTGCCCGAGCGCCGGCGCTGGGAGCCCGGCGAGCGCGCGCGCTTCCAGGTGCGCATGCCGTTCCGCGAGGCGACGGCGCTCGTGACGACCGAGCGCGAAGGCGTCTTGGATGCCCGGGTGATCACGCTCGCGGGCGGCCAGCCGGTGGTCGAAGTCCCCGTGCTCGACGCGTATGCGCCGAACGTGTTCGTGTCGGTGCTGGCTGTGCGCGGTCGCATCGGCGGCATCCAGCCCACGGCCTTCGTCGACCTCGGCCGGCCGGCGTTCAAGCTCGGCACCGCGGAGATCCGCGTGGGCTGGCGTGCCCACGAGCTGAAAGTCACGGTGACGCCGGAGCGTGAGACGTACCGCGTGCGTGAGCGCGCGCGCGTGCGTGTCCGGGCGCGCACGGCCGACGGTCAGGCGCCTCCGGCGGGCACCGAGGTCGCGATCGCCGCCGTGGACGAAGCGCTGCTCGAACTGGCGCCGAATCCGAGCTGGGACCTGCTCTCGGCCATGATGGCCCGACGCGGGCTCGCGCTCGGCACGGCGACCGCGCAGCTCCACGTCGTCGGCAAGCGCCAGTTCGGGCTCAAGGCGCTGCCCGCAGGCGGTGGCGGCGGACGGCAGACGACGCGCGAGCTGTTCGACACGCTGCTCTACTGGAACGCGCGCGTCGTCCTCGACGAGCGCGGCGAGGCGGACCTCGAGATTCCCTTGAACGACTCGCTGACCAGCTTCCGGGTGGTCGCAGTGGCGACCGGCGGCGTCGGCCGCTTCGGCACCGGTGCGGCCACGATCCGAACGACGCAGGACTTGATGCTGCTGGCCGGGCTGCCGCCGCTGGTCCGCGCGAGCGACCGCTTCGGCGCCGAGGTCACTCTGCGTAACGCGACGACCCGAGCCATGGACGTCGTCGCGCGGGCGCGCGTCGAGGGCCTCGGCGGAACGCTCGAGCCACGCGCGGCCGCGCTGGCGCCCGGAGAGGCGCGGGCGGTGACGTGGGACATCGCCGTCCCCGTCGGCGTCTCCGCGCTCGCCTGGGAGATCGAGGGGGAAGAGCGCGGTGGCGCCACGGATCGCCTGCGCGTCACGCAAAAGGTGATCTCCTCGGTGCCGGTCCGGACCTACCAGGCGACACTGTTCCAGGCGACACCAGGCGGACCGGTCACGCGTCAGGCGGTCGAGCGGCCGCACGCCGCCCTGGCCGGCCAGGGCGGCATTCGCGTGACCCTCGCGCCGTCGCTCATCGCCGGGGCCGAGCCGCTGCGGGAGTGGATGGCGCGCTATCCCTACACGTGTCTCGAGCAAGAGGTCTCGCGCGCGGTCGCGTTGCGCGACGAAGCGCGGTGGCGCGCGATCGTGGAGCGCCTGCCCGCCCACGTCGACGGCGACGGGCTCCTCAAGTACTTCCCGCGCGCGCCCGTCGGCAGCGACGTGCTCACCGCCTACGTCAGCGCCGTCGTCCACGAACGGGGGTGGACGATCCCCGAGGCGATCCAGACGCGCCTGGAGGACGGCCTCCGCAAGTTCGTTGAGGGCAAGATCCGGCGCGGCTCGGACATCCCGCGGCCCGACTTGACGCTGCGCAAGCTGGCCGCGCTGGAGGCGCTCTCGCGTCGGGGCCACGCCGACCCGCCGCTGGTGTCGACGATCGCCGCCGAGCCGAATCTGTGGCCGACCTCGGGCGTGCTGGACTGGTGGAACGTGCTGCGCCGGGTGAACGGTATCCCCCAGCGCGCGGCGAAGCTCGGCGAGGCCGAGCGTGTGGTGCGCGCGCGCCTCAACGTGCAGGGCACGATCGTGGGATTTTCCACTGACGCGAGCGATCGTCTCTGGTGGCTGATGATCTCCAACGACGTCAACGCCGTCCGGCTCGTGTTGACCGCGCTCGAGGCCGGGGTCTGGAAGGACGAGCTGCCGCGGATCGTGCGGGGCGCGGTGGGCCGCCAGCAGCGGGGGGCCTGGGATTTGACGGTCGCCAACGCGTGGGGCGCGCTCGCGCTGGAGAAGTTCGCGCGCGAGTACGAGCGGACCCCGGTGGCGGGCGTGAGCACCGCCGCGCTGGCCGGCGCGCGGCGATCCCTCGACTGGGCCGCGGCTCCGCGCGGCGGTTCCCTCGCCTTCCCGTGGCCCGCGGCGGCCGACGAGCTGGCGGTGAGCCACGAGGGCGCGGGCCGCCCGTGGATCACCGTGGAAGCCCAGGCGGCCCTTCCGTTACGCGCGCCGCTGTCGAGCGGATACCGCATCGGCCGCGTGCTGGCGCCGATCGAGCGCCGTGACCCCACGCGCTGGAGCCGGGGCGACATCGTGCGCGTCCGGCTCGAGGTGGAGGCGCAGTCCGACATGACCTGGGTCGTGGTCAACGATCCCCTCCCGGCGGGCGCGTCGCATCTCGGCCGCGGCCTCGGCGGTGAGTCCACGATCGCCACGGCCGGCGAGTCGTCGCAAGGCTGGGCGTGGCCGGCGTTTCAGGAGCGCGCCTTCGACGCCTTCCGCGCCTACTATCGCTTCGTCCCCAAGGGCACGCTCGTCGTGGAGTACACGGTGCGGCTGAACCAGGCGGGCCGGTTCGCGCTGCCGCCGACGAGGGTCGAGGCGCTCTATGCGCCGGAGATGTTCGGCGAGCTGCCCAACGCCGTCCTCGAGGTTGCCCCGTGATCCTCGGTCCCACCCTGGCCGTCGTCCTGGCATTCCTCGGCGCGATCTCACCGCCCCCTTCGCCGACGTTTCCCACCGTGCGCGCGGCGTGGCGCCCGTCGGAGGCCGCGCTGCTCGACCGGCACTGCGAGGTGCTGCACGACCGGCGCGTCGACCGCGCGCGGCGGCGCCTGGCGTGGACCTCGCTCGATGACGTCTCGCCCGCGCTCGTCATGGCGGTGCTCGCCTCCGAGGATCGGCGCTTCCGCGAGCACGCCGGCGTGGACCCTCGCGCCCTCACGGCCGCCGTCCTGCAACGGCTGCGCGGCGGCGCACCCCGGGGCGGCAGCACGCTCACCATGCAGCTCGCGGGACTGCTCGACCCCGCGCTGCGCCGTCGCCGCGAGCCGCGCGGTCTCGCCGAGAAGTGGCGGCAGATCCGGCTGGCCCAAGCGCTC
>DASYTM010000007.1:0-18741 GCA_036002345.1 Candidatus Methylomirabilota bacterium | reverse complement strand
CGCGTCTTCAACCTCTGGTCGACCGAGTTCGCGGCCATGCACAAGGAGAACGGCTGCTTCGTGCTCACGTGCCATCCGTTCGTCAGCGGGCGCGCCTCGCGCGTGCAGCTCATCGAGGACCTCGTGAAGTTCATGCGCAAGTCCAAGGGCGTCTGGTTCGCCACCTGCGAGGAGATCGCGCAGTGGCACGGCAAGCGTAAATGAGGAGGCTCCCATGCGATTGAAGGACCGCGTGATCATCGTCACGGGCGGCGCCCGCGGCATCGGGCGCGCCTACGGCCTCGGCCTCGCCGCCGAGGGCGCGCGGGTCGTGGTGGCCGACGTCCTCGATCCCAAGCCCGTCGTCACCGAGATCGAGGGACGCGGCGGGCAGGCGCTGGGGGTGTCGTGCGACGTCTCGCGTGAGGCGGACACGCAGCGGCTGGCCACCGAGACACTCGCGCGCTTCGGCCGCATCGACGGGCTCGTCAACAACGCCGCCCTCTACGGCAACCTCAAGCGCCGTCCGTTCATGGAGATCCCCGTCGAGGAGTGGGACGCGGTGATGGCCGTCAACCTCCGCGGGCTCTTCCTGTGCGCCCGCGCCGTGTTCCCGGCCATGAAGGCGCAGGGCAAGGGCGTCATCGTCAACATCGCGTCCAGCACGTTCTTCCGCGGCGTGGCGAACTACATCCACTACACGACCTCCAAGGGCGGCGTGGTCGGCTTCACCCGCGCGCTCGCGCGCGAGCTGGGCCCGCAGGGGATCCGCGTGAACGCGCTGGCGCCGGGCTTCACGCTCTCCGGCGAGAACGAGAAGAACATCTCGGAGGAGGGCAAGCGCTTCAACATCGAGTCCCGGATGATCAAGCGGGCCGAGCTGCCCGAAGACCTGGTGGGCACCCTCATCTATCTCGTCTCCGACGACAGCGCGATGATGTCCGGTCAGACGCTGCTCGTGGACGGCGGCGTCGCGGTCCATTGAGCCCGGCGCCGGTGTTCGACTTCAAGGACCACGTCGTCCTCGTCACGGGCGCGGGCGCGGGCATCGGGCAGGGGATCGCCCAGGCTTTCCACGCCGCCGGCGCGCGCGTCGCGCTGGGTGACCTGCGCGAGGCGCCACTCAAGCGGGCGGCCTCGGCGCTCGGCGACCGCGTGTTCTCCCAGACGGTGGACGTGCGCGACGAGGCCTCGGTGGCCGCCCTCGTCGCCGGCGCCGAGAAGGCGCTGGGCCCCGTCACCGTGGCCATCGCCAACGCCGGCATCTATCCGAACACGCCGGTGGTGGACATGGACGTCGCGGAGTGGGACCGCGTGATGGAGACCAATCTGCGCGGCGTCTTTCTCACGTGTCGCGCCGCCGCGCGCTCCATGATGGCGCGCGGCGCCCCGGGCAAGCTCGTCACGATCTCGTCGGGCGCCTACGCGAGCGGCCGCGCGGGCGCCGCGCACTACTGCGCCTCGAAAGCCGGCGTGGTGATGTTCACCAAGGTGCTGGCGCTGGAGCTGGCCCCGGCGCGCATCAACGTCAACTGCATCGCGCCCGGCTTCGTGCGGGTGGACAGCGAGATGTCGCCGCTGACGACGGAGTACGTGGAAGCGATCACCCGCGGCATTCCGTGGGGGAGGCAGGGCACCCCGGCGGACATCGCCAACGCGGCCCTCTATCTCGCCTCGCCCTACGCGGACTACGTCACGGGCGAGGTGCTTGGCGTCAACGGCGGCACCATGGCCGGCCGCTCGCAGCTGCCGCTCAGCACGCCGCCTGCGGCGCGAAAGGAGAAGGCACGATGAGGCTCGCCGGAAAGGTTGCGCTCGTGTCGGGAGCCGCCAGCGGGATGGGCCAGAGCGAGGCCGTCATCTTCGCGCGCGAGGGCGCCAAGGTGATCGTGGCCGACGTGCTCGAAGCCGAGGGCAAGCAGGTCGCCGACAAGATCGGCGCGGCGGCGCGCTTCGTGAAGCTCGACGTGACGAAGGAGAACGAGTGGGACGCGGCCGTGAAGGCCGCCGTGAGCGCCTTCGGCAAGCTCGACGTGCTCGTCAACAACGCCGGCATCAGCGGCACGATCGAGTCCGACATGCTGAGCAGCACGGCCTGGGACACGGTGATGGCCGTCAACGCCAAGGGCGTCTTCCTCGGGATGAAGTACGCGATCCCCGCCATGCAGCAGGCCGGCGGCGGCGCCATCGTGAACATCTCGTCGATCTCCGGCTTCGTCGGCCAGGACCGCGTGCACATGGCGTACAACGCCTCCAAGGGTGCGGTGCGCATCATGACCAAGACGGCGGCCGTGCAGTACGCGCGTGACGGGATCCGCGTGAACTCCGTGCACCCGGGCATGCTGCCGCCCATGCGGACGTCCAAGGGCTCCGCCGACCCGGCGTGGCGTGAGAAGATGCTGCGCGCCGTGCCGCTGAAGCGCGAGGGCCGCGTGGAGGAGGTCGCCCACGCGGTGCTGTTCCTGGCCTCCGACGAGGCGTCCTACATCACGGGCACCGAGCTCGTCGTGGACGGCGGCTACCTCGCCGTGTGAGGGGGTGAGACGGGGCGGGTGAAAAAGTTCGATGACGCGGGCGCGCCCTCGCGTTATCAGGGTAGGGCCCGCCCGCCCATCCTGGGTCCGGGCGATGGCCTCGCGGTGAACCGTCGAGTCCCCTGGGGAGGGCGCAGATGAGGACGTTCAGATCGGGAATTCTGATGGTTGCGATCGGGGTGGCTGTCGCGGTCGCGGCTCCGGCGTTGGCGATCGACAAGAGCAAGGTGCCGCCGGGCGCGACGAAGCCACCGGAGATGACGCCGGACGTGCAGGGGTTCCAGCTCAATCCCACCGTCAAGCCGTACCAGGACGTCCAGTTGCTGAAGTCGTACAACCTCGACCCGGGCTCCTACACGGTGAAGATCACGTATACCTTCCCCGCCCCGCCCCCGGCCCAGCGAGGGGTTCCGCGCGCTCAGTCTCCGTTCCCAACGCCGGAGCGCGTCGCGAGCCACGCGAAGATCACGGTGGTCGGGCCGTACAAGGGCGGCGGCGAGACGTACAGTGCGATCCGCTGCGTCGACATCCCGGCGTTCAAAGGAACGTCGTTGACGATCGAGTCGCAGCCGTTCACGATTCCGGCCAGCAATTCGCCGCTGTCCGTTACGGTGTCGACTCAGAAGCCGACGACGACGAAAGACTGCGTCGCGAAGTAGTCAGGCGCCGAGACTCTCCAGCCACGCCTCGACGGCGCGGATGTGCATCGTCACCGTGTCGTCGAGGCCGGCCGGGATCGGCAGCCCGCGTTCCGCGCAGTACGCCGCCACCGTCGCGTCCACGTCGAGCCACGACGTCAGCGGCGCGTCGACCGGCATCTCGATGGGCGGAATGTCACCGCCCGTCTCGTCCCGGCGTCGCAGCAGCGCCTCCTCCATCCGCCGGTAGAGCGCGCCGTAGCGCTCGCCGGCCGCGATGAAGGGCGCGACGCCCTGGGCGCGGAGATAGTCGTCCACCGTGCCGTCGTCGCCGTACTCGCCTTCGGTCTGCGGGTGCGGTGGAAGGTCACCGAACGTCTCGCCGCCGTCGGCCGCCACCTGGCGGCCGAGCGGGTAGAAGCGGCACACGAGCGGGCGATCGGCGTGGACGCCGCAGCCGCGCTCCGTCAGGAACGTGCAGGCGCCGTTCTCGCGAAGGCGCAGCCGCATGCCGCCGCCCTCCGTGTGCCGCGCGAGGACGTCCGTCGTGCTGATGCCGAGATTGCGGGCGAGCCGCAGGACCTCGTACGGCGCCACCTGGATGCCCTTGCCGTAGCAGCAGCGGCTGCAGGCGTGGCAAACGTACGACCAGCGGCTCGCCCGCGTCTTGTCGAAGACGACAGGCGGGGCGACGAACTCCACTTACAGCTTCTTGTTGGCCTTCAGGTCCCAGCCCAGGGTGTCCCCGGCCTTGTTGTTCACGAAGAGCTTGATCTCCAGCTTGTGCTCGGCCTTGAGCTGCTTCAGCGCGCTCTGGGGGATCGGGCAGCTGTGCACGAGCCGGCCGCCGTCGTAGAGCTTCAGCTCCACGTGCTTGAGCTCGGTCTTGAGCTCCGTCTTTCCCGCGGCATCGGCGGTCCGCCGATAGCCGAGCGCCGTCCCGAAGGCCGCCACCGCGGCGGCGAGCTTGAGGGTCTCCCTGCGGGTGGTCTCCTGGTCGCTCATGTGTCCTCCTGAGGGTTAGCCTGCGGATGTCGCCAGCGGCTAGCCTACCGCAGGCAGGCCGCGGGTGCTCACTCGACGAGCTTGCGCTCTTGAGCTCGTGTCCCGGTCATGCATCCCTCCGGTGGGTTGCCAGCCGCTTCTATACCCATGACGCCGGCGGCCGGCGGCGTCATCGATCTTTCAGGAGGCCCCGACGGCGGCGCGGATCTTGCCGTGGAGGGCGGCGAGCGCGTCGCTCATCGCGTCCACCGAGCGCGCGCCGGCCTGGAAGATGGCCGTCGCGTTGAGCGCCACCCAGCCGAAGCCCATGCCCTGGAGCTCGGCGATGCGCGCCACCACGCGGTCGTGCTCGGCGTAGAAGCGCTTGCCCTCGGCGTCCTTCGGCGGCGTGGCGACCATGGACTGGAGCCCGATGGCCGCGGGATCGCGGCCGGCGGCCTCGGCGTGGCGGCGGATCGAGTCGAAGGCCGACCGCGCGCTCGCCGCGTCGGTGATGCGGCTCGCCAGCCAGCCGTCGCCCAGCCGGCCGACGCGACGGTACGCGGGCTCCGAGAGCCCGCCGATCCAGATCGGCAGCCGCCGGCCCTGCGGCGGCTTCGGCTCCATGGCCATCGCCGTCACTTGGTAGTTCGGGCCCGGCGAGTCGACCTGCGCGTCACTCCAGTATTTTCGTAGCAGCGCGATCGCCTCGTCCATCCGCGCGCCGCGCGTCCCAAAATCCTCGCCGAGTGCCTCGTACTCGGACTCCTGCCAGCCGACGCCGACGCCCAGCCGCACGCGGCCGCCCGACAGCGTGTCGAGCGTGCTGACCTGCTTGGCGACGAGCGTCGGGTGGCGCTGCGGCAGCACGAGCACCTCGGTGCCCAGCGTCACGCGCGTCGTCACGGCGGCGATGTGCGCGAGCGTCATCAGGGCTTCGAGGATGGGCATGGTCGCCGTGTAGGGGCCCGGCGGGCGGCCGGCGATCGGGTAGCCCATCACGACGTGGTCGAAGACGTCGATGTGGTCGTAGCCGATCTGCTCGATCGCGCGGGCCATCTTCGCGACGGCGCCGGGGCCTTCCCGGTACGCCACGCTCGGAAACTCGACGCTCAGCTTCACGGCTGGAGCCCGATGGCGCGCGCGACGGTCTCGAGGTGCGCGGCGGGGTCGCCGGCATCGAGGCTCGCGGCGTGGATGCGCTTGTGCAGGAGATGAAGCGGGTGCTCCTCGCAGTACCCGATGGCGCCGAAGATCTGGTGCGCGCGCCGCGCGACGGTGAGGCAGGCCTCGCTCGCGTACGCCTTGGCCATGGCCACCTCGCGCGCGGCCGGCGCCCCCTCGCTGACCTTCCACGCCGCGGCGTAGAGGAGGCCGCGAGAGGCGTCGACGTCGCGGACGAGGTCGGCGCACGCGTGCTGGATCGCCTGGTGGCCGCCGATCGGCCGCCCGCCCTGCACGCGCGTCTTCGCGTGCTCCACGGTCAGCTCGAACGCGCGCGCGGCGGCACCGACCATCTCCGCGGTCCGGGCCAGCGCCCCCGCGTCGCGCGCCGCGGGCACGGCGGCGGGATCCAGCCGGTCGCTCACCGTCACGCCGTCGAAGGTCACCTCGAACAGCTTCTCGGGACCGATGGCGTCGAGGGGTAGCCGCGCGAGGCCGGGGCGATCGGTCGGGACCAGCACGAGATCGCCGCCTCGCGTGGCGACGATGAGCTCGTGGGCCACGTGCGCGGCCTCGACGAACAGCGCGCGCCCCGTGAGCCGGCCGCGCGCGTCGACGTCCACGGCGTGGCCGTCACCGCCGAGGGCGACGCCGACGATCCGCTCGCCCGCGGCCATCGCGGGCAAGAGCCGCTTCTTCTGCTCGGCGCTCCCGGCCGCGACGAGCAGCGACGTCGCCACCACGGCGCTCGGCACGAACGGGCCCGGGGCGGCCGCGCGGCCGATCTCCTCCACGAGGAGGATGACGTCCAGCAGCGAGCCGTCGCTGCCGCCCCACTCGCCCGGCACGAGCAGTCCTTGCCAGCCCAGCTCCGCCATCCGCCGCCAGAGCGCGTCGTCGAAGCCGCGCGGATCGAGCGCGACGGCCTGCGCGTGCTCGGGCGCGCAGTGCTTCTTCAAGAAGTCGCGCGCGGTCGCGACGAGAAGCTGCTGGGCGGGCGAGGGGCGGAAGTCCATCTCAGGCTCGCCGCGGCTCCGCGGGCAGGCCCAGGCCGCGCACGGCCACCGTCGTCCGCAGCACCTCGGCGGTGCCGCCCGCGATGGTGTGGCCGAGGCTCGTGAGGTACGCGTGCGAGATCTCGCCGTCCAGCGGCGCCTCCCGCGAGCCAGCGCGCAGCGGCGCCCACCGGCCGAGGAGATCCATGCCCAGGCGCGCCAGCTTCTGGCCCAGCTCGTCGGCGTAGACCTTGGCGAGCGCCGTCTCGTACGTGAGCGGGGCGCCGTCACGCAGCAGGCACGCCGCGCGATAGAAGAGGAAGCGGAGCGCCGCGATCTCCGCGGCCATCGCCGCCATGCGGCGCCGGAGGCCGGCGTCTTTGCTGGCACCCGTGGCGTTGGCGTGGTCCACCAGCCGCGTCAGCACGCGCTCGAGGGCGGGCGCCTTGTAGAAGCGGCCCCAGAAGCGGTCGGAGTCGAGCCCGTTGAGGAGCGCCTGGAAGCCCTCGCCCTCGGGCCCGAGCATCACGTCGGCGGGCACGCGCACCTCGTCGAGGAAGACCTCGTAGTGATAGACGCCGCCGGTCAGGCTTCGGATCGGCCGGATGTCCATGCCCGGCGTCCCGTTCGGGACCACGAACATGCTGAAGCCGCGGCTGCGCCGGGCCTCGCGGCTGGTGCGCGTGAACACGAGCCCGTGGGTCGCGATGCCGGCGTGGCTCGACCAGATCTTGTGGCCGCGGATCACGTAGTGATCGCCGTCGCGCCGCGCCTCGGTCTTCAGCGCGAGGAGATCGGAGCCCGCGTCGGGCTCGCTGTAGCCCTGCCAGAACGTCGCCTCACCGCGCGCGATCGCGGGCAGCACCTCGCGGCGCAGCCTCTCGCTGCCGTACTCGATGATGGCGTCGGCCGTCTGCCACACGCCCGCGAGCGGCCCGAAGGGCGCGCCGGCCCGCGCCAGCTCCTCGAAGAGGACCAGCTTGAAGAACATCGGCTCGTCCCGGCCGCCGAACTTCTCGGGCCAGCACATGCCGATCCAGCCGCGCTCGGCCAGCGCCTGCATGAACGCGCGCGAGTGCGCGCCGGAGCCGTAGCCCGCGTCCATGCCGTCCAGGGGAAAGCGGTCGAGCGGCTGCGCGCGCAGGAACGCGCGGACCTCCTCGGCGAACGCCTGCTCGGCGGGGCTGAACCCGAACTCCATGGAGCGCTATCCTACATCCCATGCAGCCGAGCCGGCTCTCCGGAAAGCAGAAGCGCCATCTCCGCGCGCTGGGCCAGCGGCTGGCCGCCACGCTGCACGTCGGCCACGAGGGCGTGAGCGACGCGGTGGTCGCCCAGGCCGACGAACAGCTCACCGCGCACGAGCTGATCAAGGTGCGGATCGGCGACAACGCGCCGGAGGACCGCCACGACACGGCGGCGGCGCTCGCCGCGCGCACCCACGCCGAGCTGGCGCAGGTGCTGGGCCGGACCGCGCTGCTCTACCGCGCGCGGCCCGACGATCCGGCGATCGTCCTGCCCGCCTGAGCTAGTTCCACTTCACCACCTCGTGGAGCGCCGTGCGGAGATTCGACCGCGCGCTGTCGAGGTGCGGATGGACGGCGAGCGTCCGGCGGAAGAGCGCCGCCGCCTCGCGGTGCTCGCCGAGCGCCAGGTGGCAGAGTCCCTGGCCGGAGAGCGCGCCGAAGTGATTGGGATTGCGCGTGAGGGTCTCGCGGCAGTCGGCGATCGAGGCCGGGTAGTCCTTGGTCAGGTAGCGCACCGTGGCGCGCTTGTTCCAGCCCTCGGCGAACTGCGGCGCCATCTCGATCAGCCGCGTGAACACAGTGTCCGCGGCGTTGAGCTCCTGGCGCTGCATCGCCTCGATGCCCTCGAGCAGGAGGGCATCGAGCTTCGGATCGCCCGACTGGTGCCACATCTGCCAGAGGGCCGTGGCGGCGCGCGCCGCTTGCGCGGGATCGTCGCCCTGGAGCACGGCCAGCGCCTCGCGCTCGGTCATGCGTCCGATTCTACCGGCGCACCGCGATCGCGCCGTCTTTCACCACGAGCCGGATCCGGTTCTCCGACTGCAAGAGCTTGACGTCGGCGAGGGGATCGCCCGCGACGACGACGAGATCGGCGCGCTTGGATTTCTCGATCGTCCCGAGCTCGCGCTCGAGCCCCAGGCACTCGGCGGCCACGCTCGTGGCGGCCTGGATGGCCTGCATCGGCGTGAGGCCGGCGGCCACGAGGTGCTCGAGCTCGGCGGCGTTCGGCGGATGGCCGTGACCGCCCGCGTCGGTGCCGGCCACCACGCGCACGCCCGCCGCCATCGCCCGCTGGATGCTGGCGACATGGTGGTCGCGCAGCGCCCGGGAGCGCTCGCGGACGTGGGCGGCCTTGGACTCGCTGTGGTACGTGTACACGGTCCTCGTGGGCACGAAGAACGTGCGGCGCTCGGCCATCATCGGAATCAGCTCCGGATCCTCGTCGAGATAGCAGCCGTGCTCGATCGAGTCCACGCCGGCCTCCAGGGCGAGCCGCAGCCCCGAGCCGCCGAGGGCGTGGCACATCACCTTGCGCCCCTGGGCGTGAGCCTCGTCCACCAGCGCGCGCATCTCCTCGGCGTCGAACGCGGGATCCTTCGGCCCGTGGCCGGCGCGCGAGCTGGCGCCACCCGTCGTCGCGCACTTGATGACCTCCGCGCCGGCGCGGATCATCACGCGCACGACGCGGCGCACGTCCTCCACGCCATTGGCGACGCCGCGCGGCAGGGCGGGATCCGCGGGGACCAGGCACTCGTGGCCCGACGGGCTGATCCGGTCGCCGATGCCGCCGATGGGCGAGATGATGGCGATGGCGCTCAAGAGCCGCGGCCCGCGCAGCAAGCCCTCGTCGATCGCCGCGCGGAAGCCCGAGTCGAGCCCGCCCGCGTCGCGGATCGTCGTGTAGCCCATGCCGAGCGTCCGCTCGATCACGCGCGCGGTGCGCACGTGACGCGTGCTGCCGGCCTCGTTGAGCTCCCAGCGGCTCGCCAGCTCGTAGCCGTGGAAGGCGAGGTGGTCGTGACCGTCGATCAGGCCGGGCAGCACGGTCATCCCGGCGACGTCGATCACCTCGGCGCTCGACGGCCATGTCGCCGCCGCGCCGGTCGTCACCGTCTCCACGCGGCCGTCGGCGACGACGATGGTGGCGTCGCGCAGCGGGGCCCTTCCAGTTCCATCGATGAGCGTGCCGCCTCGCAGGACGAGCATGGAGGCCTCCTTGGCAAAGCGAGAAAGCGAGTATACGCCGCGAGCTAGCCGCCGCGCAGGCGCGGGTCGAGTGCGTCGCGCAGGCCGTCGCCGACCAGGTTGAAGGCAAGCACCGCGACCATGATGGCGAGCCCGGGCACGGTCGCCACGTGCGGCGCGACCAGCAGCACGTCGCGGCCCGTCGAGACCATCAGCCCCCACGAGGCCGTGGGCGGCTGCACGCCGAGGCCGAGGAACGAGAGCGCGGCTTCCAGCAGAATCGCGTTGGCCATGAAGAGGGTGGCGTAGACGATCAGGCCGGGGATCACGTTGGGCAGGATGTGACGGCGCAGCACCGCGGAGGCCGGCGCGCCGAGCGCGCGCGCGGCGCCGACGTATTCGGTCTCCCGCAGGGCCAGCACCGAGCCGCGCACGATACGCGTCACCGCCGGCACGCCCCAGATCCCGACCGCGATGGTGGTGTTGAGCGCGCCCGGGCCCATCATCGCGACGATGGCGAGGGCCAGGAGCAGGTACGGGAAGGCGAGGAGGATCTCGATGCCGCGCATGAGCACGGCGTCCAGCCAGCCGCCCGCGAAGCCCGCCAGCGTGCCCAGGAGCAGGCCGCCCGCGACGGCGATGATCACCGAGAGCACGCCGACCAGGAGCGCCACGCGCGAGCCGTAGATCACGCGCGAGAGGATGTCGCGGCCGAACTCGTCGGCGCCGAGCAGGTACTTGCCGCCGGGCGTGGCGCGCTTCTCGATCAGGCTCTGGCGCGCGGGATCGACGGGCGCCAGCCACGGCGCCAGCGCCGCGGACGCCGTCAGCGCGATCACGAGCACGAGGCCGACCAGGGCCAGGCGATTCTTGAGGAACCGCGACCAGGCCGTCATCCTTGCCGTCCCACGCGTGGGTCGAGGAGCCCATACGAGAGATCGACGAGGAGGTTCACGATCACGAAGGCCAGCGCGAAGACGAGGACGGCGCCCTGGAGCAGCACGTAGTCGCGCGCGAAGATCGCCTTCACCATGAGCCGGCCCAGCCCCGGCCACGCGAAGACCGTCTCCGTGAGCACGGCGCCGCCCATGAGCTGGCCCGACTGCAGGCCGAGCAGCGTGAGGATCGGAATGAAGGCGTTGCGCAGGGCGTGCTTGCCGAGCACCCAGTGCTCGCCCACGCCCTTGGCGCGCGCGGTGCGCACGTAATCCTCGCGGAGCACGTCGAGCACCGCGGATCGCGTCATGCGCGCCACCATCGCCACCGACGGCAGCGCGAGCGTGATGGCGGGCAGCACGAGGTGGCTCAGCGAGCCCGCGCCGCCCACGGGGAGCCAGTTGAGCCAGAGCGAGAAGATCACGATCAGCACGAGCCCCGTCCAGAAGATCGGCATGGAGAGCCCGAAGAGCGAGGCGAGGCGGGCGACGGCGTCGAAGAGCGAGTTCGGCCACACCGCGGAGACGATGCCGGCCACGATGCCGACGGCGGCGGCGATGACGAGCGCGGCCACGGTGAGCTGCAGCGTGGCAGGCCACGCGTCGGCCAGCTCCGCGGCCACGGGACGGTTCTGCTGGATCGAGCGCCCGAGGTCGCCGCGCGCGAGCCGGCCGACGTAGTCCACGTAGCGGACGGCGAACGGCTTGTCGAGGCCGAGGTGCTCGCGCAGCGCCGCGACGGCGTCCTTGGTCGCGTGCTCGCCGAGCATCAGGGTGACGGCGTCGCCCGGTAAGAGATCGACGGTCAGCATGACCACGAAGATCACGCCGAGCAGGACAGGAAGGGCGAGCAGGAGGCGGCGCGCCACGAACGTCAGCGCCATTAAACGCCTCCGGCCGTGGCGCCTCCGCCGGTCATCCTACTTTTCGAGCCAGGTCTTCCAGAGCGCGAGGTTGTATTCCACGGGATGGATCTGGAAGCCCTTCACGCCGGCGCGCGCGGCGATGATCTCCTTCGTCGTGTAGACGGGGATCCACACCATCTCCTTGGCGAGGATGTCCTGCACCTCGCCGTAGAGCTTCTCGCGCTCGGTCTGGTTGAGGCTCTTGCGCGCTTGCTCGACGAGCGTGTCCACCCTGGCGTTGGCGTAGCGCGACGTGTTCCAGCCCGTCGGCGGCACGTTCTTGGAGTGGAAGAGCGCGTACAGCGAGTAGTCGGCGTCCGCGTTGGAGGTGACCCAGCCCAGCGTGAACATGTGGTGGTTGAGCGGGTTGCCGCGCACCTGCTGGAACACGGCGGCCCATTCCAGCACCTGCACCTTGGCCTCGACGCCGACGTCCTTGAACATCGCCTGGATGGCCTCGGTGATCTCGCCGTCCTTGGGATAGCGCCCGCGCGCGGCGAGCCAGGAGAGCGACAGCTTCTGCCCGCCCTTGGCGAGAATCCCGTCGGGGCCGGGCGTCCAGCCGGCCTGCGCCAGCAGCGCCTTGGCCTTCGCCTTGTCGAACGGGTAGAGCTTGTCGAGCTGCATGTCCTTGTAGCCGAACACGCCCGGCGCCAGCACGCCGCGCGCCGGACCCGCCGAGCCCTCCATGATGTTGTCGAGGATCGCCTTGCGGTCCACGGCGTGGAGGAGGGCCTGGCGCACGCGCACGTCGTCGAGCGGCGGCAGGCCGGCGTGGAATCCCGCGAAGACCACGCGGATGCCCGTCGTCTCGTGCACGGTGAACTTCGGATCCTTCCGCAGCGCGGGGAGCTGGGCCGGCGACGGAAAGAGGACCATGTCGGCGTCGCCCGTCTGGAGCGCGATCATCCGCGCGCCCTCCTCGGGCACCACCTTGAAGATCACGCGGTCCACGAGCGCCTTGTCGCCCCAGTACTCCTTGTTGCGCTCGATGATCACGTGCGTGTTGGTCTTCCACTCGACGAACTTGAAGGGCCCGGTGCCGACGGGCGCGCGGCTGAAGTCGGCGCCCATCTTGCCGACGGCCGTGGGCGAGACGATGCCCATGCAGTACATGGCCAGCGTGCGGAGGATCGGCCCGTAGGGCTCCCTGGTGATCACGTCCACCGTGAGATTGTCGATCACCTCGGCGCCGGCCAGCGACCCGGCCAGGCTCGCCCAGCGCGCGGGCGGCTTGCCGTTGAGGGCGCGGTCGAACGTGAAGCGGACGGCCTCGGCGTTGAACGGCGTGCCGTCGTGGAACTTCACGTTGGGGCGCAACTTGAAGCGCACCTTGGTGGACGACATCACCTCGTAGGAGGTCGCCAGCGCGGGCTTGACCTGCATCTTGTCGTCGAGGGTCAGGAGTCCCTCGAGCATGTTGAAGTACACCCACGCGCCCGGCGCGGTGGTCTCGAGGTTCGGGTCCAGCGAGACGGGATCCGTCGGCCGCACGATCGTCAGCGTGCCGCCGCGCTTCTGCGCGTCGGCGGGCGGGACGAGGGACGCGATCACGGCCAGCACCAGCAGCGCGGTCAGGACTTTGCGCATCGGGAAGTCACCTCGCGGAACGGGATGGCGCGCATGATGCGGCGATCGGGAGGGGGTGTCAACGCCCGGGAGAACTGCCCATTTGCGCACCAGCCGGTGTCGGATTGACCGCGAAATCAGCCCCGGGCACGAGGTCTAACCGCTCGCAAATTAGCGCGAAAGAAGACTTCGGGACTCGGCACGGGGCTTGCCTTACGACAGGGTATGCCGGACGACATCCGGGATACGCCGACGCTGGGGCGCTCGTACTGCCCGGGCTGCGAGCCCGACGCAGACCCACTCGCCGAGATCCTGGACGTGCGCTGGTGCGATGCCCACCCGCCCGCCAACCTGGGCCTCGACGACGGCCTGGTCACGGCGACGGCGCATCTGCTCGGGAGCGTCGAGGCAGGTGGCGACGACAACCGGCGCTGGTGCGAGATCCTGCACCGCCGGCGTCCCGTCTCGCACGTCAGCTAGCGCGCACCAGCTCCTCGACGTTGTCCCACGTCATCACGCGGCGTCCGGTCTCCAGCTCCTCGATCATCGTCACGAGCCGCTCCGTGAGCGGCATCGGAATGCCGTAGCGCCGGGCCTTCGTCACCGTTGCGCCGAGCAGCGCGCCCACTTCTGTCTTGCGCCGCCGCACGGCGAGATCGCGCCAGATGCCGGTCTTCGTCTTGATGTGCGCGCGATAGTGCGCGGCGATCACGTCCATCGCGCAATCCCGGGCCGCGAGGTCGCCGGACGCGGCCTTGCGATAGTCCTCCGGATCGAACTCGTCGAACGGCTGCAGGCGGATGCCCGCCGCCTCCGCGACGCGCATGCTCTCCAGCACCAGCGCGATCAGCATGCGCTTCACCTCGGGCGAGCGCTCGACGACCTCGTAGACGTGGGCGTCCACGACCGCGGTGGCCACGAGGAGCGCGCCGTACACGTGCTTGCTCCACGTGTAGCCGAGGATGTTGTCGGTCACCCGGGTCGGGGCCACGATGGCCAGCAGCTTGGCGAGCGCGCTCACACGCTCGCTCGGCCGCCCGTCCAGCTCGCCCAGCACGAGGGCGCCCTCGCCGCCGTGGAGGATGCGGCCGGGCCCGGTCCAGTCCGCCGCCCAGTTCACCAGGCACCCGACGGTGCGCTCGGCGCCGGCGGCGCCGGCGATGAGCTCCTCGTTGAGACCGTTCTGCATCGAGACGATCGCCGCCTGCGCGCCGAGCCGCGGCACGAGCACCTCGAGGGCGGCCGGGGTGTCCTGCGACTTCACGGCGAGGAGCACCAGCTCGAGCCCCGGGCCGAGCAGGTCGGGCGTGATCGCGCGCACCGGGATCGTCTCGGCGCCGTCGCGGCGCTCGACGGTGAGACCCCGCGCGTTCATGGCGGCCACGTGGTCCGCCGCGCGATCGACGAGCAGGACATCGTGACCCGCGCGCGCCAATGCGGCACCCGTGATGCCGCCGATCGCGCCCGCGCCGAACACCGTGATGACCATGGCGGGGCCACCATGCGCGGAACTTTGGTGGTCGTCAAGGGTGGCTGTCCTAAAATAGTCGCAGGAGGACACTCATGGCCAAGGCGCAGGCGAGATTACGGAGGCGGAGGCGGAAGGCGGATGCGGCCGTCGCGAAAGCCCGGCGCGCGGTCAAGGCGCTCGGCAAGAAGCTGCGGGGCGCGACCAAGACGCTGAACAAGCGTGTGGCGGCGCGCCGCAAGATCTAAGGAGTCGGTCTTCGTCCTCAGCCGTCGCGCAGGTAGAGCCGGGCGACGTGGTGGTCCACCACGTCGCCCTGCGCGTTGACGGCGAAGTTCGACGTGATCAGGCCCTGAGCGCCGGCGAACACGCCGTCGCCGCCGGTCACGGTCCACATGACGGTGCCGTGAGTCCAACCCGGGATGGGGCTCGGACCCACGGCGCCGCGTCCCACCGTGACGAAGGTGACGGCGCCGGCGCCGCCGTAGGTGATCGTGCCGTCCTCCACGAACGACCCGTCCCCGAACCGCTCCACGCGCGACTCCAGCACCGCGCGCTCGCCCGCCAGCGGCTCGACGCGCGCGCTGATGCCGTCGGCGCCGAGCATGGTGGACAGCGCCTGGCTCGGCGCCGTCGAGGTGGCCTGGCGCTTGTTCGGGTTGCCCTCGACGGGGCGGCCCGTGCCGCGAAACTCCAGCGCGAAGACGATCTCGCGCATCAGAAGACGATGAGGCCCCGCGCCAGCTCGCCGGCGGCCAGCGCGCGAAACGCCTCGTTGGCCTCGTCGAGCCCGTAGCGCTTG
Source organism: Candidatus Methylomirabilota bacterium (assembly GCA_036002345.1). Taxonomy (GTDB): domain Bacteria; phylum Methylomirabilota; class Methylomirabilia; order Rokubacteriales; family CSP1-6; genus AR12. Next base: position 3,556 of record DASYTM010000007.1, on the reverse strand, counting down.
CTGATCAGCTCGTCGATCTTGAGCTTGCCCGCGCGGTACAGCTCGACCAGCCGCGGCAGATCCTCGCGCGTGCGCGCGCCGCCATACGACGACCCGCGGATGACGCGCTCGCCGGTGACGAGCGGGCGCACGTCGAGCGGCACCGTGGCGCCCGTCGCGGGCACGCCGATGACGACGCACGTGCCGCCGGGGGCCAGGGCCTCGGCGGCCTGACCGACGGCGCGCGTGTCGCCCACGGCCACGAACGTGAAGTCCGCCCCCCGCTTCGTGATGCGGCGGATCTCGGCGACGGGATCCTCCTTCGAGGCGTCGATGGCGTGGGTCGCGCCCAGCGCCCGCGCCTGGTCGAGCTTGGCCCCCCGCACGTCCACGGCGATGATCGGCTGCGCGGCCACCATCGCGCCGCCCTGCACGGCGTTCAGACCGACGCCGCCGACCCCGAAGACGGCCATGGACGCGCCCGGCGGCACCACGGCCGTGTTGATGACCGCGCCCACGCCCGTCATCACCGAGCAGCCGATCAGCGCCGCGCGATCGAGCGGCACGGTCTTGTCGATGGCGATCGCCGAGGACTCGTGGACGACGGTGACCGAGGCGTACGTCGCGACGTGGCCGTACTGATAGACGGGCCGCCCGCCCAGCGCCATGCGCGTGGTGCCGTCGAGGAGCACGCCCTGGCCCGGGCGCCGCTCGGCGCAGAGGTTCGGGCGGCCGATCACGCAGTAGTGGCAGCGCCCGCACGTCGGCGCCCACGAGAGGATCACGTGGTCGCCGGGCTTCAGCGTGTGCACCTCGGGTCCGACGGCCTCGACCACGCCCGCCCCCTCGTCGCCGAGCACGATCGGCACCGGCACGTTCTTCCACGAGCCGTCGGCGGCGTGCAGGCAGGAATGGCAGACGCCGCTCGCCGCCATGCGCACGCGCACTTCGCCCGCGCGCGGCGCCTGCAGCTCGACGTCCTCCACCTTCAGCGGCGTGCGTTGCTCGAACAGTACCGAGGCTCGCATGGCGGTGTTCTCCCTAATCGCCGTAGCGGATCCGGGGATCGAGGTACGCGTACAGCAGATCCACCACGAGGTTGATGGTCATGAACATCACGGCCACGAAGAGGATGGTGGACTGCGTGAGCGGATAGTCGCGTTGATAGATGGACCAGAGCACGAGGCGCCCCACGCCGGGCAGCGTGAAGACCTCCTCGACGACCACGGTGCCGCCGAGCAGGATGCCGATCTGGAGCCCGACCACGGTGACGATCGGGATCAGCGCGTTGCGGAGGGCGTGCTTGAGGACGACGCGCCGCGGGCGCAGGCCCTTGGCGGCCGCGGTGCGGATGTACTCCGAGCCGAGGACGTCCAGCATGCACGCCCGCGTGGTGCGCGCGATGTTGGCGGCGCTGGCCGTGCCGAGGCACAGCGCGGGCAGCACCATGATGGTCAGGTTGCGCAGCGGATCGGTGAAGAAGTCCACCCAGACGACGGGCGGCATCCACCGGAGATAGATCGACAGGAAGAGGATGAGCATCGTGCCCTGCCAGAACACGGGCACGGAGAGGCCGAGCAGCGCGCCCACGCGCGTGACGTTGTCCACGGCGCGGTCGCGGCGCACGGCCGAGATCACGCCCGCCACCACGCCGAGCACGAGGGCCACCGCCACCGCGAACGCCGTGAGCTCGAGCGTCACGGGCAGGCGCTCGGCGATGAGCGACACCACGGGCTTGCCGGTGCGCCACGAGGTGCCGAGATCGCCCTGGAGCAGGCCGCCGAGCCAGCGGCCGTACTGCACGTACCACGGCTGATCGAGGCCGAAGAAGGCCCGGAGCCGCGCCACCATCTCCGCGCTGACGATGGCATCGGCGCCGATCAATTGCTCCACGACCGTACCCGGGATCAGCCGCAGCATCAGAAAGATCAGCACCGTGAGCCCGAACAGGGTCAGGGCCATCGAGTACAGCCGCACGAAGACGTAGCGCGCCATCACGCCTTGTCGAGCCAGGCCCCCTCGAAGCCGTACAGCAGCGTGGTCGGATGCTGCCGGAAGCCCTTCACCGCCGTCTGGGTGAAGTCGATGGTGTCGGCCGAGAACAGCCAGAGGTGCGGCACGTTCTCGAGGATCATGAGCTGGACGCGGTCGTAGATCTCCTTGCGCTTCTTGGGATCCATCGTGCGCCGGCCGTCCTCCAGCATGGCGTCGAGGTCGGGCACGCTCCACGAGTTCCAGTTCTGGCCCTTGGTGGAGTGGAGCGCGCGGAAGAACGCCGTGTCGGGGTCGGCGTAGCCCGGCGTGGTGTTCATCGTCATGTCGAAGTCCTTGGCCTGCCAGCGCTTGATCCACACCGCGTACTCGACGTTCTCGATCTCGGCGTTGATGCCGATGCGCTTGAGCTGCGCGGCGACGACGGGCGCGCCCGAGACCATGGTCGGGAAGGTGGGGATCACGCCGAGCTTCACGGTGAAGCCCGCCGCCTGGCCGGCGTCGGCCATGAGCTTCTTGGCCTTCTCGACGTCCGGCTTGTAGTAGCGCATCCACTGCGCCTCGGGGAGCTGCCACTGCTTCATGGGCGCCGTCGCGGGCGCCGTGAGCCGGCCGAAGCCGGAAGCGGCCACCCGCATCAACTGCGCGCGGTCCACCGCGTAGCTGATGGCCTGCCGCACCCGGACGTCCTTCAGCGGGCCCCGGCTCGCGTTGATGTTCAGGAAGTCATAGCCGAGGCGGGAGCTCCGATAGCCCGTCAGCGACTTCTCGTCCTTCAGCAGGTTGTAGTTCTTGTTGTCCTCGATGAAGGCGTGCTGGATCTGGCCGGTCCGAAGCGCCGCGACGATGTTGGCCTCGTCGGGGATGATGCGGAGGTTGACCTCGTCGACGTAGGGCAGCCCCTTCTTGAAGTAGCTCGGATTCTTCTTGAGCACCATCTGCTGCTCGACCTTCCAGTCGGTGAGCATGAAGGGCCCGGTGCCGAGCGCCGCCTTGTTCAGGTCGCCATGCTTCTTGATCCCCGCCTCGCTGATGATGAAGCCCCAGAAGCCGCCGAGCGCCGCGAGCAGGCCGGCGAACGGCTCCTTGGTGACGAACTTGATGCCGTATTTCCCGGTGGGCTCGACCTTGTCGACGGCGATGAAGTCCGATTTGCCGGGGGACTTCTCGAACAGGCGATCGAACGTGAACTTGACGTCGGCCGACGTCATCTCCTGGCCATCGTGGAACTTGACCCCCTGGCGAAGCTTGAAGGTCCACGTGAGCGAGTCCTTGCTCACCTCCCACGACTCGGCCAGCTCGGGGACGGGATTCATGTCGGAGTCGAAGCGAACGAGCTGGTTGTACATCATGGGCGAGCGCCGGCTGCGCGAGAAGGCCGGCACGAGCTGGGGATCGAGCCCCGTCGCCTCGTTGTTCTGGGCGGAGATGAAGACACCGCCCGGCTTGGGCGTCTGCGCAAGCGCGGGCCGGCCCACGCTGAGCGCGCCGACGGCGAGGCCTCCAGCCTTCAGCAGCTCGCGGCGCGTGAGAGGGCGGGCAGTTCCGGATTCGGAGTCGCTGGTCATGTTCGTCCTCCTGTGGC
>DASYTM010000006.1:0-10007 GCA_036002345.1 Candidatus Methylomirabilota bacterium | reverse complement strand
TCGCGCACCTCGTCGTCGCTCACGAGCAGGATGTCGTCGATGTTGGCCTTGAGCACCGGGAAGGTGAGCGCGCCCGGCGTGGTGATGCGGATGCCGTCGGCGATGGTGGGCGGCGGCGGGATCGTCACCCGCTCGCCCTTGCGGAGCGACAGCCAGGTGTCGTTGGCCGTGTCGGTCTCCACCCCGAAGATCGTGATCCCGGGAAAGAGCCCGCGCGCGACCGTCGCGCAGCCTGCCAGCAGCCCGCCCCCGCCCACGGGCGTGAGCAGCGCGTCGAGCGACGGCACGTCCTGGAACAGCTCCAGGGCCACCGTCCCCTGCCCGGCCATGATCGCGTAGTCGTCGTACGGCGGGACCAGCACGCGGTTCGTCGTCTCCGCGAGCGTGCGCGCCACCGCCTCACGGTCGTCCTTCTGGCGGTCGTAGAAGACGACCTCCGCGCCGTAGCGGCGGGTGGCCTCCAGCTTCAGCTTCGGCGCGTCGGAGGGCATGCAGATGATCGAGGTGGTGCCCGTCATCTGCGCGGCGAGGGCCACGCCCTGGGCGTGGTTGCCCGACGAGAAGGCAACCACGCCGCGGCGCCGCTCGTCCGGCGTCAGCGTCAGCAGCTTGTTCAGCGCGCCGCGGATCTTGAACGCGCCCGCGCGCTGGAGGTTCTCGCACTTGAGGAAGACGGCGTGGCCGGTGACGTCGTCCAGCGACTGGCAGGACACCACCGGCGTGCGGTGGATGCGGTTGCGCAGCCGGCGCGCCGCTTCGTGGACGTCGTCGATGGAGAGGCTCATGACGCGCTAGTATACTTGCCGCGATGCTGCGCGTGACCGCGCTGGTCCTGACCCTGTTCGCGCTGGCGGGCTGCTCCGGCCTCACCGTCGATCTCACCCCGCGCATCCGGCCGCTGGAGGAGGAGGTCGTCGAGGGCAAGGGCGAGACGAAGATCCTCCTCATGGACATCTCCGGCTTCATCACCGACGCGGCCCCCTCCGGCGGCCTCGGGCTCGGGCCCACCCCGGCGCGCGTGCCGATGCTCGTGCGCATCCGCGAGGAGCTGAAGAAGGCCGCCAAGGACCGGCGCGTCAAGGCGGTGGTGCTGCGCATCAACACCCCCGGCGGCACCGTGACCGCGTCCGACATCATCTATCGCGAGCTCATGCTGTTCCGCGAGGAGACGAGGGTGCCGATCATCGCGGCGTTGATGGACGTCGCGGCCTCCGGCGGCTACTACATCGCGCTGGCCGCCGACCGCATCGTCGCGCACCCCACCACGGTCACCGGCTCCATCGGCACCATCATGGTCACCGCCAACGTCGAGGGGCTCCTCGGCAAGCTCGGGGTGGCGACGAACACGTTCAAGTCCGCCGAGCACAAGGACATGGGCAGCCCCTTCCGCACCCTCACGCCCGACGAGCGCGCGATCTTCCAGTCGGTGATCGACGAGCTGCAGCGGCAGTTCGTGGCCAAGGTCGTGGAGCGCCGCCGCCTGCCCGAAGCCGCCGCGAAGGCGCTCGCCGACGGCCGGATCTACACGGCCCCCCAGGCGCTCGACAAGCGGCTGGTGGACGCGCTCGGCTACATGCCCGACGCGCTCGCCGCCGCGCGCAGCGCGATCGGCGTGGAGAACGCGAAGATCATCGTCTACAAGCGGCCCCGCGAGTACCAGGCGACCTACTACGCGCAGACGCGCACCGAGGCGCAGGCGCTGGATGGGACGCTCGAGCGGTTCGCCACCCTCGCCGGTCCCGGGCCCCGCTTCCTCTACTTGTGGGCTCCCTGAGGGGGCTCGTAGCCCGCGCAGCGCAGCACCGGCAGCCGCGGGTACCGGGGGAAGCTCGGATCCTCCGCGCTCTTCTCGCAGAGCCAGAACACGGACCCCTTCGCCGATTCGAGCCGCCGCGCGTGGCGGCACGTCTCGCAGAGCCCGACTACCGGCCCTTCCACTCGGGCGGCCGCTTGGCGAAGAAGGCGGCGATGCCTTCCTTCGCGTCGTCGGAGAGCGCGACGAGCGTGATCAGCTCGCGCAGATAGGCGAGCGAGGCGCCGTACTCCATGTCGGCGATCCGCGCCGCCGCCTCCTTGGCGAGGCCGAGCGCGGTCGGACTCAGCGCCGCGAGCTTCGCGGCCAGCGCCGTGGCCTCGCGCGCGAGCTCGGCGCGCGGCACCACCCGGCTGACCAGGCCCATCTCGAACGCCTCGCGTGCGCTCACGGGCTCGCCGCTCAACACCATCAGCATCCCGCGTTTGCGGCCGACGGCCCTCAAGATCGGCGCCATCACCATGAGGGGCAGGAGCCCGACCTTGATCTCGGGCAGGCCGAAGACGGCGTCGTCGGAGGCGATCACGACGTCGCACGCGGCGGCGAGCCCGCAACCGCCCGCCAGCGCGTAGCCGTGGACCTGGGCGACGAGCGGCGTCTTCATGGTCGCCATCGCTTCGAGGATCTTCGCGAAGCCCGCGAACGACTCGCGCGCCTGCAGCGTCGTGCCGCGATCGCCGACGCCCTTGAGGTCGGCGCCCGCGCAGAACGCCTTGTCGCCCGCCCCGGCCAGCACGATCACGCGCGCGGCGGGATCGGCCTCCGCCGCCGCCAGCGCCGTGCCGAGCTCGGCGACGAGCGTGCGCGAGAGCGCGTTGCGTACGTCCGGCCGGTTCAGCGTGACGCGCGCGATGCCGTCCGTCGTGCCCGTCAGGAGCGTCTCGTAGCCCATCGCCTCAGTCTCCCGCCACCACGTCGAGATAGTGCTTGAGGATGCGCGCGGTGGCGCCCCAGATCACGTCGCCGTCCTCCAGGTCCCAGAAGTACATCTCCCGCCACAGGCCGTCGCGCTCCCGGTGCTCGACGCGTACCGCGCCGGGCGCGGTGAGCCGGGCGAACGGCACCTCGATCACGCGCTCGATCTCGTGACCGTCGGGCTTCCACGCCACCGCGCCGCGCACGAGGCCGACCCAGGGGGTGATGATGAACTGGGTCGCCACCGTCTCCGTGTCGTCGAGCGCGCCGAGGGGCTCGACCGCGTCCACGGGGAGCGCGACCTCCTCGTGCGCCTCCCGCAGCGCCGCCTCCAGGAAGCCCGCGTCGTTCGGATCGACGCGCCCGCCGGGAAACGAGATCTGCCCGGCGTGCTGGCCCACGGTGTCCGTGCGCTTGGCGAAGACCAGCGCGGGCCCGTCGCGCTCCACGATCGGGATCAGCACGGCGGCCTTCACGAGCGTCCCGCCCACCACGGCGCGGCGCTCCCGCGACGCGAGCCGCGCGCGCGTCACGGCGGCCAGCTCGGCGGTCGTCACTAGGACATCACGAAGCCGCCGTCCACGTTCAGCGCCTGGCCGGTGATGCCCGCCGACTCCGGCAGCGCCAGGAACACGGCGACCTGGGCGATCTCCTCCGGCTCCATCATCCGGCGCTGGGGGACCTGCCGCTTGTAGTACCGCTCGAAGATCTCCTCGCCCGAGCGCGGGCCGGCTTTCGTGGACTGCACGGCCACGCCCATGCCCGCGCGCGTGTAGCCCGGACAGATCGCGTTGACGGTGATCCCCGGGTACCCCTGCGAGCCGAGCTCGGCGGCGAGCGCGCGCGTGATGCCGATGACCCCGTGCTTGGAGGCGACGTACGCGCTCACGAAGCCGTAGCCGCCCATCTTGCCGAGGACGGAGGCGATGGTGACGATGCGGCCGGTGCCCTGCGCCATCATGCGCGGCAGCGCGGCGCGGATCGTCCGGTACGTGCCGTTGAGATTCACCTCGACGACGCGGAGCCAGTCCGACTCGGCCTGCTCCGCGAGCAACCCCGACAGGCCGAGCCCGGCACACGTCACGAGCACGTCGAGCCGCCCGTGCTCGCGCTCGGCAAGCGCCGCAAGCGCCAGCATGTCCTCGCTCCGGGTCACGTCGGCCTCGGCGGCCACCGCGCGTCCGCCATCGGCGCGGATCGCCGCGGCCACCGTTTCCGCGCCCTGGCCCAGGTCGGCGACGATCACTCCCGCGCCCTCGGCGGCGAAGGCGCGCGCGATGGCACCCCCGATCCCGCCGCCCCCGCCGGTGACGACGACCGCCTGGCCCTTGAGCCGGCTCACGGGAAACGAACGCTGACTGCGCCCAGGTGCGTGTACGAGGCGCGCACCGTGTCACCGGCCTTCGGACGCACGACCGCGGAGATCGACCCGGACATCACCAGGTCTCCGGGCATCAACGCGAGCCCGCGGGTCGCCAGGTGGTTCGCCAGCCACGCGAGCGCGTTCAGCGGGTTGCCCATCACCTCGGCGGCGGTGTACCGCCCGACGACGTCACCGTTGTGCTCGTACACGATCTCCTCGCGCGCGAGGTCGAGCCCGTCGAGCGGCGTCACCGAATCCCCGAGCACGACGGCGCGCGCGATGACGCTGTTGGCGACGAAATCGCCGACACGCGGCTTGCCGGAGAACATGAAATCCGGCAGCTCCAGCGCCGGCAGGGCGCCCTCCACCGCCGCGGCCGCCGCGGCAGCGGTGACGCCGGGCCCGGCGAGCCGCGCGCGTACTCTGAAGGCGACCTCCGCTTCCACGCCCGGACTGGTGAACTCGCGGAGCGGGACGTCGGCGCCGCTGACGTACTGCGCCGGCAGCAGGAACCCGGAAGCCGGCTCCTTCACGCCCATGACCGTCTGGCCGGACGCGCTCGTCGCGCCCACCTTCCATCCGATCGAGCGCTGGCCGCGCCGGGCGAGCTCCGCGCGGAGCGCGTCCTGGATGGCATAGGCCTGCTCCAGCGAAAGCTCCTCGGTGGCCGACAACGGCGCGATCGCCCGCCGACTCGACCGGGCGTCGAGGAGGCGCTCGACGGCGATCGGGACGGAGAGAGTCAGAGCCGGGCGCTCACTTGCGCCGGCGCCGGCGTGGCCCGCGCCGATGTTTTTGTTGTAGCGGGGACCGCGAGGCCGGCTTGGGCCGAGGGTGGCCTGCCCTCGGTGCGCGTGGCTCCGCTCGCCCGGTCTTTCCTCGCCCGCTCTGTCGTTTGGTGTGGCCCTTCTTCACGTGGGCTTCGTTGCGGCGGCCGACGTCGCCGCGCACGACGGGCCCGGCCTGGATCGCGCGGATCCATGCGTCGAGGTCACGCGCCAGCTCCGGATAGCAGTTGTCGCGATACGCGGTGAGCGCCCGCAGCGCCGCGGGATCCTTCCACGGCTTGAGGACGAAGGCGCCGTCGGCGTCGGTGGGATCGAACGGCGCGGCGGTGGCCAGGGCCATCACGACGTAACGGCGGGTCAGCTCGGACACGTCGGCCTCCGTCTCAGGGTTGACCGAGCACGGCGACGGCCGAGACCGCGCCGGGCCCGCCCAGGTTGTGCGCCAGCCCGAGGTCGGCGCCCTTCACCTGCATGCGGCCCGCGCGCTCGAGGAGCTGGTCGTGGATGTTGGCGATCATGCGGATGCCGGACGAGCCGATGGGATGCCCGCACGACTTGAGCCCGCCCGAGGTGTTCACGGGCAGGTCGCCGCCGAGCCGGGTGACGCCGTCCTGGGCCATGCGCCAGCCCGCGCCGGGCTCGGCGAGGCCGAGGTCCTCGTAGTTGACGATCTCGGTGATCGTGAAGCAGTCGTGGCACTCGGCGACCTTGATCTCCTTGCGCGGATTGCCGACGCCGGCCATGCGATAGGCGGCCTTGGCCGCCTCCCGCGTCGCCCGGAAGGAGGTGAACGACCACGACGGATCGAACTGGGTGTTCCAGTAGCCCGCCGTCACCGCATACGCGATGCCGCGGATGATCGAGTACCGGTCGGTGAGCTTGGGCGCGAGATCGGCGCGCGTGAGGATCACGGCGGCCGCGCCGTCCGTGGTCGGGCAGCAGTCGAAGAGGCCGAGCGGCTCCGCGACCTTGGGGGCCTTCGCGTGCATCTCCGGCGTGATCTCTTTCTGGAAGTGCGCCTTCGGGTTCAGCGAGCCGTGGAAGTGGTTCTTCACCGCCACCGCCCCGAGGGCGGACTCGTCGGCGCCGTACTCCTTGAAGTAGCGCGTGGCGAGGAGCGCGAACATGCCCGGCGCCGTGCGGCCCTTGGCCAGCACGGGATGGCCGCGGTTCACCGCCTGCGCGACGAGCGAGCCGCGCGAGGGCACCTCGCGCATCTTCTCCGCGCCCACGGCGAGCACCACGTCGTACTCACCCGAGGCCACCGCGAGGGCGGCGTTGCGGACGGCTTCGATCCCCGTCGCGCAGTACGCGGCCACGCGCGTCACGGGGATCGGGAAGAGGTTCAGGGGGTCGGATACGAACGTGCCGGAGTTGCCCTCGAAGCCGTACAGCATCGGCTCGTAGCACCCGAGCCACGCCGCCTGCAGCCGTCCGCGCTCCACCTTCGCGTCGGCGAGCGCGAGGGTCACCGCCTCGTAGATCATGTCGGTGAGGCTCTGGTGAAAGTTCTCGCCGTACTTGATCACACCGCTGCCGATGATGGCGACCTTGCCGCCGATACCCTGCATTCGCGACCTCCTCACCGAGCGCCGCCGTAAGGGTACCGCCGGCGGCGGCGCGGCCGCAAGGTCAGACGCTCGGCGGCGCCGGCGGCGCCGACGGCTCGGCGCGCTGGAGCCACGCCAGGCAGAGCGCGAAGAGCAACGCGCACACGGCGGCGACCACGGCATTGGTGGCGCGGTCCTCGATCGTGCCCCCGAGCGCGGTCTGGAGCGTGGCGACGATGTTGTTCACGACGTGACACACCATCGCGGGCAGCACGCTGCCCGTCCGCTCGACGACGAAGCCGAGGTAGAGCCCCATGGCGAAGGCCAGCGCGCTGTGGATGCCCGGGTCGAGGTGCAGGACGCCGAAGCACGCGCTGGTGGCCACCACGGCGCGCGCGCCGCCCCACGCCTGCCGCAGCCGCGTCTGCATGTAGCCGCGGAAGAACAATTCCTCCGCGGCGCCGGCGAGGAAGCCGAAGACGAGGACGGCGCCGAAGAGATCGGGGCCCACCGCGCCGGTGAGCACGCGGCGCGCGAGCGCCAGCGTGCCGCGGTCGGCGAGGCCGACGGCGTACGTGAACGAGTCCAGCGCCTGGCCGAGAGCCAGGATGCCGAGCACCATGACCGCGAGGGCGCGGCCCGTCTCCCAGCCCGGCGCCAGGCGGATCGCCGCCGGGCTCGTGGGCTGCACGACGAAGACGACCATGAAGATCAGCGCGAACGACGCGGCGAGGCTCAGCGCGAGGAGGCCGGGAAGCGACTCGATGAGCGCCTGGTTCGGCACGTCGGGATAGATCGACTTGAGGATGCCGAGGGCGACCCACGTGGCCGCGAAGATGGCCGGGACCACCGCCAGGAACGTCGCCAGTACCCGCCACGGTCCGTGGTCCACGGGGCGCGATGCTACCATGCGTGCATGTGGCGCGTGGCGCTCGCGCTCGTGTCGGCTCTCGTTCTCACCGCCTCCGCGGGGGCGCAGGCCCCCGCGTGCGCGCCGACCGCGCCCGACATGCTCGGCCCGTTCTACAAGGCCAACGCGCCGGAGCGGGCCGTCACCGGCCAGGGCCTCGTGGTGAGCGGCACGGTCCGTTCCGTGAAGGGCTGCGCGCCGCTCCCCGGCGCCCGGCTCGAATGGTGGTCGGCCGACAGCCGCGGCGAGTATCAGGACGAGCTCCGCGCGACGCAGAAGGTGGGCGCCGACGGCGCGTTCCGCTACGAGACCGTGGCGCCGGGCCGCTATCCCGGACGTCCGCCGCACTTGCACGTGAAGGTCAGCGCGCCGGGTCACCGCACGCTCGTCACGCAGGTCTACCCGCGTGACGGTCAGCGCTCGATCGCCACCGACTTCGTGCTGGTGGCCGAGTAACCCTCCCGGATCATCCGCGCCAGCGGCGAGCGCAGGCGCTCCGGCGTGACGCGTCCCAGCGTGATCGTGCCGGCGCCCACGAACGCCGCCAGTGACCCCAGCGCGCCGGCGAGACCCGCGAGTCCCGCCTCCCGATCGGCCGCGCCCCGCCCGACCGGCGCCGGCCGGCCGCCGGCGAACCACGGCTCGAAATGCACGCCGCGCACCTCCAGCCGTCCTTCGGCGCGGTGGGCCTTGGCGTCCACGCGGCCCACGAGGTGCCCGTCGTGGAGGATGGGCAGCGTGTAGTAGCCGTGCACGCGCTTGGGACCGGGCGTGTAGACCTCGATCCGATAGTCGAAGCCGAACAGGCGTGTCACGCGCTGGCGGTACCAGAGGAGCGAGTCGAACGGCGAGAGCAGCGTCGTGCCGCGCGAGGGCGCGGGGCGGCGCGCGGCGCGCCGGAGGGCGGGAAGATCCCGCGTCAGGACGAGCCACGGCAACGACGAGCCCTCCACCGCGATCTCGCTCACCTCGCCGCGCTCGCGCATGGCGAGGAGCGCCGGGCGCCGGCCGCCCGCCCCGAAGCGCGGAAACGTGAGGTAGCCGGCGAGGTCGGTGACGGTCGCCGCGCCCATCGCGTGGAGCGCCCGCTCCACGTGCCAGCGCCGGAACTCCTCCGGCGACACGGGCTCGACACCGAGCGCCTCCGGCAGCGAGCGCTCGAGCAGGTCGAAGCGCTTGTGGAAGTGGCGCCGCGAGTGGATGCCGAGGGCGCCCGTCATCCAGAGGTAGTGCAGCGCGTGCGTCACGGGCTTCCAGTTCCACCAGCCCGCGGCGCCGCCGTCGCGGCGTCCCTCGAAGTCGGCGTTGGCCATCGGCCCATTGCGCGCGATGGTCTCGCGCACGCGGCGGAGCGTGCGGCTGTTGCGCCGGATCCAGTCGGACCAGCCGGTGTGACGGACGCGATAGTCGACCATCGCCCGGCGCCACCACGGCAGCGCCGAGGTCGGCACCAGGCAGGCCGCGTGCGCCCAGTACTCGAAGAGGAGACGCCGGCGGTAGACGAGCCGATCCAGCCGCGCGCGATCGTAGGGCCCGAACCGGCTCCACAGCGTCAGGTAATGCGCGCGCTCCAGCACGTTGATCGAGTCGAGCTGCACGCCGCCGACGTCCTCGACGAAGCGGCGCAGGCGCGCGGGCGTGAGCGGCCGCGCGCGCGGCAGCGCCAGGTGCTGCCGCTCCAGGAAGAGCGCCGTGACCGCGTGGAGCGGGACGGGCCTCAGCGCGTCACGTCCTCACGCGCGCGGTCGCCCCCGCCACGCGGCGATCTGCTCGGCGTGCTCGCGGTAGTGGTTCGCCCCCACGCCGTCCACGAGCCCACGGGCCGTCCGGCCCTCGGCGAGGTCCGCGTCGGGCAGCCGCGCCACCGCGCGCAGGAACTCCCGGTGGGACTCGTCGACCTCCCGCACGATCGCAGCGGCCTTCACGCCCTGGCGCGCGTCCACGAAGCGCGCGTTCCAGCGGTCGAAATCGTCGTAGGCGCCGTCGGCATAGGGCGGCTCGCCGCGGGCCAGCCGCTCGAGCGCCGGCGCCATCTCGCGGTGCCAGCCGGCGATGTGCGCCAGGATCTCGCGCACGCCCCAGGTGCCCAGCCACGCCTCGCTCATCTGCCCCTCGCCCAGCCCGTCCACGGCGGCCCGCAACCGCGCGTATTCCCGCTCGGTGGTCTCGATCAACGCCTGCTTGCCGTCCATGGCGCACCTCCGCCCCAAGGACACCGGCCGGGCGCCCGTGTGAAATACTAGCGTGGCTGGATCCAGAGGAGCGCCACGGGTTTCCCGGGGCGCTCCGAACGATGGGGGGTTTGGGGGCCATATCGGGGCCCCCATTTTCAAATGAGGCTCAAGGGGAAAGTCGCGCTCGTCACGGGCGCGGGGCGCGGTATCGGCGAGGCGATCGCCCTGGCCTTCGGCCGGGAGGGCGCGCGCGTGGCGTGCGCGGACATCGACCCGAAGACGGCCGGCGCCACCGCCCGCCGCCTTCGCAAGAACGGCATGGCCCTCTTCATGGACGTGGCGCGCAAGGCCTCGGTGGACGACGGCGTGGCCGCGGTCGAGAAGGCGTGGGGGCGGATCGACGTCGCCGTCACCAACGCCGCGATCGAGCCGATCGTCCCCTTCCTCGAGCTGGACGAGCTGACGTGGGACCGGATCATCGACACGAACCTCAA
>DASYTM010000005.1:0-24049 GCA_036002345.1 Candidatus Methylomirabilota bacterium | reverse complement strand
CGCCGACTGCTGTGGCCGATCAAGCAGAAGTACGGCCGGAAGATTTCATGGGCCGACCTCATGATCCTCGCGGGCAACGTCGCGCTGGAATCGATGGGTTTCAAGACCTTCGGGTTCGCCGGCGGGCGTCCGGACGTCTGGGAGCCGGAGGAGGTCTACTGGGGCTCGGAGGACAAGTGGCTGGGGGACAAGCGGTACTCCGGCGTCCGGGATCTCGAGAATCCGCTCGGCGCCGTTCAGATGGGGCTGATCTACGTCAACCCGCAAGGCCCGAACGGCAATCCAGATCCGATCGCGGCGGCCAGGGATATTCGCGAGACGTTCGCGCGCATGGCCATGAACGACGAAGAGACGGTGGCGCTCATCGCGGGTGGTCACACTTTTGGCAAGACCCACGGCGCCGGCCTTGAGTCGTACATGGGGCCTGAGCCCGAAGGGTGCGGCATCGAGGAGCAAGGCCTCGGCTGGCGGAGCACGTTCGGCACGGGCAAAGGCGGTGACGCGATCACCAGCGGCCTGGAGGTCACGTGGACCACCACACCCACGAAGTGGAGCAACGACTACTTCAAGAACCTGTTCGCCTACGAATGGGAGCTGACGAAGAGCCCGGCCGGCGCGCATCAGTGGAAACCGAAGGGTGGCGCAGGCGCCGGCACGATTCCGGATGCCCACGACCCGGCCAAGCGTCACGCGCCAGCCATGCTGACCACGGACCTCTCCCTGCGGTTGGACCCTGTTTACGAACGAATCTCGAGGCGGTTCTTCGAGAATCCGGATCAGTTCGCGGACGCATTCGCGCGCGCGTGGTACAAGCTGACGCACCGGGACATGGGCCCGCGCGCACGCTACCTCGGCCCGGAGGTTCCGGCCGAGGAGCTCCTCTGGCAAGATCCAATCCCTGCGGTCAATCACAAGTTGATCGATGAAGCGGACATTGCCTCCCTCAAGAGCACGATCCTGAGTTCGGGGCTGTCCGTCTCGCAACTGGTGTCGACCGCCTGGGCGTCGGCGTCCACCTTCCGTGGCTCCGACAAGCGGGGCGGTGCGAACGGCGCGCGCATTCGCCTCGCGCCGCAGAAGGAATGGGCAGTCAACCAGCCGGATCAACTGGCGAAAGTGCTCACGACTCTGGAGGGCATCCAGGGCAAATTCAACAGCGCGCAGTCTGGAGGCAAGAAGGTCTCGCTGGCCGACCTGATCGTCTTGGCGGGTTGCGCAGGCGTCGAGCAGGCCGCGAAGAAGGCCGGCCACGACGTGAAGGTCCCCTTCACCCCCGGACGCATGGATGCCTCGGCGAAGCAGACCGATGTGGACTCCTTCGCCGTCCTCGAGCCGGTCGCGGATGGCTTCCGAAACTACCTCGGGGGCAGGTACCCCGTACCAGCCGAGGAGTTGCTGGTCGATCGGGCGCAATTGCTGACGCTGACCGCACCCGAGATGACGGTGCTCGTGGGCGGTATGCGCGTCTTGAACACCAACGTCGGACAGACGAAGCACGGCGTCTTCACCAAGCGGCCGGAAGCGCTGACCAACGACTTCTTCGTGAACCTGCTCGACATGGGCACGGAGTGGAAGGCGGCATCGGACGCCAAGGACGTGTTCGAGGGGCGCGATCGCAAGACGGGCGCCGTCAAGTGGACCGGCACGCGTGTCGACCTCGTCTTCGGCTCGAACTCCCAGCTCCGGGCCCTGGCGGAGGTCTACGGAAGCTCGGATGCGCAGGCGAAGTTCGTCCAGGACTTCGTCGCGGCCTGGACCAAGGTGATGAACCTCGATCGCTACGACCTGGCGTGATGCCGAACAGCCGCGCGGGCGGGACGCCTAGTCCCGCCCGCGTGGCCGCCCCGCGTCGAGCGGGCGCTCCGGCTCCAGCGTGTCCCGCAGACGCTTGAGCGCGCGGTGCAGCGCGACGCGCACGGCGCCCGGCGTCGAATCGACGACCACCGCGATCTCTCCCGCCTCCATGCCCGCCACGCGACTGAGGAGCACGATTTCCCGCTGAGCCGCCGGCAACTCCGCCAGCGCGTCCTCGATGCTCGCCCGTCGCTGATGCGTCGCCGCCATGTCGTCGGCGGCCTCGGGCGCGTCCAGCGCGAGCGCCTCCGCCGCCTCGGCCTCGGGCATCCGCGCGCGCCGGTGGTCGATCACGAGCCGCCGCGCGATCGTGAACAGCCACGGGGTGAACTGGCCGGAGGCCCGGTAGTCGGCGCGATGCCGCCACACCCGGAGAAACGTCTCCTGCAGGAGATCCTCGGCGATGTGCCGATCGCCGGTGAGGCGAGCCAGGAAGCTCAGCACCCGGACCTTGTGACGATCGTAGAGCGCGCCGAAGGCACGGAGCTCGCCCGTGCCGAGACGGCACATCAGCTCGTCGTCGGTTGGTATCTCGGCCATCGAGGCGGCGGATTGTAACACCGCGCATCGTTCTGCCGTTTACCCAAACGTGACGGACTGTCAGGACGACCAGGACCACGCCGGCTGCGACGTCTGCCGGGCCGAATTCCGGGCCCTCGACGAGCTCGAGCCCATCGAGCCGGGGTTCCGCACGGGCCTCGCCCTCCGGTCGCGGGTCGCCTACGACCGGGTGCGCGAGACGGTCGCGTCGGCCGAGACCTGGGGAGTCGCCGCTCTGACCGCGTGCGTGGCGGTCGTGATCTCGATCCTGCTGGAAACCGCCGCGCTGCCGTATTCCGCCCTGGCGGAGGCGTGCCAGACCCTCGTGGGCGACCTGCTGCCGACCTCGGCGGCCTATCTCCTCGCGGGCGTGCTCGCCAGCCTGGTGCCCGTGTGCCTCGCGACCTACCTGCAGGCGCGCCGGAGCGTGCCCGGCGTGGTGGCCTGGCTCGAGACCCCGGTGGTGTCGGCGGCGCTGCTGAGCGTGTACGCGATCGTCAGCTGCGGCGACTACCCGGGGGCGTTCCTGGCCGGGTTCCTGAGCGGCATCGTCATCGGAGCATTCGCCGGCGCGGCCGCCGGGCACTGGCTCGGCCGGCGCGTGGCCTGGCGCTGATCGGACGTTGACGGACTGGAAGAGTCGGAGTCGAGCAGGTCAACGATCGAGAGCGATCCGAAGGGGGCAACACGTGATGCATAAAATGTGGCCGGCATTCCGGTGTTGCATGGCGATCCTGCTCACGCTGTTACTCGGGCTCGGCTGGCTCGCGCCGCTGCGCGCCTCCGCCCAGATCTCGGGGACGTACAAGATCTGGACGCCGAACACGGGCGACTTCGCGACCGACTTCGGCTTCGATCCGAACATGTCGACGACCGACTTCACGGGGTCGACGCTGCACGTCGCCACGCCGATCAATCCGCTCACCAACATCACCGTGTACGAGAACACGTTCTGCTCGGGCCTGCCGTGCGGCGTGACCTACTGGAACCCTGTGACCAACCTCTTCAAGTGTTACGGGTACTCGGGTGGGTGCATGACGGGTGTTTCCGTCAACCAGTCGGCGCCCGTCCTCGCCGACTCCGTCGACGGCAAGACCTACGGGCCGGGCGACACGTGGCTGTTCAAGTCGTTCTGCCGGGCGGTGACCGTCCAGTTCCCCGGCTCCGACAGCTTCCGGTCGTTCGACGAGGCGCCGGGGCAACCGTGTCTCGTCAACGCAGACAGCGGCGCGGTGGACCAGGCGAGCGGCAAGGTGTGGTTCACGGGTGGCTCCACGGGCTTGATCTCGCGCCTCGATCCGGCCGCGCGCACCTCGCTGCGCTGGGCCATCGGCGGGCAGCCGCGTGACATCCGGGTCGCCAGCGACGGGAGCGCCTACGCGACCGTCGGCTGCTCGGACGAGGTGGTCAAGATCGACCCGGCCACGAACACGGTGACGCGCTGGGCGGTCCCCGGCGGCGGCCTCCAGTGCAGCTACGCCTGCTTCAACGAGAACCCCGACGGTGTCGCGCTCGATTCCTCCGGCCGCGTGTGGTTCGCGGAGTCCGCGGGCGACCAGGTCGCCGTGCTCAACCCGGTCACGAACGAGATCTGCGAATACTCGAAGGCCGGCAGCGGCGATCCGAACATCGATCAGCCCCAGAACGTGTCGACGTCCGGCGCCGGCATCACGATGCAGACGTTCTTCGGCGAGGGCGACGGCAACGCGGTGAGCATCGTCACCGAGGCCGCAGCCAAGGGCACGGGCGCCGAGGTCTGCACCACCGTCACGCCGACGGTCTCGACCGTGACGCCGGACCCGATCCCGATGTTCGTGGAGGATCACGATCACCTGCCCACCACCAAGACCATCATCCCGACGGTCTTCGCGGTCACGGGTGTGGACGGGTTCGGCGCCGCGCCCGGCGGCCCGGTCATCCCCGGCACGCCGCCCACGCCAATCCCCGGCGTCATTCGGTTCCCGCTGCCGGCGGGTCACACGCGCGCGACGGGCATGACGCCCGTCATCGCCGCCGGCACCGTGGCGGGCAGCCTGATCGGCACCGAGGAGCTCTATCAGCTGACCAGCGCCGCCATCGTCGCGCCGCCCCCGACGGGCTGCACGGACACCGATGGCGACGGGATCTGCGACGACGTCGACAACTGTCCCGGCGTCGCGAACACGGATCAGAAGGATACCGACGGTGACGGCATCGGCGATGCCTGCGACAACTGCCCCAACAACGCGAACCCGACGCAGGCCGACTTCGACAACGACGGCATCGGTGACGCCTGCGACAAGTGCCCGTTCGACGCCAACAACGACGAGGACAACGACGGCGTGTGCGGCGACGTGGACGTCTGCCCCCACAGCGCCAGCGACCAGCCGGATGTCAAGCTGGGCGTGAACCGCTTCGCCAACACCAACCCGGCCACGCCCGAGTTCGAGACGACGCCACCGCCGGGCGGCGGCAAGGGTCCGAAGAAGTCGTTCACGATCTTCGACACCCGCGGCTGCAACTGCAAGGACATCATCGACGCCCTCGATCTCGGCGAGGGGCACAGCAAGTTCGGCTGCAGCATCAGCGCGATGGAGGACTTCATCGCCAGCCTGCCGCCGCTGAGCGCGCGGTTCGTGGTCCATCACTCCGAGGCGGTCGCCACGGCCATCCCCCCCGCGGGACCCGTGTGCGCCCCGCCCGCGGCGAAATAGCGATGTAAGCGCCGCCGACGGCGCCTGAGTTGAGGTAGCATCCCCCCGGTGGGTCGCAGACGCGGCCCATCGGGGGTTTCAGTCTAAGGGGGTCTTCGTGGGGGGAACGCGTCTGGTCGCGATGGCTTGGCTTGTCCTCGCGTTGCTGCCGGCGCCGGCATGGGCGCAGGCGAGCGACGGCTTCGTCGCTCCCGATCTGATCATGTCGGCGGACACGCTCCAGAAGCGCCTGCACGATCCCGCCCTGCGCATCCTGGACGTCCGCCGGCTCCAGGACTACCGGAAATCGCACATCCCGAACGCGGTCAGCCTGCCCTACGACTCGGTCCAGGACCCGAATAGCCGCATCCAGGGCAAGCGCTTCGACGACCAGCGGCTGGCCATAAAGTTCGCCCACGCCGGCGTCGCGAAGGACACCCAGGTGGTCGTGTACGACGAGAAGGGCGGCAACCGCGCCGCGCGGGTCGCGTGGCTCCTGCTCTACCTGGGCCACGAGAAGGTCAGCGTGCTCGACGGCAGCTTCCTGCGCTGGCAGACTGAGAGGCGGCGCGTGGACCGCGTCGTCTCGGAGCCCAAGCACGAGGTCTTCCCGATCGATGTCAAGCCGCACTACGAGGCGACCGCCTCCTTCATCCTCGAGCACCTGAACGATCCCAACACCGTGATCGTGGACGTCCGCACGGCGGAGTCCTACGCGAAGGCCCACATCCCGCGCGCGATCAACCTCGACTGGCGACACAACCTCACACACGGGACGGAGCGCCTCTGGAAGAAGCCCGCCGAGCTGCGGGCCCTCTACGAGCCGCGCGGCATCACCAAGGACAAGATCATCGTGGTGCACTGCGACGTCGCCGACATGAACCACCACACCTTCATCACCCTCAAGGCCCTCGGCTACCCGCACGTGCGCAGCTACGACCGGTCCTGGTCGGAGTGGGGCCCCGACCCCAACCTCCCCAAGGTCGATTCCGACGGCAAGACCGTGCTCGTGTCCGCGCCGATGCACGACGACGATCACGACGACCCCAAGCCCGGCGCCGCGCCGAAGGCCGCCCCCAGGAAACCCTGAGGTGAGCTCTCGTGTCGCGCGCGCGGCGGCGGCGGTCGTGATGGTGCTCGGTCCGGCCCTCGGCTCCACCGGTGCGTGGGCGGGCATCGAGCGCGTGTCGTTCGCCGACGGCCGCCTGAGCCTCGAGGCGGATGACGCGCCGGTGATGGACGTGCTGCGCCGTCTCGCCGACGAGAAGATCGTGACGGTCGTGGGCCAGCCGCTGGTCGAGCGGCGCGTGTCGCTGACGCTCTCGGGCGTGCCGCTCGACGAGGCGCTCAAGCGCATCCTCGGCGACCTGCGCTACATCGCGAGCTACGACGCGCGCGTCGGCGCGCGCGTCCCCGCCGAGATCCGCTTCCTCGGCGCCGGCTCGGGCTCCCGCGCCGCCGCCGGTCCCCCGCCCGCCCCGCCCACGCCGGAGTGGGTGACGCGGGCCGCGGCGAATCCCGAGCGCTCCGCGCGCATGCGGGCGATCCAGGCGCTCGGACGGCAGCGGACCGCGGAGGCGACCACCGCCCTCGTGGGCATGATGCGCGATGATGCCGATCCGATCGTCCGCGAGCGGGCGGCGGCGGCCCTCGTCGAGATCGGCAGCCGCGATCTCGGCGGCGCCTTCCTCGCCGCGCTCTCGGACAGCGCCCCCTTCGTTCGGGTGCAGGCCGTCCGCGGGCTGGCTCGCGTGCAGCCCGACGCCGCCGTGCCGCCCCTGACCCGCGCCGCCGAGGCCGATCCCGACGCCGCCGTCCGCCGCGCCGCCGTCGAGGCGCTCGGGCGGCTTTCCGGAGGAATGAGCACACGATGAAGAAGACCCTGGCCCGGACCCTGCTCGCCCTCGCCCTCGTCACGCTCGCCGCGCCGCCGGCGGGCGGGGCGGATCTCGCCGACGAGGTCGAGTACCTGCGCCGCGAGGTCTATCACCTGCGCCGCGACATCGCGGAGCTCAAGAGCCTGCTCCGGCAGACGCTGATCGGGCAGGGCGTGCGCGTGCCGCCGGCGACGGAGCGGCGGACGGCGACGGTGCCCGTGGACGGCGCGCCGGCGCTCGGCCGCCCCGACGCGCCCCTGACCCTCGTGGAGTTCGCCTCCTACCAGTGCGTCATCTGCAAGCAGCACCACGACACGGTCTTCCCGAAGCTCAAGCAGGAGTACATCGACAGCGGCAAGGTCCGCTACGTGTTCCGCGATCTGCCGCTGAAGAACGAGCCGCGCGCGGCCGCCGCCGCCAACGCCGCACACTGCGCCGGCGCCCAGGGCAAGTACTGGGAGATGCATCGCGCGCTCTTCGAGAAGCAGAGCGATCTCTCGGCGGAAGGACTCGCGGCCCGGGCGAAGGCGCTGGGGCTCGACACCGGGAAGTTCGCGGCGTGCCTGAGCGCCGACACCTTCGCCGCGCTCGTGCAGCGCGGCCCCGCCGACGCGCAGGGCGCGGGCTTTCGGGGCACGCCGTCGTTCGTGCTGGGGCCGACGGCTGACGGCGACCGCATCACGGGCGTGCGGGTCATCGGCGCGCAGTCCTTCGCCGCCTTCAAGCAGGTCATCGAGCACCAGCTCGAGGAGATCGGCGGCAAATGAGACCCGGCACCCGCGTCGTCCTCGTCGCGCTCGCCGGAATCGTGGCGCTTTCACCGGGCGGACCCGTGCGGGGCGCCGATCCGGAGATCGAGCGCCTCCGCAAGGACGTGGACGAGATGAAGCGCGACCTCGCGGAGATCAAGGAGCTGCTGCGCGGCCGCCAGAGTAGCCAAGCCGCGGCGCCGCCGGCGGGACCGGTGGCCGTGAAGGTCGACGGCTATCCCGTCATGGGCCAGGCCGGCGCGCCGATCACCGTCGTCGAGTTTTCCTCCTTCCAGTGCCCGTTCTGCCGGCGCCACTTCGAGCGCACGCTGCCGGAGCTGAAGAAGGCGTTCGTGGACGAGGGCAAGATCCGCTACGTCTTCCACGACATGCCGCTGCAGAACCAGCCGGACTCGCCCAACGCCGCGAAAGCGGCGTGGTGCGCGGGCAAGGACGGAAAGTATTGGCAGATGCACGAGCTCCTCTTCAAGAATCAGCGGGACCTCTCGGTGGACGCCCTCAAGCGTCATGCGGGGACCCTCGGGCTGGATGCCGCCAGGTTCGCGACGTGCCTCGACGGCCAGCCCGCCGCGGAGGCGCTGGAGAAGAGCGCGATGGAAGCCTACGCTCTCGGCGTGCGCGGCACGCCGACGTTCTTCATCGGCCCGACGGACAGCGGGGGGACGATCCGCGGCCGCCGGCTCATCGGCGCCCAGCCGTTCGCCGCCTTCAAGCAGGTGATCGACGCCGAGCTGGAGCAGCTCAAGAAGAAGTGAGCGCGGAGGGATCAGCGATGGATCGCCGTACGCGTCTCGTGTTCGCCGCGATGGGGAGCGGAATGCTCGCCGTCGTGCTGGGAGGCCTGCTGTACCTGGGCGCGACACCCGTCGAGAAGCTGACGCTGGCCGTCATCTTCTGCGGCGGGATGTCGATGCTCTTCACGCCCTGAAGCCTCCCCCTGGTACTGGTTGCAGTACCGATGAGCGTCGGCAAGGCCCCCGGGAGGGCTCTGCTCGCGATCGCCTCCTTCGGAATCGGCCTCGCCCTCACGCTCACCGCGTACGGCGCCGCGCTGAGCTACGTCGGCAAGATCGCGGGCTTCGGCAAGCTCAACCTCACCATGGTGCTGATCGGCGGCACCATCGCCTTCGTCTTCGGCCTCTGGTTGATGAAGGTGCTCACCTTCACGCTGCCGAGCACCGGCGTGCCCGCGTTCGTGCAGAAGAGCTCGCCGTGGTCGGTGCCCTTCCTGACCGGCGTGTGTCTGGGGAACTGGGGCATCGGGTGTCCGGACCCCGTGTTCTACGTGTTGATGGTCTACCTCGCGACCAGCGGCGACGTCGCCCACGGCGTGCTCGTGAGCGCGGTGTACGCCGCCGGCCGCAGCCTGCCCATCGTGGCCCTCGCCGTGCTCGGCTTGCTCGGCGTGAACACGCTCCCCGCGCTGCTGCGCCGGCGCGACACCATCGAGCGCGTCTTCGGCTGGACGCTCGCGGCCTTCGGGGCCTGGGTGGTCTCGCGCTACTTCAGCGGCTGGTACCTGGGCACCTGGGTGCACGAGGCGTGGAACTGGACGCTCTACAACCTCAACGCCAACTTCGGCGAGATCCGCGCGAGCGATCACCCGCACGTGCACGGCGGGCCGATCGGGGGCTTCGTGCTGTTCATCGTGCTCGGCTTCCTGATCCCGGGCCTGGCGCTCTACGTGCGGAAGCTCGCGGGCGGCCGCGCGCCCCTCACGGGGGCGGCGATCGCGGCGGCGCTCGCGCTGTTCTTCTACCTGCCGCCCGCCCTGGCCCCCGACCTGACGGAGCGGTTCGCCGCGGGACTGCGCCCCGCGCCGGTGTGGGCGCCCGACGCGCTGCTGCCCAAACGTCCGCCCGCCGTCGCCTCCGCGCACGCCGGCCACGAGCACGGCGGCTCGCGCGGCCCCACCGCGCCCGACGACGTGCTCGTCTCCACCGCGGCCCTGGAGGGGATCCTGCGCGATCCCGCCGTGCGGGTCCTCGACGTGCGCGCGGCCGGCCACTACCGCGCGCGGCACATTCCGAACGCCATCAGCCTGCCGTACGCGCTCGTCCAGGACGGCGAGAGCCGGATCCGGGGCAAGCGCCTGCCCGACGCGGACCTGGCGGAGCGGTTCGGGCGCGCGGGCATCGGCGCCGGCCATCGCGTGGTGGTCTACGACGATTTCGACGGCGCGCAGGCGGCGCGGATCGCGTGGATGCTGCTCTACCTCGGCCACGGCCACGTGAGCGTGCTCGACGGCGGCTTTCCGCGCTGGCTCGCCGAGCGCCGGCCGACCGACGAGCGCGTGCTGGTCACCGCCGCGGTGACGTTCCCCGTGGACGTGAAGCCGCACCTGGAGGCGACGGCGTCCTTCATCGTCGAGCGCCTCGCCGCCCCCGGCGCCGTGGTCGTCGACGTGCGCGCGCCCGCGGCCTACGCCGTCGCCCGCGCGCCCAAGGCGCTCAACATTCCCTGGCGGCAGAACCTCACCGGCGGCCCGGCGCCGGTCTGGAAGCCCGCCGCCGATCTCCGCGTGCTCTACGAGGCGGCGGGCGTGACGCGCGACAAGACGATCGTCGTCCAGGGCGACGCCGCCGACCTCGGCCACCTCACGGTGCTCACCCTGAGGGCCCTGGGCTATGCCCACGTGCGGAGTTATGATCGCTCCTGGTCCGAATGGGGGCCCGACCTGAACCTGCCCAAGATCGACGGCCAGGGACAGATGCTGCTCGTGGCGCGCTCGGCGCCGTGAGCGTGCTCGTCGAGATCTTCACCTCGCCGTTCGGCTGAGCGGGCTGCGGAAAGGCCGAGCGCCTGGTGAGGCAGGTGGCTTCACAGTACGAGGCGGTGGACGTGCGGACGATCGACATCGCGATCGAGCCCGCGCGCTTCGCCGCGCTGGGCGCGATGTCGATCCCGGTGATCCTCGTCAACGGTCGCCTCGAGTTCGCCGGGCTGCCGAGCGAACGCGAGCTCCGAGCCAGGATCGATGCCGTACATCCGACACGAAGGGAGCCTTAGACATGCCCGACTGGAAAGCGCTCGACGCCCGCCTGACCGACCTGCTCAAGCTCGACCGTGCTCCGGTGGCCGTCAGCTTCTGCGACGCGGTGCCGGCCGGCGTGCGCAAGTTCGAAGGATCGGTTCCCTCCGGCTGCTCGTTCTGGAAGGTGGCGGCCACGGCGCCGGCGGGCAAGGCGGCGTTCTACACCGTCGCCGCCGATCACCAGAACTGCCCGATCGGAGCCCACACGCACAACATTCCGCAGGCCGACGGCGGCAAGATGCTCAACGAGATGCTCGGCATGATGTCGGGCATAGGCTACGTGAAGATGGAGGAAGTGCCGCAGATCCCGCGCTGGCCGAAGACGCCGGCGGCGGTGGTCTACGCGCGGCTCCGCGAGGCGCCGGTGGCGCCGGACGCCGTGATCTTCGCGTGCCGCGCCTCGGCGGCCATGTACCTCGGCGAGGCCGCGCGCGCCGCGGGCGTCGCATCCTCGATGCCGCCGCTGCCGCGCCCGACGTGCATGGCGATTCCCGCCGCGGCCGCCGGCGGCGCGACGATGTCGCTCGGCTGCATCGGCAACCGCGTCTACACGGGCATCGAGGACGACCACGTCTACCTGATGGTGCGCGGAGGCGACCTCGAGAAGGTGGCGGGCGCGCTCGAGAAGATCATGGGCGCCAACGCGCAGCTCGCGGCGTTCCACAGCTCGCGGCGGCCCGGCCTCACGACCGGCGAGGCCGCCCGGGTCTAAGCCCCCCGGTCCTCGGGCCGTGGGCTACGTCGAGCGGCATCTCCTCGCCGACGAGCGTGTGCTCTACAAGACCCGTCTGCACTGGGTCCTGTATGGCAAGCCGCTGCTCCTGCTGCTCGCCGGCGTCGTGCTGGCCGTGGTGCTGGGCCAGGTGCCCGAGCCGCCGTGGCTCTGGTATCTCGGCGGCGCCGTCGCGCTGGCGGGCCTGGCGTGGTGGGTCGTGCGCTGGGTGGAGGTGCGCACGTCCGAGTTCGCGGTCACCTCCATGCGGCTCATCTTCAAGGTCGGGCTCGTGGCGCGCTACACCACCGAGCTGCTGCTCGCCAAGGTGGAGTCGATCTCGGTCACGCAGAGCCTGCTCGGCCGCGTGCTGAACTACGGCGACCTGACCGTGACCGGCACGGGCGGCGCGCGCGAGGTGTTCTCGCGCGTCAACAACCCCGTCGGCTTCCGCAACGAGGTCCAGCGCGCGTCCTCCGTGCGTCCCGGAGGATAAGTGAGACCGTGATGAGACGGATGCTCGCCGGCGCCGCCCTCGCGCTCGTGCTCGGCGGCTGCGGCGCCTCGTATGCCTGGGTCAAGCCCAACGCGACGGCGGAGGCCCGCGAGAGCGACGAGGCCGCCTGCCGCGCGGAGGCGCGCGATCTCACCCAGGAGTACGCCTACGGCGGCGTGGGCGCGCCCTGGAATTTCTCGCCATGGCGGCGGCCGTGGACGGGCCCCTACGCGGATCCGGCGTGGCAGATCGCCGCGGAGCAGCGCGTGTTCGAGCGCTGCATGCGCGGCCGCGGCTACGAGCTCAAGCGCGCGGGCTGAGGCGCGGCGCCCTCAGTTCTGCACGGTGACCGTGAGGCTCACGGTCCCGGTCTTGCCCGCCGAGTCGCGCACCGTCGCGTTCAGCGTGTGCGTGCCGTTGCCGACGGCGCGGCTGTTCCAGCCCGGCCACACGTGGGCGCACGCGCACGACTGGGTGTTGACGGCCGCGCCGTCGACGGCGAGCGTGAACGTGTTCGTGCCCGTCGCCGCGCCCTCCACCCAGATGTTGACGGCGACGGTGCCGCCGACGGTCGTGCCCGCCTTCGGGCTCGTGAAGACGACCTTCAGCGTGCCGGTGCCGCCGGTCGGCGGAGGCGTCGTGGTCGAGTTCGAGACGGTGACGGCCGCGCTGCCGTACGCGATGGGCGTGCCGAACTTGTCGGTGACCGTCATCCCGAGCGTGCGCGCGCCGTTGCCGGCCGTGCGCGTATCCCACGCGTAGGTCGCGGCGCCGTTCGTCGAGGTGACCGAGCCCACCGTCTGCCCGTCCACCGACACCTTGAAGACGACGCCGACGCCGGCGGGCACGCCGTCGGCGCGCATGCCGACGGAGGTGGTGCCGGTCACGGTGGCGCCCGACTGCGGAGCCACGATGGCGCCGTCGATGTCGGCCCGCACACCCGACGCCGAACCGGCGAACATCGCGCCGTTGCTGCCCCAGCCCGCGCCGAACATGAACGCGGCGGGATCGGCGAGGGCGCCGAGCGTCTGGAACTGCGCCGCGCTCTCGGCGGTGACCGATGAGCAGCCGGGATTCGGCCAGCGATAGTAGCCGGCGCCGCTGCCGTCGATGGTGCTCACGCCCGAGTCGCCGGCGGGGCCGCTCCAGCGCAGCTCGTAACCCGCGCCGGCGGCGATGAGCGTCGCGAAGCCCTCGCCCTCCACGGCGCCGGCCTGTGGCGTGGCCTCGCGCGTGTACTCGCACTCGGCGGTCCACAGAATCCTGAACGTCGCGGCGACCGGCGGAGTTTGAGACTCCGCGACGAGTGGCGCCGCGAGCGCGAACGCGACGGCGAGGGTCACGAGCCTTCTGGGCACGAGCGGGCGGGAAAGGTCCGCAAATCCTGTGCCCGTGACTCGCGCGCGCAAGTACGCGGAATTTCGTCGGCGAGCGCCGGAGAGGCCCCATTTTGGAGGTAAGAGTTACGAGATCGGCCCCAGCGCGTCCCGAATCTTGCTACGCGCGAGGCCGGCGCGGCAGCTCGACGGTCGCTTCGCCGACGGCGATCGTCTCGCCTCGCTGGTTGACGGCCTCGAGGGCCAGCGTCACCTCGCCGGGCGCGCCGCGCGCGCGCACGCTGCCGCGGCACCACGTGGTGTCGCCGATCAGGTTGTGGCGGCGCACCTGCACCGCGAGGGACTTCAGGAGCCCGGCGTCGCCCATCCACTGGGTGACGAGGTGGCCGAGCCAGGCCACGCGCTCGGGACCGTAGTCGTACGCGCCGGGCACGCCCACCGCGCGCGCGAGCGTCTCGTCCCAGTGCACGCGCTCGGGCGGCTCGGGCACCGCGAACGCGTTCGGGATCCCGAGCGCGGGATGGCGGTCGAAGAGGTCGAAGGCCAGGCCGTGGGCGCGGACGTACAGGCTGCCCCAGCCCTGCACGAACGCGACGATGGAGGTCACGGTGAGCGGGCCCTTCACGATCTCGGCCAGCGGCTCGCCGGGGGCCACGTCGTCCCAGTAGCGCGGCGTGGCGCCGCGCGGCCGCTCGGCGCGGTAGGCCTCGCGGATCCGCGTCAATTCCGCGTCGCTGTAGCGGTGCGGCTCGACGGGCGAGTACTTGCCGCGCTCGCGCGCGGTATCGCGCTCGGTCCGGAAACACCACGAGTTGGCCTCGGCGGCGACCCCGCCCGCGTCGTCCACGAACGTGGTCTGGTACGTCTGCTTGATGGCGCGCTTCGCGAAGCGCGACGGCTTCTCCTCGAGGGGCAGGAGCACGCTCCGGCCCACCAGGCGCTCGTCCTCGCGGATCGGGCGCCGCCAGCGGAACTCGGTGCCGCCGTACATCGCGTGGATGCCGGGGAGCCCACCGACGTAGCCGGAGACGATGCGATCCATCGCGAAGAGGATGGTGGGCGGCGCCACGCGCGCCGACGCCCAGTAAGGATTGCGATCGCCGATGCCGTGGGCCCAGTGGCGGATCGCGTCGCGCGTGGCGACCTCGATGTAGGGCTCGGGCCGCGGCACCTCCCCGCCCACGCGCGCGCGGAGCGCCGCCAGCGCCTCGTCCGTGATCGTCGGAAACCTCACTTGCCCTCCCGCTCGCGCAGCGCGCGCCGGTCCACCTTGCCCGCCGGCGTGCGCGGCAGCGCGTCCACGACCTGCACCGCGCGCGGATACTCGTGAAGACTCAGCCGCGTCTTCACCCACTCCTGGATCTCGCGCTCGAACGCCGCGCCCGCGCGCTCCGCGACGACGAACGCCTTGGGGATCTGGCCGCGGCCGGCGTCGGCGACGGCGATCACGGCGGCGTCGCGCACGTCCGGATGACGCAGCAGCACCTGCTCGATCTCCACGGCGCTCATCGTCCAGCCCGCGGAGATGATGACGTCGTCGGAGCGGCCCGCGTGGTGGACGTAGCCGTCGGCGTCCATCGAGCCGCGGTCCTTCACGGGAAACCACGCCCCGCGGCGGCGCACCGCGATCTCGCCGACGGCGCCCGTCGCGACGGGCCGGCCGGCGTCGTCCACGACCGCGACCTCCCAGCCCGGCGCGGCCGAGCCGAGCGCCCCCGGGCGCACGGTGTACCCGTCGAAGCCGGGATAGTCGCAGAGGATCACGCCGACCTCCGTGCTGCCGTACATGCTGCACGGGGCGGCGCCGAGCGCCGTGGTCAGGAACTCGCGCGTGGCCGCGTCCATGGGCTCGCCGGTGAACGAGCACTTGGCGATGCGCTTCGGCTGCCAGCCCGCCGCGCGCGCCATGCGATACACGGTGGGGGCCGCCGCCACGTTGGTGATCCCGAAGGCATCGAGGGCCGCCGCGAAGCGCGCCGGATCGAACCGGCCGGCGAGCGCGCCGACGGGGATGCCCAGCGCGAGCGGCGCGATGGTGCCGTGCCAGAGCCCGTGGCCCCACGCGGGCGACGATGGGCAGAAGTAGCGGTCGCCGCGCTGGAGGCCGACGCCGTAGAGCGCGGCGACCATGAGCGTGACCACGGCGCGCTGCGTGTGCCGGACGGCCTCCGGGAGGGCGCGCGTGGTGCCCGAGGTGTACTGGAAGACGGCCGGATCGTCGGCGGCGGTGCGCGGCGTGTAGCGCGCGCTCTGCTCGGCGAGCCGCGCGGCGAAGCGCGCGTCGAGGGCGACGACACGCACGTTCGGCAGCGCCGCCTGCCAGCGCTCGGCGTCCTGCTCGACGAGCAGCAGGCGTGGTCGACAATCATCCACGCGCAGCGCCACGCCGTCGGGCCCGAACAGGGTGAAGAGCGGGACGGCCACCGCGCCGCGCTTCACGGCGCCGAACAACGCGCCGTAGAAGGCCAGCGACGGCTCGAGCATGATCGCCACGCGCTCGCCCGCGCCGATGCCCTCGGCCTCCAACAGATTGGCGAAGCGCGAGGACCAGGCGGCGAGGTCGGCGAACGAGTGTTCTTCCAAGCGGCCGGCCGAACCCATGAGGCGCAGCGCCACCCCGTCGGCGGGGTGGCGGTCCACGCACTCGTGGGCGAGGTTCAGCCGCGCGCGGTCACCGTCGAACAGCGGCCACAGCGCGTCCCACGAAAACGTCTCGCGGACGTCCGGCCAGCGCCGGACGTCGAGAATCGACGCCACGGCTGGACATATTACCCGCTACGGCACCCCGGCGAGGCGGCCCACCAGGGCGGCCAGGTCGGGCAAGCGCGGCGGCTTGCCATGCACGGCGTGAAAGCCCGCTGCGAGCGCCTGCGACGCGGCCATCACGTCGCCCGTGACCGCGACCGCGGGCACCTCGCCGCCGGATCTGGGCGCGAGCGCCCGCACGGCGGCGATCAGCCAGAAGCCGTCCTCACCGGGCGGCATCCGGAGATCGGAGACGAGCACATCGGGTGGTTCCGCGGTGAAGGCGGCGAGCCCGGCGCGCGCCGAGTCGGCGGCGACGACGGCCGCGCCGCATTCGAGGAAATAATCGTGTAAGGCCTCCCGCACGAGCTCGTCGTCGTCGACGAGCAGCACGCGGACTCCGGCCAACGCTTTCGGTCGCATGACCGATCCCTCCCAGACTGCCGAGCAGGCCTCGTCCGGAGGAATCGGCGAGATTGCCGGTCCCCTCGCGCTTCGGTAACCCGGCGATCTGGGAACCAGTCCCAGACCCGTGGCTTTGCGTCCCAGCCTCGCGGCTGGTTTGCCTTTATCGGAGCGAGGTCTCGCCCATGGAGAGAGAGCAACCGCCGGGCCAGAGTTGGCGATCGCCACTGTGGCAAGCATTTACGCCCCACCCGGGACGGCGTGGTGGCGAGGTTCTAGCCAGTGGTAAGCGTCGACTCTGACGGGAATTGGCAACCGACCTGTTATGCTCGCGCGCGATGAAAGCGCTGGTGGGGCTCGCGCTGGTCGCGCTCGCGTGTGCCGCGCCCGCCGGCGCCGCCGCGCAGCCGTTGCACCTGGTCCTGACGCCGTCGCAGAAGCCCACGGACCTGCTCGCCGCGGGCGAAGAGTTCGGTGTGGCATTCGGCAAGCTCACGGGCGGACCGGTCCGGGTCACCGTCGCGTCCGACTACGCGGCCGTGGTCGAGGCGCTGCGCAACCGCACCGCCGACCTCGCCTTCGTCCACCCGGGCGGCTACGTGCTGGCCAGCCGCGAGGCGAAAGCGCGGATCGTGGCGCGCAACCTCTGGCACGGCAAGAGCACGTTCACCTCGCGGATCTACGTGCGCAAGGACAGCGGCATCAAGACGGTCGAGGATCTGCGCGGCAAGACCATGGCCTTCGTGGATCCCGCCTCGTCCTCGGGCTACATCTATCCGATGGTGCTCCTGATCCAGAAGGGCCTCGTGAAGAACCGCGATCCCAAGACGTTCTTCCGCGAGGTCGTGTTCGCGGGCTCCCACGACGCCGCGATGCGTGCCCTGCTCAACGGCCACGTGGACGCCATCGCGTCCTTCGACATGGCGCGCGAGCAATACCTCCCCGATCCGGCCGAGCGCGAGAAGCTGGCGTTCGTGGCCGAGACGCCGCCGATCCCCGAGGCCGGCATCGCCGCGCGCGACGGGCTCGACCCGGCGGTGTTCGCGAAGGTGCGCGCGGCGCTGATCCAGATGCGCGGCCCGGCCTACGCGTCCCTGCTCAAGCGCATGTACGACATCGACGGCTTCGAGCCGGCCGAGGACCGCGACTACGATCCCGTGCGCGCGGCCATCGAGCTGCTCGGCGTTCGACCGCGCTGAGCGCCGCCGTCCCCGCGCGCGCGATGCCCGTCACGATGATCGAGGTGACGGGCCTGCGCGTCGTGCTGCCGCCCGATCTCGCCGCCGTGGACGGCGTCGACCTCGCCATCCGCCCCGGTGAGTTCGTCGTGATCCTCGGCCGGAGCGGGGCCGGCAAGACCACCTTTCTCAGAGCGCTGAACCGCCTCGTCGAGCCGACGGCGGGGGTGGTGCGGGTCGGCGGCCGGGAAGTCACCGGCGCCGACGACGTGACGCTGCGGGCCCTGCGCAGGCAGATGGGGATGGTGTTCCAGCAGTTCAACCTCGTGCGCCGGATGTCCGTGCTCGACAACGTGCTGGCCGGACGCCTGGGCTGGGCGCCGCCGCTGCCATCGCTCGTCGGCCGCTTCCCCGCCGAGGACCGGCGCATCGCCCTCGAATGCCTGGCCCAGGTCGGGCTCGCCGACTTCGCGCGGCGCCGCGCCGACACGCTGTCGGGCGGCGAGCAGCAGCGCGTCGCCATCGCGCGCGCGCTGGCCCAGTCGCCCTCGGTGATCCTCGCCGACGAGCCGACGGCCAGCCTCGACCCCGCGCTCACGGGCAGCATCATGGACCTCTTGAAGCGGATCAAGGCGGAGCGCGGGCTCACGCTCGTCGTGAGCCAGCATCAGCTCGCGACGGCGCTCGCCTACGCCACGCGCGTCGTCGGCTTGCGCCGCGGCCGCCTCGTCTTCGACGGGCCGCCGGATGGGCTCACGCCGGCCGCGGTGGCGACGATCTACGGCGACGAGCCCGCGAAATGAGACGCGCGGCGGTCTTCGTCGCGCTGGTGCTGCTGGCGTGGATCGCGTGGGACACGGGCGCGGACCCGGCGCGCTTCGTGCGCGGCCTGCCCTGGATGCTCGACTTCTTCCAGCGCATGCTGCCCCCCGATCTCCGCGTGCTGCCCGCGGCGCTCGTCGGCGCCTGGAAGACGCTGGAGATCGCGCTCCTCGGCACCGCGGTGGCGGCCGTGCTCGCGCTGCCGCTCGGGTTCCTCTCCGCCCGCAACGTGGCGTCCCCCGGCGTCTTCTACTCCGCCCGCGCCACGCTGAACTTCGTCCGCAGCGTGGACACGCTCGTGTACGCGCTGATCTTCGTGGCCGCGGTGGGGCTGGGCCCGTTCCCCGGCGTGCTCGCGGTGGTGGCCTACACGACCACGTCGCTCGCCAAGCTCTACTCCGAAGCCATCGAGGGCATCGACCGCGGGCCGGTGGACGCGATCACCGCCACGGGCGCCACGCGCCTTCAGATCTTGCGGTGGGGCGTGCTGCCGCAGGTGCTGCCGCTCTTTCTCTCCTACGCGCTCTATCGGCTGGAGACCAACATCCGCGCGGCCACGGTCCTGGGCTTCGTCGGCGCGGGCGGCATCGGCTTCTATCTCCAGACGTACTTGCGGATGATCGACTATCCCGCCGCGTCCACCGTCCTGCTCGTCACCGTGCTCATGGTGATGGTCGTGGACGCGGTCTCGTCGAAGCTGCGCGCCCGGCTCGTCTAGTCGCGCAGCCGGTCGTCCCGCAGCCGCTGCCGGAGACGCTCCGCGGTGTGCTCGGTGAGGCCGTCGAGGACCGGCGAGCCCGCGCGCAGCGGGATCACCCGGCGCGGCGCGCCCGGCGTCCGGCGGAGCCGGTCGCGGCAGCGCTCGCACGCGGACGGCCCGGCGTACGGGCAGTCGTCGCCGCACGCCCACGCGGCGTCGCAGTAGAGACAGCGGTGACGGTGCTCCATCGCTGGAGGCCCTCCTAGGGGGCGATCCCGCTCGCCGTGCCGACGGCGGTCTTCTCCCCGTGCTGGTTCTCGCACCAGACGTCCACGGCGACGCGCTTGACGCCGGCCTCCACGCTCGTGTCGCGCACCACGCCGTGCACGGTCAGGCGGTCGCCCGCGTACACCGGCTTGATGAACGTCATCGAGAGCTTGCCGCCCTTCACGAAGCCGGCGCCGAGGAACTTCGTCATCAGCTCCGAGACGTAGGCCGTGGACATCATGGCCTGCGCGAGCGGCGCGCGGAATCCCTTGGCCTTCGCCCAGTCCTCGTCGGTGTGGATCGAGCGCGGGCGCACCACCGAGTAGGCGTCGATCCTGCGCTGCGAGATCTCCTTCACGAGCGTGGCAAGCGTCTCGGCCATGGTGGTCCTCAGTCCCGGAAGAGCATCTGGGTGAAGCGGCCGCGCACCAGGACGGTGCCCTTGTCGTCCTCCGTCGTGAACTCCGTCACCATGTACGGCTTGCCGCGGCGCTCGTACTTGTCGACGACCCGGCCGCGCGAACGCGTGACCGTGCCCACCCGAATGGGCTCCACGAACTCGAACTCCATCTTCGCGTGCAAGCCCGCGTGCACGATGTAGCGGCTGTGGCGCAACCGCAGCGCCTGGTTGCCGAGCAGCGTCGGATGCGCGACGGGGCCGCCGAACGGCGAGGCTCCGGCGAACCACGGGTGGTGATCGTCCACCGCGAACGCGTACGTCTCGACGTCTTCCGGGGTGACGAGGTGCTCGTCCGAGACGAATTCCTCGCCGACCTTCAGCGTCTCGTACTTGAGCGGCGTGAACTCGACCATGGTCCTCACCCCTCCCGCTTCGGCGGCCACTGGATGCCCATGGCCTCGAAGCGCCGCAGCTTGTCCTGCCCGAGCGAGCGGTCCCACACCTCCGCCAGCGACGATGCCGTCCAGCCCTTGGCGCCGGTCAGGGTGCGGAGCGGCGCGGGGTGCGAGAAGAGCGTCACCTCGTCACCGCGGACGCCGACCACCTGCCCCGTGATGTGCGCGGCGCGGTCGCTGGCGAGGAAGGCCACGACGGGCGCGATGGCCTCGGGCGGCGTGGCGGTGGCCATGGCGCGGCGCTCGCCGGGCAGGCGCTGGGTCATGCGCGTGTCGGCCGTGGGCGAGATGCAATTGCAGCGCACGCCGTACTTCGCCATGGCGAGCGCGACGGAGCGCGTGAGGCCGACGATCCCCTCCTTGGCCGCGGCGTAATTCGGCTGGCCCGGGCTGCCCTCCAGGCCCGCCGTCGAGGTGAAGGTGATCATGCAGCCCGACTTCTTCTCGCGCATGTGCGCGGAGGCCGGCCGCATCACCGTGAAGTGGCCCTTGAGATGGACGGCGATGACGGCGTCCCACTCGTCCTCCGTCATGTTGAAGATCATCCGCTCGCGCAGGATGCCCGCGCAGCATACGACGATGTCGAGGCCGCCGAGCTTGCCGATCGCGGCATCCACCATCGCCTTGCCGCCGGCCATGGTGGCCACGCTCTCGGCCACGGCGAGGGCCCGGCCGCCGCCCTTCTCGATCTCCTTGACGACCGCCTCGGCGGGGGCGCTCGAGGGATCGCGCCCGTCCACGCTGACGCCGATGTCGCCGACGACGACGGCGGCGCCCTCCGCGGCCAGCCCCAGCGCCACCGCGCGGCCGATGCCGCTCCCCGCCCCCGTCACCACCGCCACCTTCTTGTCGAGCAGTCCCATATCAGGGTTCCTCCGTTGGTCCTGCGCCGCGTGCGGGGATTATAGTCCGGTCCACCGTCAGCACCTCGATCACCCAGATCACGAGCAGCAGGAACCCCAGCCCGAGCGTGAGGCCGCCCGCGACGTCGGAGAGCCAGTGGCGGTCGAGGTAGAGCCGGCTGAACGCGACGAGCAGCACCGCCAGCACGCAGAGCGCGCACGCGAGCAGCCGCCAGCGGCGCCGTTGCTGGCTCGCCGTGGCCACCAGCCAGACCATGAGGCCGAAGAAGACGACCAGGCTGAGCGTGTGGCCGCTCGGAAAGCCCCACGGCGACTCGTCGGGACGCGCGCGCTGGATGGACCACTTGAAGATCGTAGCGAGCGCGCCGGCGCCGGCCATGATCGCGGGTAGCGCGAGCGCCCAGCGGCGCAGCCCCCGCCAGGTGAGAAACGCCATCCCGGCCGCGATCAGCGCGAGCACGCCGAGCGTGCCGCCAAGCTGGGTGATGACCGCCCACGGCAGGTATTCCGCTTCCTTCTGGATGATCCGGACCCACGCGCGCGTGCCGTAGTCGATGGCGAAGAACTGCTGGTGGGCGGCCAGCACCGCCAGGGCGACGTAGCCCGCCAGCGAGGCCACCGCGCCGCTCAGGAGGAGGAGCGGACGGCGCCGCAGCAGGCGGTGGCGGGACGCTTTACGGCTCATGGAAGATATGTACCGTGAGATTCGTCAAGCCGCTGCTTCTCGTCGCGGGCGCCATCGTGCTGGCGGTGCTCGTCCACCGGATCGGCGCCGAGCCCATCCTGAACACCCTGCGCGCGCTGACGTGGTGGCAGTTCGTCCTCATCTGCCTGCCCTACGGCGTCATCGTGGCCGTGGACACGCTCGGCTGGCGCTTCGCGTTCGCGCGCGACCGCGCGCCGTTCTGGCGGCTGTACGGCGCGCGCCTGGCCGGCGAGGCCCTCAACGTCGTCACCGCGGTCGGCTCCGTCGGCGGCGAGGCCGTCAAGGCCTGGCTCGTGCGCCGCGACGTGTCCTATGCCGAGAGCGTGCCGTCCATCGTGATCGCCAAGACCACCATCGTCATCGCGCAGGCGATCTTTCTCCTGGTGGGTATCGGGCTGGCGTGGACGGCCCTCGACGTCAGCGGCCTCGTGCTGCGCGCGATGCTCTGGCTGCTCGTCGTCGAGGTGCTGGCCGTCGGCGGCTTCTTCGGCGCGCAGATCGCGGGACTCGTCGGCCGCGGCGGCCGCGTGCTCGTGTGGGCCGGGGTGACGGCGGGCGCGGACGCGGCGGAAGGGCTCGACCGCGCCCTGCGCCACTATTACCGGCACGAGTGGCGGCGCTTCGCGCTCTCGACGGCGTTCCACGTCGTGGGCTGGCTGATGGGGGCGCTGGAGGCGGCGCTCATCCTCTGGCTGCTCGGCGTGACGTCCTCGGTGGTCACGGCGACGGTGATCGAGGCGCTCGGCTCCGGCGTGCGCTTCGCCTCGTTCATGGTGCCGGCCAGCCTCGGCGCCTTCGAGGGCGCCAACGCCGCGGCCTTCGGCGCGCTCGGCTTCGGCGCGGGCGCGGGGCTCGCCTTCAGCTTCGTGCGGCGCGCGCGCCAGACGGTGTGGATCGTGGTGGGGCTGCTCGTGCTCGCGGCTATGCGCTGGCGGGAAGCTCGGGATCCTCGACCGTCCGCGCCTTCAGAGCCGCGATCGCGCCCGGCGGGACGAGCAGCGGCAGCGCCCGACGACGTACCCTGAGCTCTTCGTGCCGCCGCGGCGTGGTGACGCTCACGCGCCGGCCGCGATGGATCGCGGTGCCCTTCCACCGCCGCGGGGACCGCCCGAGCCACAGCGAGAAGAGCCGCCAGGCCAGCCGCGGCTTCGACGTGCGCGGGATCACGAAGACGTCGAACATCCCGTCGATCGGCGACGCCGTCGGCGTCAGGCTGAGGAAGCCGCGGTACGTCTCGACGTTGGCGACGGTGACGAGCACGGCGTCCTCCGCGACGCGCGCGCCGTCGACGTCCACCTGGAAGCCGGCGAGCCGCGTCGAGAACAGGAAGCGGCGGCCGACGTTCCAGTACCAGAGGTAGCGGAGCGCGTGGTTCTTCGGCTGGTGCCGCCCGCGCTCGGCCGCCTGCTGCACCTGCTCGAGGAGGCCGTAGGAGCGGTGCGAGAGGAAGACCTCGTCGCCCACGGCGCCCACGTCCACGCGGTGGACCTCGCCGCGCTCGAGCAGGTGGATCACGGCCTCCGCGCGGTCGGAATGGCCGAAGACCTGCGCGAAGACGTTGCCGAAGCCGTTGGGTACGGGCACGAAGGGGACGTCGTGGCGGATGGCGGCGGTGGCGGCCGCGCTCAGCGTGGCGTCGCCCCCCACGCACACGAGGTGGTCGAAGTCGGGCTCGACCTCGCGGGCCCAGCGGCGGAGGCTGTCGAGGTCGTTGAACGCCTGGACCTCGGCCGTGACCTGCCGCCGCCCCAGGAGCCGGCGGAGCCGGCGCGCCGAGTAGCGGGCGCGGCCCGAGCCCGAGCCGGGGGTGACGACGATGTGCACGGTCCGGGCGTCGAGTCCGGACCCCATGGATCCAGTGTACCGGGCTAGGCGAGGCGGTTCTTGAAGTAGGAGTCTTTCTTGACGATCTTGCCGGCGCGGAACGTGAACACGTCGCAGCCGTTGACCTCGAGCTTCTTGCCCTCCGACGTCGTGCCCGTGAAGAGCCATTCCGAGACGCCGCGGTCGCCCGCCACGAAGTGGCGGGCCTGGCCGAAGTGGGCATCGGGGAAGATCTTGAAGACCTTGGCGAACGCCTCGCGCACCTCGGCGCGCCCCTCGTAACGCGTGCCGCACGCCTGCTTGCCCGCGGTGGTCTCGAAGACACAGTCGTCGGACATGAACGTCATGATGAAATCCACGTCGTGACGGTTCCAGCCGTCGCCGAACGCCTC
>DASYTM010000004.1:0-20629 GCA_036002345.1 Candidatus Methylomirabilota bacterium | reverse complement strand
CGCCCCGGGGGTACTTCAACAACGACGGCCGCGCGGCCACGGTGGAAAACGCGCGCCGTCTCACCGAGCTCCTGGCCGGCCGCCCCGCGCGCCGGCACGCCGCCTGAGCCCCCGGGGACCCCTTAGAATCCAACAGGTCCTGATTTGTAATTTTCACACTGGGCGGCAGTGGGAAAAACTCTTCCCTTGCTCCGCATTTACATGTGAGAATGCGGCGCGGTATGAAAAGGATTTCCCACCGCTGGCTCGGGGTCGTGGCGCTCGGCGCCTTTGTCCTGATCACGGCCTGCGGTGCGGGCCGCGTCGTCATCCCGTTCAGCATCGATCCCGCCACCATCACCGCGCCGCGCGACGCGCGCGGCCTCACGAGCCACGAAGCCGCCGTGCGCGGGCTCGCGGGAATCCTGGTGCGCGACCTCGGGCTGCCCATGCCCGCGAGCTTCACGCTCTACGTGTACGGCGGCCGGCAGACGTTCGAGCACGGCCTCGTGAACGACGCGCAGGTCGCGCCCGCGCGCGCCGCCGAGCTCTCCGAGTTCGCCGTCGGCATCGGCAAGCGCCGCCAGCTCCTGCTCAACGACGACGGCGCGCAGCCGCGCGGCCGCGAGTGGCTGCGCCTCATCGCGCACGAGCTCGCGCACGTCTCGCAGATCGAGATGGCGCAGGGCGAGGGGCGCGCCGAGCAGTGGCTGGCCGAGGGCATGGCGGAGTGGGTGGCCTTCACCTCGCTGGAGCGCCTCGGGCTCGACACGCTCGCGAATCGCCGGGCCCTCGCCACGGCCGGGATCCGCAACCACGCGGCGCTCGTGGCCGCTCGCCTTGATCTAGAAACGCTCGGCAACCCGCGCGGCTTCACGGTGCGCCACCTCAAGGAAGGCTCGCTGCCCACCTACCAGCTCGCGTTCCTGATGGGCGACTACCTGATCGAGCGTGACGGCTTCGAGCGCGTGGTCGCGTACTTCAAGTCGTTCGAGCGCCGCCAGGACCGGCACGCCAACTTCCGCGACACGTTCGGCCAGAGCCTCGAGCAGTTCGAGCGCGAAGTCCTCGCGCACCTCAAGACCGTCGTCCGCTAGCCTGACCCCGGCCGGGGGAAGACACGCACGGTATACTGCGCGGGGAGGAGTCGCTGCATGATTCGATCGTTCCTCGTGGCCTCGGTCGCCCTGATGCTCGTCGCGGGAGCGGCTCTCCCCGCCCGGGCCGGCGCGCCCACCGACCAGGTCCGCGAGTACACGGACGCCGTGATCAAGGTGCTCGAGGACCCGGCGCTCAAGGCGGAGGACAAGAAGCCCGAGCGCCGCGCCGCGGTGCGGAAGATCGCCGTCGAGGTCTTCGACGTCCAGGAGACGGCGCGCCGCGCGCTCGGCCCGCACTGGCAGCAGCGCACGCCGCAGCAGCGCGAGGAGTTCGTCCACCTCTTCGCCGATCTGCTCGAGCAGACGTACATCTCCAAGATCGATCTCTTCGGTGGTGAGCGGCTGCGATTCACCGAGGAGAAGATCGACGGCGAGCACGCCATCGTGCGCGCGAAGGTCATGACCAAGCAATCCACCGAGGTCCCGGTGGAGGCCCGCATGCTCCGCAAGGGCGACCGGTGGCAGATCTACGACATCCTCATCGAGAACATCAGCCTCATCGGCAACTACCGCGCCCAGTTCGACCGCATCATCCGCACGTCCTCGTACGAAGACCTCGTGAAGCGCCTGCGCATCCGGGGCGAGTTCCTCAAAGAGCCCGAGGCGCGCCCCCGCCGCACGTCGCGGTGAGCACCGCGCCCGTCGAGATCGTCGGCTGGCCGACCCGCTTCGTGGGCGGCGACGGCGCGGCGCGGCGGGTGTTCGACGAGCCGTTGCCCCCGGGCGCCACCGTGCGCTCGCTGCTCAAGGCGCTCAGCACTCGCTATCCCGAGCTGGACGATGCCCTCTGGCACGGAGCCGGACTCGGTGAGCACATCGAGGTGCTCGTCAACGACGCCGTGCTCGGGGTGGCCCACGAGCTCGACAGCAAGCTGGCCCCGGGCGATCGCGTGACGCTCCTCGCGCAGTTCATGGGCGGACGCTGACGTGGCGCGCTGGGAGATCGTCGCCTGGCGCGAGATCCCGGCCATGGTGGAAGTGCGCGACGAGGCGGGGCAGGTGACGCTCTCCCTGAGCGAGAAGTTCCAGGCCCTCATCGACTCCGTCGCCACCCAGCTCGGGCTCACCGACGAGGCCGTCTATCTCGAGCACTGGGCGCGGCTGCCGGGCGGCGAGCGGCCGGGCAGCGCCAAGGACGTCGGCGAGGCGGT
This sequence comes from Candidatus Methylomirabilota bacterium, assembly GCA_036002345.1. GTDB lineage: Bacteria > Methylomirabilota > Methylomirabilia > Rokubacteriales > CSP1-6 > AR12. The sequence continues at coordinate 18,339 of DASYTM010000004.1, read as the reverse complement.
GGTGGCCGAGCTGGAGGCGCGCTTCCCCGAGTTCATCGCCCGCGCCTTCCGGCCGTCATGATCCCCGCCAAGCTCGTCGAGGACACCGCGCGCGAGCTCATGGCGCGCGCCGCCATCGACATCCCCGCCGACTACCGCGCCGGCGTCGCCGCCGCGCGCGCGCGCGAGCAGAACCGCCTCGCGCGCTTCGTGCTGACGGAGATGGAGCGCAACTGGGACATCGCGACGGCCGAGCGCCGGCCGATGTGCGCCGACACCGGGCTGCCGCGCTACTACGTGCGCGCCGGCAACGAGGCGATGGTGGAGGGCGGCTTCGTGGCCCTGGAGCGGGCGCTGCGCCGGGCCACCGCCGAGGCCACCGCCGCCATCCCGCTGCGTCCCAATCGCGTGCACCCGCTCACGCGCGCCGACTACAACAACAACGTGGGCGCCCACGCGCCCGAGGTGACCTACGCGTTCGAGCCCGGCGCCGACTGGATCGACCTCACCACCGTGCACAAGGGCGGCCTCTTCGGCTCCGACTACCGGATGCTGTTCCCCGCCGACGGCGTGGGCGGGATCAAGCGGTTCTTCGTGGACACCCTCGTGCAGTTCGGCAAGCGCGGCCTCGCCTGCCAGCCCGCCATCATGGGCGTGGGGATCGGGGGCGCCAAGGACACGTGCGTGCGGCTCGGCAAGGAGGCCGCGTGCCTGCGCGCGGTGGGGAGCCGCCATCCCGATTCCGCCGTGGCGAGGCTCGAGGAGGAATTGACGGCGCTCGGCAACTACGTCGGGATCGGCGCCATGGGCTTCGCGGGGACGTCGCTCGTGGTGGCCACCCACGTGGAGGTCGCCTTCACGCACACGGGCGGCATGCCCGTCGGCATCCACGCCTTCTGCCTGTCGTCGCGGCGCGCCACCGCGCGGATCCACGAGGGCGGTCGCGTGGAGTTCCGGAGCGACCCCGCGTGGTTCACGGACTACTACCGGCGCGAGGGGATCGAGTGAGCGCGCCCGCGCGCCTCGACGACGTGCGCATGCGCGAGGTCCACCTCACGACCCCCGTGAGCGACGAGGCCATCGCCGCCCTCGAGCTGGGCGACGTCGTGTACGTGTCGGGCGTGCTCTACACCGCGCGCGAGGGCGTCTATCGGAAGGTGGTGGACCAGGGCGAGCCGATGCCGGCCGGCGTGCGGGAGACGACCAACGTCAACTTCCACTGCTCGCCGGCGGCGGCCGTGCGGCCCGACGGCACCTACGCGGTGCAGGCGGTGACGGCGACGGCGTCGTTCCGCTTCGGCAAGTCGATGACCCGGTGGTTCGAGCGCTCGGGGGCGAAGGTCATCGTCGGCAAGGCCGGGCTCACCGAGCTCGCCTACCGCGAGTGGTTCGTCCCCCACGGCGCCGTCTATCTCACCACCATCGGCTACGGCATGGGCGCGGCGTACGGGCAGGGCATCCGCCGCGTGCGCGCCGCGCACTGGCTCGAGGAGCTGGGCATCGCGCAGGCGATGTGGGTGCTCGAGGTCGAGCGGCTCGGGCCGTTCCTGGTCGAGGGCGACCGCGCGGGGCGGAGCCTCTTCGCGCTCGCCAACCGCGAGATCGACGCGCGGCTCAGGGAAGCCTACACGGGCCTCCCCGGCTACTCGATGGGCCGCTTCGGCGAGGCGACCTCCCGCACCGACGAAGTCGTCTGAACGTCCAGCGCCCACAGGAGCGGGTGGTGCACCAGCCGCTCCCACCGCGAGCCCAGCCTCCGCGCCGCGACGCAGCCGAGCCCGCGCGCCTCGAAGAGCGCCCGCCACTCCTGGGGGCTCCTGAAGCGCGTCGCCGGCGCCATGCCGCCGTGGTGGCGCAGGGTGTTCACCGGCCCGTCGAGCAGGCGCAGCCAGAAGAGGTCGAGGGGGTTCCGAACGACCGACTCCACGACGACCAGCCGGCGGCGCGTCACCCGCACCGCCTCGTCGAGCACGCGTGGGGCGTGGGCGCAGTGGTGCAGGGTGAGGAGGATCAGCGTGGTGTCGAAGGTGGCGTCGCCGAACGGCAGGCGCGCGCCGTCGTACACCGCGTACGCGCCGCCCGCGCGGCCGAATGCGCCGACGTCGGCTGAGCACACGCTGACGCCGCCGCGCCGGGTGAGGGCCGCGCCGACGTACGCCTCGCCGGCGCCGAGGTCGAGGACGCGGCGGCCGACGAGGAACGGCGCCACCGCCGTCGCCTGAGCCTCCGCGTAGCGGCGCAGCAGCGCCTGGAGCACGGCGCTCAGCGGTCCGCGGGCCGCTCGCGCCACGACGAGCCCGGCGCGGCGTCGGCGGGCCCGCGCCAGCGTTCCGCGTAACGCTCGGTGTCCAACCCCACCGTCCAGCGCGCGAGCAGCCAGACGATGAAGAAGAACGTCCGCCACGGCCCGCGCGCGAGGAACCGGCGTCCCGACGTGACCACCGGCACGTTCACGAGCACGCTCCGCCCGCGGCGCTTGAGCCGCTGCGAGAAGTCGAGATCCTCCATGAGCCTGAGGTCGCGATAGCCGCCCAGCGCGCGGAACACCTCGGCGCGCACGAAGATGCCCTGGTCCCCGTACCAGTTGCGCGTCAGCCGGTAGCGCGCGCGGTCGATGAGGCTGATCGCGCGCAGGCTCCAGACCGGCTCGGCGAAGCGGTGCGCGAACGCGCCGCCGCCGGCGCGCGGGTCGGCGAGGGCGGACGCGATGCGGGCGAGCGCGTCCGGCGGCGGCACGGAGTCCGCGTGCAGGAAGAGGAGCACACGGCCGGTCGCCGCGGCCGCGCCCGCGTTCATGAGCGCCGCCCGGGTCGAGCCCTGGGGCCAGAGCAGGCGGCCCCGTCCGGCCGCGGCGCGCGTCGTCCCCTCGGGATCGCCGGAGGCGGCCACGACGATCTCGGCGCCCGCCCGATCTTCCAGGCGCTCGAGGGCGTCGAGCGTGCGCCCCAGCGCGGCGGCGTCGTGGCGCGCGGGAATGACGATCGAGCACCAGGCGGCCATGGCCGCCACTCTACCGAGAATTCACACGGTTGTGACGACTCCCCCGGCGGGACCAGTGACACTGCCCAGGACAAGGAGGGAACCCATGACCTCGACACGGTTGATGACGGCGGTGGTGCTCGCTGGCGCGCTGGCCCTGGGCGCCTGCATGAGCAGCGACAAGATGATGTCCGGCGATAAGATGGGCGGCGACGCGATGAAGAAGGACGACATGAAGAAGGGCGACACCATGATGGAGAAGAAGTAGGCGTGGGCCCCGGCGCGCGCCTCGTCCTCGGCCTGACGGTGCTGGCGCTCGCCGGCGTCGCCGGGGCGGCGGTCGCCCAGGGACCGGCCCCCGGCCGCGCCGCGCCGGAGATCACGGCCGGGCGCTGGATCAACAGCGCGCCGCAGACGATCGGCGGCCTGCGCGGGCGCGTGGTGCTGCTCGAGTTCTGGACCTTCGGCTGATACAACTGCAAGAACGTGCTCCCGCAGTTGCGGGACTGGCACACGAGGTACGCGGCGCGGGGCCTGACCATCGTCGGCGTGCACTGCCCCGAGTTCACGTGGGAGCAGCCGTTCGACAAGGTCGTCGACGCCGTGCGTGACCTCCGGATCAAGTACGCCGTCGTGCAGGACAACGACTTCGCCGTCTGGAATCGGTACGGCGTACGCGCCTGGCCGACGCTGGTGCTCGTGGACCGGCGCGGGATCGTTCGTTACCGTCACATCGGGGAGGGCGCGTACGCGGAGACCGACGCGCTGATCCAGCGCCTGCTCGCGGAAGGGGGCTGACGATCGCGCTACGCTCGCCCTCCGCGCGCTTCTCCACGCTGGCCCTGGCCGCCATCGTGGCGCCGGCCGCGATCGTCGCCGCGCTCGGCTGGATCTCGCTGCACCAGTGGGAGCGGTCCGCCGAGCTGCTGCGGCGCGAGCAGGCCCGTGACATGGCCGCCATGGCCGCCGACAAGGTGACGATGGCCCTGCGCGTGGCCGAGGACCGTCTGCTCGCGCGGCTGCAGGCGACGCTGGCCGCGCGCGGGATCGACGCGGCGGCCCTCGACGGGCTCCTGGCCGGGGCGCCGCTCGTTCGCCGCCTGCGCCTGGTGGACGCCAGCGGCGCGCTGCTCTATCCGCGCTCCGGGGCGGAGGCCGAGCGCGCGCTCGCGCGGCGCCTGCACGACGCGGCCGGCGCGCCCGCGGGCCGGCGCGAGCTGGCCCTCGACGGCGAAGACTGGCTGACGCTCACCCTGAGCGTGCGCGGCGCAGGGCCGGTGCTGGCGGCGATCGCGCGCGATCCGGACGTCCTGGGCCGCGAGGTGCTCGCGGGCTCGCTCGCCGCGTCGCCGGCCACCTCGCTGCTCGTGGTCCTGGACGCGCGCGGTCGCACGGTGTGGGCGCAGGCGCCCCTGGAGGGCGCCGAGCCGCTCGTCTCGGTGGCGTTCCGCGACGCGCTGCCGAGCTGGCGGATGGCCGTCTACCAGCCCGCCGACGACGCGCCGCGGGCGGCCGTCCGCCGGCAGGTCCGGCTGTTCATGATCGCCTTCGTGGCCCTCCTCGTCGTCATCGTGGCCGGCCTCGTGGTGACCTGGCGGCTCATGCGGCGGGAGACGGAGATGGCGCGGCTGAAGTCGGACTTCGTCGCCAACGTCTCGCACGACCTCAAGACGCCGCTCTCGGTCATCCGCATGTTCGGCGAGACCCTCGAGATGGGGCGCCTGCCCGACGAGGCGCGCCGGCGCGAGTACTACCGCGTGATCACGCGCGAGGCCGAGCGGCTGACGCGGCTCATCGACAACGTGCTCGACTTCTCGCGCATCGAGGGCGGCCGCCGGCGCTACGACGTCGTCCCCACGCCGGTGGAGCCGCTCGTACGCGAGACGCTGGACGCCTTCGCCTACCCGCTGGCCCAGCAGGGGTTCAAGGTGGAGATCACGGTGGCGCCGGACCTGCCCGAGGTGCCGATGGACGCCGACGCGGTCGGCCAGGCCCTGGCCAATCTCGTGGACAACGCGATCAAGTACTCGGCCGACGACCGCGTGCTCGCCGTGGACGCGCGCGTCCAGGACGGCGAGCTCGTGCTGAGCGTCGCCGACCACGGCGTCGGCATCCCCGCCGCCGAGCACGCGCGGATCTTCGACAAGTTCTACCGCGTCGGCGCCAGCGAGACGCAGGGACGGCGCGGCAGCGGTGTCGGCCTCTCCCTCGTCCGTCACGTCGCGGAGGCCCACGGGGGCCGCGTCACGGTGGAGAGCGCGCCGGGCGAGGGCAGCCGCTTCGCCCTGCGCCTGCCCCTGGAGGCCGCGCGTGCCTAGGATCCTCATCGTCGACGACGAGCCCGAGATCGTGCGCGGACTCGAGGACAACCTGCGCTTCGAGGGCTACGACACGAGCGCGGCCTACGACGGCGAGGAGGGCCTGCGGCGGGCGTGCAGCGAGGCGCCGGACCTGATCCTGCTCGACCTCATGATGCCGAAGCTCTCCGGCTCCGACGTGTGCCGCGAGCTGCGCCGGCGCGGCGTGGACGTCCCCGTGATCATGCTGACGGCGCGCGGCGAGGAGGCCGACCGCGTGCGCGGGCTCGAGCTCGGCGCCGACGACTACGTGACCAAGCCGTTCTCGCTGCGCGAGCTGCTCGCCCGCGTGCGGGCGGTGCTGCGCCGGCCGGGGCCGCGCCAGAAGTTCGAGGCCTTCGATTTCGGCGACGTGCGCATCCAGCCGCGCGCCCGCCGCGTCGTCAAGGCGGGCGCGGAGGTGCGGCTCACCCGCAAGGAGTTCGACCTGCTCGTCTACCTCGTCGAGCACCGCGGCGAGATCGTCACGCGCGACCGGCTGCTGGACGAAGTGTGGGGCTATGAGCGGTTTCCGACCACGCGCACGGTGGACACGCACGTCCTCCGGCTGCGCCGCAAGTTCGAGCGCGACCCCGACCGGCCGGTCTGGATCCAGACCGTGCACGGGCAGGGTTACAGATTCGCTGCCTCGTGAGAGGCTGGAGAGGGAGGAGCACCGGATGAGGCTCAAGTACTCGGACATCACCCCGGAGCCGATCTATCTCGATCGCCGGAGGTTCATGGTGGGCGCGGCGGCCTTCGTCGTCGCGGGCGCCGTCGCCGGCGCCGAGGCGGCGTCGCCGCCGGAGCCCGGGCCGCTCGCGGCGCCGCCGAATCCGAAGTTCCGCCTGCAGGAGGCGCCGACCAAGTACGAGAGCGCGACCACCTACAACAACTTCTACGAGTTCGGCACCGACAAGGGCGACCCGGTGCGCCTGGGCGGAACGCTCCGGCCGCGGCCGTGGTCGGTGGTCGTGGACGGGCTCGTGGCCAAGCCGCAGCGGCTCGACATCGACGAGGTGCTCAAGGCGGCGCCGCTCGAGGAGCGCGTGTACGCCCTCCGCTGCGTCGAGGGCTGGTCGATGGTGATCCCGTGGATCGGCTATCCGCTCTCCGTGCTCCTCAAGCGCGCGGAGCCGGCGCCCAAGGCGAAGTACGTGGAGTTCGTCACGCTGAAGGACCCCGAGCAGTTCCCCGCGCAGAAGCCCGGGCTCTTCGGCCTGGGCGGCGGCCTCGACTGGCCCTATACGGAGGGCCTGCGTCTCGACGAGGCGATGCACCCGCTCACGCTGCTCACCGTCGGCATGTACGGCAAGGTGCTGCCGAACCAGAACGGCGCGCCGGTGCGCGTGGTCATCCCGTGGAAGTACGGCTTCAAGAGCGCCAAGTCGATCGTGCGCATCCGCCTCACCGACGCGGAGCCGAAGACGGCGTGGAACAAGGCGGCGCCCCAGGAGTACGGGTTCTACTCGAACGTGAACCCCACCGTCGACCACCCACGCTGGAGCCAGGCCACCGAGCGGCGCATCGGCGAGTTCCGCCGGCGCGCGACGCTCATGTTCAACGGCTACGGGGACCAGGTCGCCTCCCTCTACACGGGGATGGATCTGAAGAAGCTCTACTAGCGCGTGTCGAAGCGGCTGCGCGTCGCGCTCAAGGCCGTCGTGTGGGCGGTCTGCCTCGTGCCCGTCGCGAAGCTCGCCTACGGCTTCTGGACGGACGATCTCACCGCGAATCCCATCTCGTACGTCACCAACGAGCTCGGCCAGACGACGCTGCGGCTCCTGCTCGCGAGCCTGGCCCTCACGCCCCTGCGGATCCTCTTCGGCTGGGGCTGGCAGATGACCTTCCGACGGCTGCTGGGACTGTTCGCATTCTTTTACGTCTGTCTACACCTCAGCGTTTGGTTCGTACTTGACCATTACTTCGATTGGAGGGAGATGGGCGCCGATATCATCAAGCGTCCCTACATCACCGTCGGCATGCTCGCCTTCCTCCTGCTCGTACCGCTGGCCGCGACGTCGACGACGGGGATGATCAAGCGGCTGGGCGCCGCGCGCTGGCGCGCCCTGCACCGGCTCGTCTACGCGGCGGCCATCGCGGGCTGCCTGCACTTCATCTTCCTCGCCAAGAAGGTGCGGCCCGACCCCTGGATCTACGCGGCCGTGCTCGCCGTGCTGCTCGGCATCCGCGTCTGGGACTTTGCCCGTAGATTGGCCAGGAGGCGCGCCGATCTGCTAGGCTCCTCGCGCATGAACCCGACCGCGCTGCTGCTCCTCGTCCTCCTGCTCACGGGCTGCGCCACCGGCGGGGGGCGCGCGGGCGGCGCCACGTCGCCGACGCGCGAGGTCCTCCCCAACGGCGTCGTTCTCATCACCCAGGAGCACCGCGCCAGCGACGTGGTGGCGCTCCAGCTCTGGGTGCGCGTGGGCGGACGCGACGAGGCGCCCGCCGAGCTCGGGCTCTCGCACTACCTCGAGCACATGCTGTTCAAGGGGACGCCGACGCGGCCGCCGGGCTCGATCGACGCGCAGCTCGAGGGCCTGGGCGGCAACAGCAACGCGTTCACGTCGTACGACTACACGCACTACGACGTCGTGGTGCCCGTGGCCGGGATGCGCGCCGCCGCCGACATCCTCGCCGACATCGCCGTGAACGCGTCCTTCGTCCCCGCCGAGCTCGAGAGCGAGAAGAAGGTCGTCTTCGAGGAGATGAATCTCACCGAGGACGACCCCGAGCGCTTCCTCACGCGGCGCCTCACCGAGTCCGGCTACGTCGGGCATCCCTACGGCCGCCCGGTCCTGGGCACGCGCGAGCTGATCGGCGCCCTCACGCGCGACACGCTGAACGCCTACTACAAGAAGCACTACGTCCCCGGCAACATGGCCTTCGTCGTGATCGGCGCGGTGACGCACGCCCAGGCGCGCGCCGTCGCGCAGGAGACGGTGGGCCGGCTCACCGGGCCGGCGCCCGCGCGGCCCGCCGCCCCGCCCGCGCGGCCCCTCACCGCCGCGTCCGGCGTCGACGTGAAGCGCCCCGAGCAGCAGGCCTATCTCGGCCTCGCCTGGCACGCGGCGGCCTACGGCAACACGGACATCTACGCCGTCGATCTCTTGTCCTACGTCCTCGGCGACGGGCCCTCGAGCCGGCTCAACCAGGTTCTGCGCGAGCAGCGCGGCCTCGTGCAGACCATCGAGTCCTCCTACGTCCCGCGGCAGCGGTCCGGCCTGTTCTCGGTGACGGCGCGCCTGGACGCCAAGCATCTCGACGCCGCCGAGGCCGCCGTGCGCGAGGTCGTCAAGCGCGTGCGCGACGAGGGCGTGACCCCCGCCGAGCGCGAGCGCGCCATCATCACCGCGGAGTCGTCGTACGCCTTCGACATCGAGACGGCGGAAGGCCTCGCCAAGAACTACGGCACCGCCGAGACGACGTGGACACTCGCGGACGAGGTCGCATACCTCGGGCGGCTCCGCCAGGTCACCGCCGAGCAGATCCGCGCCGCCGCCCGGACCTATCTGGGCGACGACAACTACGTCCGCGTCCGCTTCCTGCCGGAGGGCGGCAAGTGAGGCGACGCCTGCTCGCCGCGGCGCTGCTCCTCCTGGCGGCCGCGCCCGCGCCGGCGCCCGCGCAGTCGCGCGAGGGCGTGCGCCAGACGCGGCTGCCGAACGGCCTCACCGTGATCGTGCGCGAGAGCGCGATCGCGCCCGTGGTCGCCGTCTCGCTGCTCGTGCGCATGGGCACGCGCTGGGAGACGCCGGAGACGGCCGGCCTCTCCAACTTCGTGCACGCGGTCATGGTGAAGGGGACGACCAAGCGCAGCGGCTCGGAGCTGGCGGAGGCCATCGCCGCGCTCGGCGGCAAGATCAGCGCCTCGGGCGAGGGCGATTACTCGGAGATCCGGGCCTCGGCGCTGGCCCGCTTCTGGCGTGAATTGCTCGGCCTCACCGCCGAGCTGGCGCTCCAGCCGAAGCTGGCGCCGGAGGAGGTCGACCGCGAGCGCGACTTCGTCCTGTCGCGCGTGCAGCGCCGCCGGGACAACGCGCCGTCGCGCGCCTTCGACGAGTTCTTCGCGCTGCTCTACGGGCGCCACCCGTACGGCATCCCCGGCCTCGGCACGCCCGTCTCGCTCGCGCGTGTGAACCACGCCGCGGTGGTGGCGCGCTACCGCGACTTCTACCATCCCGACCGCCTGGTGCTCGCCGTGAGCGGCCAGGTGCGCGCCGAGGAGGTCCTCGCCGAGGCGGAGCGGCTCTTCGGCGGCATGCCCGCCGCGAGCACGGCGGCGCTGGACGCGCCCGTGCCCGCGCCCGTCGCGGGCGCGCGGCGGCAGGTCATCGAGCAGCCGGCCAACCAGACGCAGATCCTCGTGGGCGGACTGGCGCCACCGCTCGATCATCCCGATCACGCGGCCGTGAAGGTGCTGTCGAGCGTGCTCGGCGGCGGCATGGCCGGCCGGCTCTTCGTGGAGCTCCGCGACAAGCGCGCGCTCGCGTACACGGCGACGTCGTTCTACGAGCCCGTGAAAGACGTGGGGGCGCTCGTGCTCTACCTCGGCACCACGCCCGAGACGGCGGCGCAGGCGGAGCAGGGGCTGCGCGCGGAGATCGCCCGCATCCAGCGCGAGCCCGTGCCGGCCGCGGAGCTCGAGCGCGCCAAGAGCTACCTGCTCGGCCGCTACGCGATGGACCGGCGCACGAGCGAGCGGCTGGCCTGGTACCTCGCCTTCTACGAGGTCGAGCGCGTGGGCCTCGACTATCCCGAGCGCTACCGCCGTGCCGTGGAGGCCGTGACCGTCGCCGACGTGCAGCGCGTGGCCACGACGTACCTCGCGACGCCGGTCACCATCGTGCTCGGCCCGCGTCCCGCCCGCTGAGCCGTCTCCTCGAGCGTCTGCAGGCGCTGTTTCCCGAGGCCTCGCGCACGGCGATCCGCGGCTGGCTCGCGGCCGGACGCGTCCGCGTCGATGGGGCCGTGGTCCGGCGCGCCGACGTCGAGGTCGCGGCCGGCGCCCGCGTCACTCTCGGCGCCGCCGCGCCGGTGTTCCCGTCCGCGCTCCGCCTCGTGCACGAGGACGAGGATCTCCTCGTGGTGGAGAAGCCCCCCGGGCTCCTGACCATCGCCACCGAGCGGGAGCGCGGCCGCACCGCCTATCGCCTGCTCTTCGATTACCTGCACCCGCGGGCGCGTCTCTTCATCGTGCACCGCCTGGACCGCGAGACCTCGGGCCTCCTCGTGTTCGCGAAGTCGGCCGCCGTGAAGCGCGCGCTTCAGGCGCAGTTCGCGGCACGGACGGTGGAGCGCGGCTACGTGGCCCTGGTCGAGGGCCGCGTGCGCGACGACGCCGGCACGCTGCGCGACCGCGTCGCCGAGGATCCGGCGACGCTCCGCGTGCGAACGGTGCGCGGCGGCCGCGGCCGCGAGGCGATCACCGTGTACCGCGTGCGCGAGCGGCGCGCGCGCTCGACGCTGCTCGAGCTCTCCCTGGGGACGGGCCGGCGCGGCCAGATCCGCGCGCACCTCGCGGCGCTCGGCCATCCCATCGTCGGCGACCGCGCCTTCGGCGCGGCCACCGATCCCGTTCATCGCGTATGCCTGCACGCCTCGCTGCTCGCGTTCGCCGACGCGCGCGGCCGCCCGCGCCGTTTCACCAGCCCCGAGCCGCCCGCGTTCTCCCGCGCGTAGCCGAATGGCCCTGGGCCTGCGATCGTCCTACCGGGTGACGATTCACGCAGCACCTCGGAGGAGGATCGCAACAATGACAAAGCGAATGATCTCCGCGATCGCCGGGCTCGGCCTGCTCGCGACGACGCTGGCGGCGTGCAGCACGGTGGCGGGGGCGGGCCTGGGCGCCGGCGCGGGGGCCGCGATCGGCGCGGGCACGGGCTACGGCGCCGGCAAGGGCGCGCTCATCGGAACGGGTGTCGGCGCCGCCGCGGGCGCGATCTACGGCGCGACCAAGAAGTAACGGTTGTGCGAGCCGCAGGACGTCGCGGGGCTGGGGCCCCGCCGTCCGAGGCGAGCCAATGAATGGAGCGCAGGGCGGGGGCGACGGCCCCCGCCCCGTCAGCCTTCGAACTCTTCCCGGCGAGCGCCGCGGGCTTCCTCGGCGGCCTTGATCTCGTCGGCGAAGAGACCGGCGTGCAACGGGCAGGGCGGCTTGTTTTCCTCGACGTACTGGCACTCGGTCTGATTGCACTGCACGAAGTAGCCCTGGACGCGTCCGAACCCGCCGGGCCGCTTCAGGCGGATCATCACGGCCTCGGACACCACGGAGCACCAGAACTCGCGCGCACGGCCTCGACTCAAGGCTTGGGCATCTCCTTACCTGGGGCTGACAACGCCTCCCACCATACGCCGTCCACCCGGGCGTGACAATGCGGGAAGGGGGGCCCGGCCATCGCCCGAAATGCCTATCGCAAGTCACCGGGACTTTCGCTATATTGTGGCGGCTAGGTTTCCGAGGTCAATCCGTCCGGGGAGGAATGGCTTTGGCTCGCTCGCCTTTTGATCGGGTCGTCACCGTGGCTGGGTTCGGCGTGCTGGCACTCGCGCTGACGGCATGCAGCACCTTTTCGGGCGCGACTCGTGCCGATTCCGGGCTCACGGCCGCGCCGCCGCGCGCCGAGGCGGGCCCGCCCCGCGCCGTCGAGGCCGCGCTCCCCGCGGACACCGGCATCGCCGCCGCCCCGATGGGCGTCGCTTCCGCCAGCGACACGGTCGTCGTCGCCGCCGCGCCGGCCACCGACCGGCCGGCCACCGACGCGGCGCCGCAGACGCCGCCCGCCGCCGAGACGTCGCCCATCGACGAGGGGATGGCGCAGGCGCGCGAGGGCGACGTGGACGCCGAGGAGTACGACCCGTGGGAGCGGTGGAACGAGCGGATGTTCGAGGTCAACCGCCGCCTCGACCAGTACGTCCTCAAGCCGGTCGCGCGCGGGTACAACTTCATCACGCCCGACGAGATCCAGATCATGATCTCGAACGGGTTCGACAACATCTCCTTCGTGCCGCGCCTCGTGAACAGCCTGCTGCAGGGCAAGGTGATGGGCGCCGGCCGCGAGCTGTCCCGGTTCCTGATCAACAGCACGGCCGGGGTGGGCGGTCTCTTCGACCCCGCCAAGGACGTCTTCGGCATCCTCAAGAGCCGCGAAGACTTCGGCCAGACGCTCTGCGTCTGGGGCAGCGGCGCCGGGCCGTACGTGATCATGCCCTTGCTGGAGCCGTTGACGGTACGCGACGGCGTCGGCAAGGCGGTGGACAGCGCGCTGGATCCGCTCTCCTACTTCCTGCCCTTCTTCTGGGACCGCCTGGGCATGAAGATCGGCGACATCGTCAACGAGCGCTCGCTCAACCTGGATCTCTTCCAGGGCTTCGAGGAGAGCGTGATCGACATGTACAGCGCCGTCCGCCACGCGTACCTGCAGCGCCGCAGTCGTCTCTGCCGCGAATAGAGGACCCGGAGGACCTTCGGCGTGAGGTGGCGGAGTTGGGCCGCCGGCGGCGCGGCGCTGGGGCTCGCCGCCGCCCTGCTCACCTCGTCGTCGCGCGCCGCCTCCGCTCCTGACCGCGAGATCCAGGCCGGCCGCGCCCTCTTCGCCACCCACTGCGCGACGTGCCACGGCGAGAGCGGCCGGGGCGACGGCGCCTCCGCGGCCGGCTTCGCCACCCGGCCCTCCGACCTGGCCGACGGCCGGCTGATGAACGGGCTGCCCGACGAGTTCCTCGAGAGCGTCATCGCGCACGGCGGCCCCGCCCAGGGCCTGGCGCCCACCATGCCCCCGTTCGATCGCACGCTCAGCGTCGGACAGCGGCGCTCGCTCGTGGCCTTCGTGCGGACGCTCGCGCGCCCGGGGTACGCGGGCGGTGCCGCCACGCTGGTGCGGCCGCCGCACGCGCCCCGCCAGCCGATCTTCTTCAACCACGTCGTGCACGCCGGCTCGTTCCAGATCCCCTGCCAGTACTGCCACGCCGACGCGCGCCGCTCGGAGTACGCAGGGCTGCCCTCGATCGAGCGCTGCATGGGCTGCCACAAGATCATCGGCGCGCAGGACAACCCCGAGATCGGCAAGATCCACGCGTATGCCCAGCGCGGCGAGCCCATCCCCTGGGTGCGCGTGTTCAAGGTGCCGGAGTTCTCGTACTTCCCGCACAAGGCGCACGTGGCGGCGCAGGTGAAGTGCCAGGAGTGTCACGGGCCCATCGAGCGGATGCCCGTCGTCGGCGCCGACGCGGGCCCCGCCCTCATGGACGACCTCACGCGGCTGGTCGGGCTCTCGCCGCCGCAGCGGCCGCTCACGATGGGCTGGTGCGTCGAGTGCCATCGCCGGGAGAACGCGGCCCGGGCCACCCGCGCCCCGCTCGACTGCGTGACCTGTCACCACTGAGCGCCGTGGGCGCGCGAACCTCGCGCCGGGCGCTCGTGCGCGCCGAGATCCTCACCACCGCCGCCGAGCTGTTCCGCGCGCGCGGCTACCGGGCCGCCACCCTCGACGATCTCGCGCGGCGTCTGGGCATGTCGAAGGCGACCGTGTACGGGCACTTCCGCTCGAAGGAGGATCTGCTCGCCGCGATCTTCCACCGGACGATGACGCTGGCGGAGGTGGGCCTCACCGCGATCCGCGCGAGCCGGCTGACGCCCGCCGAGCAATTGCGCGAGGTCATCCGGCACCACGTGCGGCTCGTGGTCGCCGAGCGCGCGTTCCTCACCGTGTTCTTCAGCGAGGAGGCCAACCTGCCGTCGCGCCTGCAGCGGCTCATCGTCAGCCGCAAGGCGCGCTACGACCGGACGGTGCGCGTGATCGTCGAGCGCGCGATGCGCGCGGGGGACGTGCGCGCGGGCGAGCCGCGCCTGCTCGTGCTGGCGCTGCTCGGGATGTCGAACTGGGTCTATCGCTGGTATCACCCGGGGCGCGGGCGGGGGTGGGACGCCGACACCATCGCCGAGGCGTTCATCGACTGGGCCGAGCGCGGCTACCTCGCCACGCCCACCGCACGGGGCCGGGAGGTGGGCCGGCGCCTGCACCGGCTGGAGGCCGAGGTGCGCGCCCTGCGGCCCCTCCTGCGCGGAATTTCGAGGGTTTAAAGGATGCTGTCCCGGCCGGGATCGGCTGTGCTAAATTTGGGGCGTTTCTCGGCCCGCGAGCGTTCGCGGCATCTCTAATCGAAGGCGAGGGCACAACATGTCGAAGGCGACAGCCCGGAGCGTCACATTCGGACTCGTCGGACTTCTCCTGCTGCTGGCGTGGGGTCAGGCCGAGGCGCAGCTTCCGGCCGCGAGCGCCGAAATCGCGCGCGCGACGGGCCAGGTGTCGGTGCTCGCCAAGGGGACCCAGAACTGGACGCCCGCCGCCGTCGGCGGCCGGCTCGTCGAGGGCGATCAGATCCGCGCCCTGGCCGGCAGCTCGGCGGACCTGAACCTGCCGGACGGCAGCACGATCCTCGTCGCGGAGAACACGCGCTTCGCGGTCACCAAGCTCCAGTACGATCCGCAGACCCGCGACCGCAACGCGTCGTTCTACCTGGTGGCGGGCAAGGTGCGCGCGCAGGTGTCGAAGGCCGACGTGCAGCTCGCGCGGCAGCGCCAGTCCAACTTCACGATCTCGACGCCGTCCGGCGTCGCCGCCGTGAGGGGCACCATCACCGTCGTCGCCCACGACTCGCGGTCGGGCGAGACTCTCGTATTCGTGCTGCCGTCGCCGGGCCAGCTGCCCTCCGCGTCGCGGGTCACGTTCGTGAGCCGCTCGGGTCAGCAGGTCATCCTGACGGGTGGCCAGTTCTCGCGTCTGACCGGGACGGGCACCCCGTCGACGCCGCAGCTGATCTCGACCCTGACGCCTGGGGCCCAGGCCCAGATCACGACGTCGACCAACGTCACGACGGCGAACCTGCCGGACCTCACCGGCTTCCAGGTGACGATCATCGAGTCGAGCCAGGACATCACGATCGTGCAGACGGCGACCGGCGCGGTGGTGGTGGCGCCGACGGCCACGACCACCGACACGACGGGTACGACGGGCACGACCATCTCCACCGTGGGTCAGGACACCCTGTCGAACAGCTCGGCACCGCCCTGCACGCCGTCGTCCAGTACGACCTGTCCCTAAGCTGACGTGGCCCCGCCCGGGGTGGTCTTGAGCCCGCAGAGCTCATAGACCACCACCGGGCGGGTCTTGCCCTTCACCTTCACCTCGCCCAGCGGCCGCGCCTCGACGGCGTCCTTCACCGCCTCGTACGTGCCCTCGCTGATGATGATGTGCGTGGTGGTCTCGTACTCCTTGTTCAGCGACTCCAGCCGCGCCCCTAGATTTACCTCGTCGCCGATGACCGTGTAGTCGAAGAGCTGCTCGGAGCCGAGGTTGCCCACGACCATGGCGCCGGTGTTGACGCCGAGGCCGATGCGGAACGGCTCCTTGCCCTCGGCCTTCCACTTCTCGGTGAGGCGCGCGACCTCGGCGGTCATGGCCAGCGCCGCGCGGCAGCCGCGCAGGGCGTGGTCCGGATGCGCGATGGGCGCGCCGAACTCCGCCATCACCGCGTCGCCGATGTACTTGTCGAGCGTGCCGCCCTCCCGGATGACGATCTCGGTCATGTGGGTGAGGTACTCGCGCAGCATCTGCACGACGAGCTGGGGGTCGTTCTTCTCGGTGAAGGTCGTGAAGTCGCGGATGTCGGAGAAGAGCACGGTGAGCGTGCGCAGCTCGCCGCCGAACTGGAGCGCGTCGGGATCCTGCATGATCCGCTCGACGACCTCGGGGCTCACGTACTGCTGGAAGGCGCGCTTGGTCCACAGCCGCTGCAGCTCCTCGGTGAGGATCCGGTAGATGGTGATGGCCACGAACGCGACCACCAGCGCCAGCGACGGGTAGACCAGCGGTGCCCACATGCCGTAGCGGAAGGCGACGTGCGCCGCGGCGAAGAGAGCGACCCAGATGCCGAGCGTCAGCGCCGCCGACCACGCGGGACGTAGCGCGGGCAGGACGAGGGCGAGCAGCAGCGGCAGCGCCAGGATCCCGGCCGCCTCCATGAGCTCGACCCAGACGGGGCGCACGATGAACCGGCCCTCGAGGAGATTGCCGGCCATGTTGGCGTGCTTCTCGACGCCGGGGTAGACGGGTGAGAACGGCGTGATCCGCAGATCGTAGGTGGCCTCGGCCGTGGCGCCCACGAAGACGATCTTGTCCTTGAGCTGCTCTTTGGCGCGGCCCGCGAGAACGTCCATGGCGCGGACGTGCGGGTACGTCTTCGGCGGGCCCGCGTAGTCGACCAGCGTCCTCAGTCGCGCGTCCACAGGAATCCCAACGTCCCCGAGCCACAGCGCGCGCCCGAACTCGATCTTCACCGCGAACGGGTCGATGCCCGCCGCCAGCCGCACCGCGGACAGCGCCAGGCTCGGGTAGTAGTACCCGTTGTGCTCGATGGCCAGCGCGTCGTAGCGGGTGGTGCCGTCGAGGTCGGGGATCATGTTGACGTGACCGAGCGCCGCGGAGGCTTCCAGCAGCGGCGGGATCGGGAAGTCAGCCCTGTCGGGCTCGGCGTGGAGGGCGGGATAGATGCCGCGCTCCGGATAGTTCTTGAACGCGCCGATCGCCGACTTCTTCGGCGAGCCCTTACGCTCGGGCGCACGATCACTGGGGATCGCGCTGAGGAAGAAGCTGATCGGCAAGACCACGCGCTCACTCGCACGCATCGCCTCGGCCAGCCGCGCGTCGGGATCCGCGTCGCGCGCGATCCGCGTGAGCTCGGCGTCGACGGCGGCGTCGCGGCGGCCGAGCCGCTCGCGGAGCTTCGCGGCCATGCGCTGCTCGCCGCTCGTCTCCGGCTCGACGAGCAGCACGTCGAAGGCGATCACCGCGGCACCGGCCGCGGTCAGGCGCTGCACGAGGTCGGCCAGCACCGTGCGCGACCACGGCCAGCGCCCGTGCACCTTGAGGCTGTCCTCGTCGATGACCACGATGGAGATCTGGGGCTGCGGCACCCGCGCGCCGCGGAGCAGGAAGTGCTGGTCGTAGAGCTTGTACTCGAGGATCTGGAGGAAGCCCGGCGCCGCGTAGTAGAGCGCGCCGACCACGGCCACCACGCCGAGCGCGAGCGCGAGCGTCCGCCAGCGGCTGGTACGGGCCGCCGAGGCCATCAGTCGGCCTTGAAGTACTTCGCGGCGGGATGGTGGAACACGAGCGCGGAGACCGAGGCCTCCGGGTCCATCATGAAGCCCTCGGTCAGCGCCACGCCGATCTCCGTATCGGGCCGCAGCAGGCGCCAGAGCGTGGCCTGGTCCGCGAGGTCGGGACAGGCGGGATAGCCGAAGGAGACGCGGATCCCACGGTACCGCCCCTTGAGGCGGTCGGCGATGGTCACGTCGGGCGGATCCGGGAACCCCCAGAGCGTGCGCAGCCGCGCGTGCAGCATCTCCGCGAAGGCCTCGGCGGACTCGATGGCGAGGGCCTGGAGCGCGTGGGATCGCAGATACGCGCCCTGCTCCTTCCACGCCTGCGCCCGCTCGCGGACGCCGTGCCCGCACGTCACGGCGAAGAGCGCCACGTAGTCGTCGGCGTCGTCACGGACGTAGTCGGCCAGGCACAGGCGCTCGCCGTCGCGCTGCCGCGGGAACGTGAAGCGCGCGGTCTCCGCGCCGTCCGGCGCCACGAGCCGCAGCGTCTGGCCCTCCGCCCGCGCGCGGAACCAGCGATAGACGCCGTCGGCGCGCAGGAACCCCTCGCGCGCGGCCTCGGCCTCGAGGGCCTCGACGACCTCCGCGAGCTCGCGCGCCTTCGGGTCGCCCTCCTCGAGCAGCCGGGAGACGAGCCCGCGCAGGCCCAGGTGCTTGCCGTAGAGCATCTGGAGGTTCAGGTACGGGTAGATCTGAGCGAGCGGCACGTTGCGGAGGACGTGCGCCTCGAGATCGGGCGGCGCGGGCGGGTCCACGCGCTGCGCGCGCACGAGGCTCGGGGCCGCCCCGGCCGCGGAGGGCGCGGCCGCCGGCCGGGCGTCGGGGACGGCGGCGCCCGCCACCAGCGCCGCCTGCTCGGCGCGCACGCGCTCGACG
>DASYTM010000003.1:0-15063 GCA_036002345.1 Candidatus Methylomirabilota bacterium | reverse complement strand
GAGCTGGGCGCGCGGATCGCGGCGCTGCAGACGGGCCAGGCCGATCTGATCGTGAACGTGCCGCCCGACCAGATGAAGATGCTCCAGACGCAGCGCAACGTCCGGATCGAGAAGACGCCGAGCTGCCGGATCATCTCGTTCGCCATCGCGCAGATCAAGGGCGGGCCGCTCGCCGACAAGCGGGTGCGCCAGGCTCTCAACCACGCCGTCGACATGCAGGCCATCCTCGACGCCGTGCTGCTCGGCAACGGCAAGCGCTTGAACTCCTGGATGCCGCCCAACGTCTGGGGCCACGACCCGAGCATCCCCTTCTACAGCTACGACCCGAAGAAGGCCAAGGAGCTGCTGGCCGCGGCCGGGCAGACGAACCTCACCCTGACCCTGCAAGCGCCCAACGGGCGCTGGGCCATGGACAAGGACATCGCGCAGGCGGTGGCCGGTCAGCTCACCGAGAACGGCATCAAGACCAACGTCAAGGTCATCGGCGAGTGGGGCGCGTACGTGCGCACCATCCTCGACCACAAGACCGAGGACATGTTCATGTCCGGCTGGTGCCTGCCGAGCCTGGAGCCCGACCACTGGGTGACGCCCAACCTCCGCACGGGCGAGCCCGTGTCGCAGTACAGCAACCCCGAGGTCGACAAGCTCATGGAGACGGCTCGCTCGGAGATGAATCCCGACAAGCGCAAGCAGCTCTACAGCCAGCTCCTGAAGGTGATCCGGGACGAGGCGCCGTACATCTTCGGCTATCAGCAGATGGACATCTACGGCGTCAACACGCGCCTGAAGTGGACCCCGCGCGGCGACGAGTCGATCCGGCTGACCGAGATCAGCTTCTAGCATGTGGGGGGCCCCGAAATGGCCCCCCACACCCCCCAGCGCTCGTCGCGCCCCGGCAAAGCCGTGGCGCGCCTCGGTCGCCTGACAATGGTGGGGTATGTGGCGCGGCGACTGTTGCAGAGCGTGGGCGTGCTGCTGGGCGTGTCGGTGATCGTCTTCGGGCTCGTCCACCTCACCGGCGATCCCACGCGCCTGCTCCTGCCGCTCGAGGCGCGCGAGGAAGACGTGCGCCAGATGCGCACGCTGCTCGGGCTCGACGACCCGCTCTACGTGCAGTACCTCCGGTTCGTCAGCCGCGCCGTCCGCGGCGACTTCGGGCTGTCCTTCAAGCACCAGCTCCCCGCCCTCACCCTGATCTTCCAGACGCTGCCCGCCACGCTGCAGCTCACGGCGGCCGGCCTGACGCTCGCCCTCGTGGTCGCGGTGCCCGCCGGCATCCTGGCCGCCCTGAAACGCAACTCGCTGATCGACGCCGTCTGCTCGGTGGGCGTCCTCCTCGGCCAGGCGATGCCCGTCTACTGGCTCGGGCTGCTCCTCATCATGGTGTTCGCCGTCGGGCTCGGCTGGTTTCCGGCGGCCGGGCGCGACGGCTGGACCTCGCTGGTGCTGCCCGCCACGGCGCTCGGCGCGTTTTCCATGGCGCGCATCGCGCGGATGGCCCGCTCGGGCATGCTGGAGGTGCTGGCGCAGGACTACGTGCGCACCGCGCGCGCCGCCGGGATTCGGACGTTCGTCGTGACCTACAAGTACGCGCTCAAGAACGCCGCGATCCCGCTCGTCACGATCATCGGCCTGGAGTTCGGCATCCTGCTGGGCGGCGCCGTCATCACCGAGACGATCTTCGCCTGGCCCGGCGTGGGCCGGCTCGCCGTGGACGCCATCTTCAGCCGCGACTATCCGCTCGTGCAGGCCATCGTGGCCGTGCTGGCCACGACCTTCGTCGTCATCAACCTCGTCATCGACCTCGTCTACACGTACCTCGATCCGCGCATCGTGTACGTGCGGAGCGCGAAATGAGCATGGTCGCTGACGTTCGCGCGCCCGTGGTGACGCGACCGCGCCGGCGCCTCAGCTTTCGCGCCGTCTTCGGATTCACGGTGCTCCTCGTCATGGGCGGCTCCGCGGTGCTGGCGCCGCAGCTCGCGCCGTGGGATCCGGCGCGCCAGATGCTGATGAAGCGGCTGCGGCCGCCGATGTGGCAGGAGCGCGGCCTCCGCGAGCACCCGCTCGGGACCGATCACCTCGGACGCGACATCCTGAGCCGCATCCTGCACGGCGGCCGCATCTCGCTCGGCGTGGGCCTCGTCGCGGTGACGCTGTCGGCGCTGATCGGCGTCACGCTCGGCCTCCTCGCCGGCTTCTTCGGCGGCCGCGCGGACGCCTTCATCATGCGCGTCGTGGACGTCTTCCTCGCCATCCCCTACATCCTGCTCGCCATGGGCGTGGTCTTCGCGCTGGGGCCGAGCCTCGTGAACGTGATCCTCGTCATGGGCGCCACGCGCTGGGTCCAGTTCGCGCGGATCGTCCGCGCCGACGTGCTGTCCATCCGCGAACGCGAGTTCGTGGCCGGCGCGCGCGCCCGCGGCAACCGGCCTCTGCGGCTCCTGCTCCGTCACGTGCTGCCCAACGCGCTGACCCCGATCATCGTGGTGGCCACGCTGGAGCTGGCGTTCATGATCATCTACGAGTCGGCGCTGTCGTTCCTGGGGCTCGGCGTCCAGCCGCCCACGCCCACGTGGGGCTGGATGCTCTCCGACGGGCGCAACTACGTCGCGACGGCGTGGTGGCTGGCCACCCTCCCCGGGCTCGCCATCATGCTCACCGTGCTCGCCGTCAACCTGCTCGGCGACTGGCTGCGCGACACGCTCGACCCGCGGCTGAAGGTCTGAGTGCCGCTCCTCTCCGTCGAGGACCTCCGGACGCACTTCGCCACGAGCGCGGGCGTGGTGCGCGCGGTGGACGGTGTCTCCTTCGCCATCGAGCGCGGCGAGGTGCTGGGGCTCGTCGGCGAATCCGGCTGCGGCAAGAGCGTCACCTCGCTCTCCATCATGCGGCTCGTGCCGCCGCCCGGCCGGATCGTGGCCGGCCGCGTCCGCCTGGAGGGCGAAGAGCTGCTGGACAAGGACGCGGAGGCGATGCGGCGGGTGCGCGGCGCGCGCATCGCGATGGTGTTCCAGGAGCCGATGACGTCGCTCAACCCCGTCTTCACGATCGGCGACCAGGTCGCCGCCGCCGTCCTCGCGCACGAGGGCGGCCGCCGCCGCGCGGCGTGGGACCGCGCCGTCGAGATGCTGGATCGCGTGCAGGTCCCCTCGCCGCGCGAGCGCGCGCGTGACTATCCGCACCAGCTCTCGGGCGGGCTGCGCCAGCGCGCCATGATCGCGCTGGCCCTGGCCCCGGGGCCGCGCCTCCTGATCGCGGACGAGCCGACGACGGCGCTCGACGTGACCATCCAGGCGCAGATCCTCGACCTGTTGCGCCGGCTCCAGGCCGAGCGCGGCATGGCCATCCTGATGATCACGCACGACCTCGGCGTCGTGGCCGAGCTCTGCCACCGCGTGGCGGTGATCTACGCCGGGCGCATCGTGGAGATGGGGCCGGTGGCGGCCATCTTCGGCTCACCGCTGCATCCGTATACGCGCGGCCTGCTGCGCTGCCTGCCGCATCCGAGCCGCTTCGGCCAGCCGCTGTCGTCCATCGAGGGCACGCCGCCCGACCTCCGCGGCGTCGGCGGCGGCTGCCGCTTCGCGCCCCGCTGCCCGCACGCGATCGGCGAGTGCCGCCGCGCGGAGCCACCGCTCGTGGAGCGCGCGCCCGGCCACTTCGTGGCGTGTCCGGTGACGGCGTGAGCGCGGCGCCGCTGGTCGAGGTGGAGCAGCTCGAAAAACGGTTCACCGTCGGCGGCGCGTGGCTCTCCGGCCGGCGTCGCGTCATTCACGCCGTGGACGGCGTCTCCTTCACCATCGAGCGCGGCGAGGTGCTGGGGCTCGTGGGCGAGTCCGGCTGCGGCAAGACGACGACGGGCCGCCTGCTCCTGCGGCTCGTCGAGCCCTCGGCGGGCCGGATCCGCTTCGAGGGCCACGACCTCGTCGCCCTGCCGCCGTCGCGCCTGTGGGCCACGCGCCAGCGGATGCAGATCGTCTTCCAGGACCCGTACGCTTCGCTGAATCCGCGGATGCGCGTGGGCGACATCATCGCCGAGCCGCTGGCCATCTACGCGCGCGCGGAGGCGGCCGAGCGGCGGCGCCAGGTCGCCGAGCTGCTGGAGGTCGTCGGGCTCGATCCGGGCTTCGCCGAGCGCTACCCGCACGAGCTCTCCGGCGGCCAGCGCCAGCGCATCGGGATCGCGGCGGCGCTGGCCTTGCGGCCGAGCTTGATCGTGGCGGACGAGCCCGTCTCGGCGCTCGACGTCTCCGTGCAGGCGCAGGTGCTGAACCTCCTGATGGAGCTGCGCCGCCGCTTCGGGCTGACCTACCTGTTCATCTCGCACGACCTCCACGTGGTGCTGCACATGTCCGATCGCGTGGCCGTGATGTACCTCGGGGAGATCGTGGAGATCGGGCCGCGCGACGCGATCCATCGCGCGCCGAAGCATCCGTACACACAGGTGCTCCTGTCCGCGGCGCCCGTCGCGGACCCGAGCCTGCGCCGCGAGCGCATCGTGCCCAAGGGCGAGGTCGCGAGCCCGCTCGCGGTCCCGAGCGGCTGCCGCTTCCACCCGCGCTGCCCGTTCGCGTTCGACCGCTGCCGCGTGGAGCGGCCGCTGCTCCGGAAGGTCGGCGCCGGCCACGACGCCGCCTGTCACCTCCACGACCCGCGCTAGTCCCTCAGGTCTTCGACTCCATCCCGAACGTGAGGTGGTTGCCGTCGAGGTCCTGGATGTCGAAGTCGCGCATGCCATAGTCGTAGGTCTGCGGCGCCTTCAGCGTGCGCGCGCCCCGCGACTTCAGCTCCTCGTAGAAGGCGTCGACGTCGGCGTCGACGAAGACGTAGACCGCGCCCTGGCCCGGCTGGCGCGTGCCCTCGGTGGCGGCCTGCAGGTGGATGAGCGCCGCGTCGCGCTCGAGGCCGGCGTAGGCCGCGGGCTCGCCGTACGTGAACTCCACGTGGAAGCCGAGGACGTCGCGGTAGTGCGCGACGCTCTTGGGGACGTCCCGGACGGCGAAGATGGTCGCGGCGGCGACGAATCTCATCGCTTCCTCCCTGGCCGGTTACGCGACGTCGCGCGCGACCCGCCGGCCCGCCTGGTAGACGTCCAGCACGTCCCACAGCGCGGTGATCTCCCGTGTGGGATCGCCGCGCACCACCAGGAGGTCGGCCTGCCGGCCCGGCGCCAGCCGCCCGGCGGCGGCCCCGACGCCGATGGAGTCCGCGGCGCCCGCGGTGCCGGCCACGATGGCGTCCGCGTACGTGAGGCCCGCCTCGGCGAGCATGTGGATCTCGTGCACGAACTCGCCGGGCGCGTACCAGCCCCACGGCGAATCCGAGCCCGCCGTCATCCGCACGCCCGCCTCGGTCATGCGGCGCACGGCGTCGATCTTCACGTCGAGCGCGCGCCGGGCCTCGTCGAGATGCGCGACGAGGTGCGGCGTCAGCGTGCCGTCGCGCTCGCGCGCCTGGTACTGCCGCTCGATCCCCGCCCGCTGCACGTACAGCGTCGGGTTCACCCACGCGCGGGCCTTCGCGAGCCGCTCGACGAGGTCCGGGCGATAGCGGTACGTGCCGTCGGGCTCGTTGAAGATGCAGTGGATGATCATGTCGACGTCGGCGTCGAGGCAGTTCTGGACGGACTGCGCGGAGGTGCAGTGCGCGGCCGTGAGCTTGCCGTGGCGGCGCGCCTCGTCGGTCATGGCCGCGAGCTCGGCCACGGTATACGACGCGCGGTTCGGGTCGGAGGTGCGCGTGGAGCCGCCGCTCGCCACGATCTTGATGTAGTCGGCGCCCTCCTTGAGCAGCGTGCGCACCTCGGCGCGGACCGCCGCCTCGCCGTCGGCCTCGGAGCCGAAGTAGCCCATGTGGCCGCCCGTGATCGCGATGGGCCGTCCGCAGATGACCATGCGCGGCCCGGGGGCGAGCCTGCGGCGGATGCCCTCGCGCAGGGAGAACGCCACCTTGCCCTTGGCGCCGTTCTCGCGGAGCGTCGTCACTCCCGAGTGGAGCAGCACGCGCGCGTTCTGCGCCGCCTGCAGGAGCAGGATGTCGTCGTCTTCCTTGGCGATGTCGTCGCCGAGCGTGCCGTCGCCCGGCGCGACGAGGTGCGTGTGGGCGTCGACGAGGCCGGGCAGGATCGTCGCCGCGCCGTAGTCCCGGCGGTCGACGGCCGCCCCCGCGGGGGCGTGGACGTCGTCGGCGCGCCCGAGCCCGACCACGCGGTCGCCGTCGATGAGCACCGCCGCGCGCTCCACGGGCGCGGCGCCGTTGCCGTCGAGGAGGCGGGCGGCCGTCAACAGCGTGAAGCGCGTCGCGGACTGGGGCATGCGGGGCGGAGCGTAGCGTGCCGCGAGCGGAGGGTCAATCGCGCCGGGCTGGTGTACGATGCCGGCATGTCTCCGGGCGCTGGCGCCGAGCACGACGTGCCGATCCCCTACATGCAGCGCACGCGGGACTATTACCTGGCGCTCGGGTTCCCCGCCTATCGCTGGGCGCACTTCGCGGATGTTCCCTTCGCGCCGCTCGGCAAGCCGCTGGCCGAGGCGCGACTCGCCCTGATCACCACCGCGGCGCCTTATCAGCCCGGCCTCGGCGACCAGGGACCCGGCGCGAAATACAACGCCGCCGCGAAGTTCTACAAGGTCTACTCGGAGCCCAGCGACACGATCCCCGACCTGCGCATCTCCCACGTCGGCTACGATAGGAAGCACACCCACGCCAAGGATCCGAACACGTGGCTGCCCCTGGCGCAGCTGCACGCGGCGGTGAAGCGCGGCCGGGTCGCGGGGCTGACGCCGCGCTTCCACGGCGCGCCGACCAACCGGAGCATCCGCATCACCGTGGAGACCGACGCGCCGGAGCTGCTCCGGCGCTGCCGCGAGGACGGCGCGGACGCGGTGCTGCTCGTCCCCACCTGACCCGTGTGCCACCAGACCGTGAGTCTGGTCGCCCGGCACCTCGAGGCCAACGGCCTCCCCACCGTCATCATGGGCTGCGCCAAGGACATCGTGGAGCACGCCGGCGTGCCGCGCTTCCTGTTCAGCGACTTCCCGCTCGGCAACTCCGCGGGGCCCCCGTTCGACACCGAGGCGCAAGCACTGACGCTGGAGCTGGCGCTGCGCGTGCTGGAGACGGCGCCCGCCGCGCGCACCACCGTGCAGTCGCCGCTGCGCTGGAGTGAGGATCCCGCCTGGAAGCTCGACTTCGACAACCCCGCGACGCTGACCCCCGAGCAGATTGCCGAGCGCCGCAAGGAGTTCGACGCCGTCAAGTCCATCATCAAGGACAAGCAGAAGAGTTGAGCAAGCCGTTCGCGGGCGTGCGGATCCTCGACTTCACCCGCTATCTCGCGGGGCCGTACGGCACGTACCAGCTCGCCCTCCTCGGCGCCGACGTCATCAAGATCGAGGCGCACGAGGGCGACGAGTCGCGCCACCTGCTGATCAGCAAGGAATGGGCGGACCGCAAGATGGCGTCCTCCTTCCTCGCCGTGAACGCCAACAAGCGCAGCATCACCCTGAATCTGAGAGCGCCCGAGGCGATCGAGGTCGTCAAGCGGCTCGTCCCGCGTACCGACATCGTCTGGGAAAACTTCCGGCCCGGCGTGATGGAGCGGCTGGGGCTCGGGTACGAGGCGCTCGCCGCGCTCAATCCACGACTCATCTACTGCGCGGTCTCGGGCTTCGGCCACACGGGCCCGGAGAAGACGACGGCCGCCTTCGACGGCAAGCTCCAGGCGATGTCCGGCATCATGTCGATCACGGGCGATCCCGCCGGCGGGCCGATGCGCGCGGGCTTCGCGATCTGCGACACGATCGGCGGCATGACGGCGGCGCTGGCCGTCGCGAGCGCGCTCTTCCAGCGCACGCACACCGGCCGCGGCCAGTTCGTGGACGTGGCCATGCTCGACGCCGCCCTCGCCTTCCTCCCCGGTCCGGTCTCCGAGTACACGGTGGCCGGGATCGAGCAGAAGCAGATCGGCAACGGCTCGGTGAGCCGCAAGCCGACGGCCGGCCGCTTCCGCGCGGGCAGCGGCCACATCGTCCTCGCCGTGCTCACGGAGAAGCAGTTCACGACGCTCCTGCGCACGATCGGCCGCGCCGACGCGCTCGCCGACCCGCGCTTCAAGGACTGGCGCGCCCGCACCGACAACGCCGAGGCCCTTCGCGAGGTGATCGAGGGCGCGCTGGCCGCCGACGAGCCGAAGTCGTGGGAGGCGCGGCTCACGGCCGCCGACGTGCCGTGCTCGACGGTCTGGAAGATCCACGAGATCGTCGAGCATCCGCAGCTCGACTCCCGCGACGTGCTCCAGACGATCGACACGCGCTGGGGCCCGATGCGGCTGGTGGGGGCGGGCTTCCGGCTCGCGCACGGCGGCCCCTCCATCGAGCGCGAGCCCGCCACGCTCGGCGAGCACTCCGACGAGATCCTCCGCGAAGCCGGCTACACCCCCGCGGAGATCGAGCGCCTGCGCCGCGACAACGTCGTCTGATCGATTGGGGGCCACGAAATGGCCCCCAAACCCCCAACGCTCGGGACGTCCCGGCGGAGCCGTGACGCCCCTCGATGTGCGCGGTGTCCGCTTGGCGTGACACCTCGGCGACGCGTGTCAGCCGCGTCCGCGGCCCGCCACGCTCGCGACGATGGCCGTGAACTCGCCGGGATCGACCGGCTTGGGCACGTGCATGTTGTACCCGGCCGTCAGCGACGCCGCGCGGTCCTCCGTGCGGCCGTAGGCCGTGAGGGCCACGGCCGGCGTGCGGCGCCCGTCGGCGTCGTCGAGCGCGCGGACCTTGCGGATGAGCGCGTAGCCATCCTCGTCCGGCATCTCGATGTCGGACACGAGCACGTCGGGGCGCCACGCGCGCAGCGTCTCGAACGCCTCGGGCGCCGACGTGGCCACACGCACGAGCGCGCCGGCGCCGGCCAGGATGGCGACGGCGAGATCGAGCGCCTCGCGGTTGTCGTCCACGACGAGCACGCGCACACCGTCCAGCCGCGCGCCCGGCGTCGCCGCGCCGTCCATCGCCGGCAGCACGCGCGCCGGACGGCCGGCGGGGAGCTCCGGCATGAGCGGCAGCCGCACCACGAAGGTGGCGCCGCGCCCCGCGCCGGCGTTCTGCGCGGTGACGCTGCCGCCGTGGAGCTCGACGAGGTGCTTGACGAGGGCCAGCCCGAGGCCGAGGCCCGCGTGCTCGCGCGTGCTCGAGGAGTCAGCCTGGCGGAAGCGGTCGAAGATGAACGGCAGCAGGTCCGGCGCGATGCCCGGCCCCGTGTCGCTCACCACGATCTCGACGTGCGCGTTCACGTGCCGCAGGTGGACCTGCACGCGGCCGTCGCGCGGCGTGAACTTCACGGCGTTCATCACGAGGTTCCAGACGATCTGCTGGAGGCGCGCGGGATCCCCGGACACGGAGGACGCGCGCGGATCGAGCACGGTCTGCAACCGGATCTGCTTGGCTTCCGCGGCGGGCCGTACGGCATCGAGCGCCTGCTCGATCACCACCTTGAGATCGACGGGGCGCACGTCCAGGCGCATCTTGCCCGTGATCACGCGGGAGGCGTCGAGGAGGTCGTCGATGAGCTGGACCTGCGCGTTGGACTGGCGCACGATGACGTCGAGCGCGTGCGCCATCTGTGCCTCGCTCACCTGCCCGCTCTGCAGCATGCGCGCCCACCCGTAGACCGCGTTGAGCGGCGTGCGCAGCTCGTGCGAGACGACGGCGAGAAACTCGTCCTTGGCGCGCGCCGCGGCCTCGGCCTCCTCCGCGCGCCGGCGCACCAGCTCCGCGGCGCCCACGAAGGCCCGGCGCACCTCGTCGACCTCGTCCACGCGCGCGGGCTCGTCCACGCGCATCGGACCGCCCTCGCCGAAGTGGCCTGCGGCGTCCGCCAGCGCGGCCATGGGCGCGGTGATGCGGCGGCCCACCATCAGCGCGACGCCGAGGCCGACCAGCGCGAACGCGACCCCGCCGGCCGCGATCGCGTACAGCGACCGTCGGAGCGGCGCGTCCACCGACTCCGCGGGAATGCCGATGCCCACGCCCCAGCCCGTGAGGCTCGAGCGCGCGTAGGCCGTGTAGACGCGGCGGCCCTCGAGGGTGTGGGTCACGGCCCAGCCCTCGGGCGCGCCGCGCTCGAGCAGGGTCACGAACTCCGGCGACACCAGGCGTCCGAGGAACTCGTCGAGGCTCTGCGTGCGCGCGGCGATCCGGTTCTTCCGGTCGAAGGTCGCGGCCACCCAGTCACGATCGAGGCGCTGGCGCTGCAGCACCTCCAGCAGCGACTCGGGCTTCACGGCCGCGGTCAGGACGTAGCCGACCCGGTCGCCCCGCACGACCGGCACGCGCACGGGCACGGCGTGCTGGCCGGTGATGCGGCCGGGGGCGACGTGGCCCACGACCGGCTTCCGCGTGGCCGCCGCCTCGTGAACGCTGGCCGGCTCCGAGGCCGGCATGGGCGGCGTGCCGAAGGGCCGGAGCGTGTCGACGAGAACCCGCGCATCGGGGCCGAGGAGGATCACGTCCCGCCAGTCGGGCTGGCTCGCCAGCACGCGCAGCATGTCGCCACGGAACGCGCGCAGATCGTCCGCCGCGAGGCTCTTCGCGGTGGCGAGCGCCTGCAACGTCGTGACGGTGCCGCGGAGCTTCTCGTCCACGGTGTTCATCAGCGCGCGGGCCGTTTCGACGCCGCCGCGCTCGGCGGCGGCCCGCTGGCGTTGGCCCAGCAGGAACATCACGATGGCCGCGAACATCACCATGGGCACGAGCACGGCCAGCACGAGGGCGGTGAGGTGGGAGCGCAGCTTCATTCATCGGGTATTCTACCCACCGGCGCCAGCGCCCGAGGGAGGCCCGATGAAGTTCACGTGGTTCAACCTGATGCCCTGGCCGTACCTGCCCGACGACTTCCGCGAGCGGCACCGCTCGGTGTGGGTGGACATCCCCAACACCCTCTACGACCCGAAGAAGGGCCACCACGTCTATCACACGTACCTCGACCAGCTGGAGTACGCGGACGCGCTGGGCTTCGACGGCATCGGCTGCAACGAGCACCACCAGAACGGTTACGGGCTGATGCCCTCGCCGAACCTCATCGCGGCCACCCTGGCCCGGCGCACCTCGCGGGCCGCCATCTGCGTGATCGGCAACTCCATCGCCGCCTACAACCCGCCCATCAGGGTCGCCGAGGAGTTCGCGATGCTCGACGTGATGTCGGGCGGCCGCCTCGTGGCCGGCTTCCCCGTCGGCACGTCGATGGACACGAACTTCTGCTACGGCCAGATCCCCGCCCTCACGCGCGACAAGTATCGCGAGGCCCACGACCTCATCATGAAAGCGTGGGCGAGCGACGAGCCGTTCGCCTTCGACGGCAAATACAATCAGCTGCGCTGGGTGAACTGCTGGCCCAGGCCGATCCAGAAGCCGCACCCGCCCATTTACATCCCCGGCGGCGGCTCGATCGAGACGTGGGACTTCTGCCTGGACCACGACTACAACTACTCGTACCTCTCCTTCTTCGGCTACCTGCGCGGCAAATCGCTGCTCGACGGGTACTGGGAGCGCGTCGCCAAGCGCGGCAAGGACGAGTCGCCCTACCGCGCGGCCTTCGCCCAGATCATCTGTGTCGCCGACACCGACGCGCAGGCCGAGGAGCTCTACGCCCCACACTGCCTCTACTTCTTCAACCGCTGCCTGCACATCTTCCCGCCCTTCGCCGATCCGCCCGGCTACCGCACGATGGCCACCGTGAAGTACGGCGCGCTCTCGCAGCTCACGCGCGCGCGCCAGAAGATTCTCGAGAACCTCACGTGGAAGCAGCTCGTCGACGAGCGCTTCGTGATCGCCGGGAGCCCCGAGACGGTGCGCCAGCAGCTCGAGGAGTGCATCAAGGGGCTGCGCATCGGCCACCTCTTCTGCCTGATGCACAACGGCGACATGCCGGACTGGAAGACCCGCCACTCGTCGAAGCTGTTCGCGGAGAAGGTCATGCCGCGCCTGCGCGACCTCTGGCCCGACTGGAAGCACGACGAGCGCTGGTGGGTGCATCCCATGGAGGAGCGCCTGCGCCCGGAGGAGCAGCGTCCGGGCGCCCCGAAGCCGAAGGCGGAGTGGCCGCGATGAAGGCGCACGCGGTCGACACCAAGAAGGGCACGCGCTGCCGCGTGCTGGAGGCGGGCCGCGGCGCGCCCGTCGTCTATTTCCACGGCGCGGGCGGGCTGCTCCGCGACAACCCGGTCCTCGACGGCCTCGCCCAGCGCTACCACGTGTTCGCGCCGGAGTGGCCGGGCTACGGCGACTCCACCGGCGAGGAGCGGCTCGAAGACATGCTCGATTTCGCGCTCCACGGTTGGGACCTCGTGGACGCCCTCGGGCTTTCCCGCCCGCACGTGATCGGCCACTCGATGGGCGGCATGATCGCCGCGGAGATGGCGTGCCTGGCGCCGCGTGACCTCGCCAGGCTGGTCCTCGTCGCGCCGGCCGGCCTGTGGCTCGACGAGGCGCCGATCCCGGATATCTTCGCGATGCTCCCGCACGAGATCGCCGACGTGCTCTTCCTGGACCCGGCGAAGGGCGCGGCGTTGCTCACGGGCGGCGCGGATCTCGCCGACATCGAGGCCCTCAAGGACTTCTACGTGGACACCCAGCGGCGGCTCGCCATGGCCGGCAAGATCCTCTTCCCGATCCCGAACCGGCGCCTGTCCAAGCGCCTCTACCGGCTCGAGGCGGCGACCCTCCTGCTCTGGGGCGCGGGAGACCGGCTGATCGTGCCCGCCTATGCCGCGGAATGGAAGAAGTACATTTCTGGCGCGCGCTTGGAGACCATCCCGGGGGCGGGCCACATGCTGCCATACGAGCAGCCGGAGGCCTTCGTCCGGGCGGTGGCGGCTAACCTCGGCTGAGGCATTCGTGATACTCTCGGGGTCCGTTTCGTCACCCTGGGAGGTGCACGTGCAAGTGACCGCGTTCTCGACGCCGCAACGGCCAGACTGGCGCTGGCGCATCGTCAACTACGCCGGCGAGATCATCGAAGAGTCGCGCGAGTTCTTCCCCACCATCGCCGCCGCGGTGGCCCGCGGCACCGCGCACCTGAACCGGCTGAACCTCGTGGACAAGTCCGCGCCCGTGCGGGCGTGGCGGTCCACGTCGCACCTGCGCGGCCGCTGAGGGAACCGGGCGGCTAGCGGGCCGCCTTCCCCTGCGGCAGGTTGTACAACCGGCACACGTTGTCGAAGACGATCTTCTGCCGCACGCGCGGCGAGATCGCGGCCAGGTTCTTCTCGATGGTGGCGTGGGACTCCGGCCAGATGCAGTCCGGGTGAGGGTAGTCCGCGCCCCAGATGATGTTGTCCTCGCCGATGAGCGGGATGATCGGCTCCAGATACTGATCTTGTTGATAGGTCACGAACCCCTGGCGCTTGAAGTAATCGCTCGGCTTCATCGAGAAGTTCAGCGCGCGCGCCCGGTCGTGGTACTCGGTGTCGAGCCGGTCGAACACGTACGGCAGCCACGTCACGCCGGACTCGCCGAGCACGAAGTTGAAGTCGGGATACTTCTCGCACGCGCCCGACGCCAGCAGCGACACCAGCACCTCCATCGTGTCGAGCTGGAAGAGCGCCGAGCGCACCAGCCGCCACTGGAGATTGAACTCCTTCTCCATCTCCGGCGTGTCCGGCGCGCGCAGCCCCTTGAACCCCGTGGAGTGGAACGAGATCGGGAACCGGCACTCCGCGGCGGCCCCCCATAGCGCGAACCACGCGGAGTGGTAGAGCGGCGGCGCCATCCGCTTGAACGCGAGGTCCCCGCCGCGCAGGCCCAGCTTGGCGCAGCGCCGCACCTCGGCGGCCGCCTCCACGGGATCCGTGTTCGGGATGATGGCCAGCGGGAAGACGCGGTTGGGATTGGAGCGCTTCGCGAAGTCCGCGGCCCAGTCGTTGTAGACCCGGTTGGCCCAGGCGCGGCGCTCGGCGGCGTCGATCAGGTCGTTGATCATGAGGCAGCCATACACGACCTCCGCCTCCACCCCGTCGCGGTCCAGGTCGGCCAGGCGCAATTCGGGCGTGGTCGGCCGCGGCTTGGTGCCCGGCGCGTTGCCCCACTCGAACCCCAGCTCCTTCATCTCGTCGATGTGGCCGAACATCCCCTTCGTGTACTTGAGGAAGCCGGGCCCCACGCCGTTCCACATCCCGCGGTCCTGCGCGTCCACGAACCAGTGCAGGCCGTCCTCCAATTCCTCCACGCGCGGCGCCATCAGCTTCCACTTGGCGGGCGCCTGCGAGGACCAGAGGTCGGGCGGGCAGTAGGTCAGGTCGATGTGGTTGTCGCCGGAGATCAGACGGTCCTGCGTCACGGCCATGGGTCGCTCCTGGGTCCCGGGTCACGGCTCGACGGTGGCGAGATCGTAAACCGGTTCGGGCGGTGGCGCCAGAGCGAGCCTCAGTCGGAGTATCAATTCGGACGCATTGACAGGGACGGCGGCCCGACGATACTGGTGACTACACTTGAGCCTACATGGAGGTGATAAATGGCGACGATCGGCGTGCGCGCGCTCAAGGCCCGGACGAGCGAGGTGCTGCGACGCGTCCGGGAGCGCGGTGAGGAGATCGACGTGACTCATCGCGGCTCGGTCGTGGCACGTATCGTCCCCGTCGGGCCGGTTCACGCGCGCCGTCGCTCGGCCGCCGCGTGGGCCGAATTCGACCGGGTCGCCCGGGAGATCGGCCGGCGCTGGCCGCGCGGGGTGTCGGCGGTGAGGGCGGTCCGGGAAGGCCGCCGCCGGCTCGGATGGTCGTAGACGCCAGCGTCGTCGTGAGCGGGCTGCTACCGCACGACGTCCATCACGAGACGAGCCGCGATTGGCTGAGGGCGCACGTGGAGGCCGGCGGTCTCATCGTCGCTCCGGCGTTGCTGCTGCCGGAAGTCGTGGGGGAGATCGCGCGCCGAACGGGTCGGACGCTCGCGCAGCGCACGGTCGCGGCCGTGCTCCGGCTGCCCGAGGTCCGCCTGCTGCCCGTGGACCACCGTCTTGCGCGCGCAGCGGCGGCTCTCGCCGGACGGCTGCGCGTGGGCGGCG
>DASYTM010000002.1:0-7287 GCA_036002345.1 Candidatus Methylomirabilota bacterium | reverse complement strand
TGGCTGCGACACCCCCATGCGCTCAGCCAATTGGGCTGCGTTCATTCCGAGCCCTTGGCGAATGGATCGGATCCAGCCCGCAGGCGGTTTTGTGGCCAAGTATGTCAACGGGCGCAGTTGGGCAAACTTCTGGTCCAAGTGCTTCCGTACGGTAGCCGGGCGGTACTTCTTCATGCACTAACAGTATAGTTAGTTATTATCCGTGTCAATACTAATAATACTATTATTATATTAGTCTACTTAGTTGGTATTACCCATTAATCTAGGGACTTACCTCACATCGTCTAGTGGCGCGTACCGACTACTCTTGCTGGAACCGCCTGGGCGTTCAGTGGGGGCCTGAAGGACGCTGGACGGCCTTCGCGAGAATAGTCGTCACCGCACCCCTTCGTGCTCCATGCGCAAACCCGCTTTCCACGACGGTTTCGGCTGAACTAACCTGAGCCAACGACCTGCCGGACGGCGGTCAGGAAGCGGTCGCCGAACGTCTCGAGCTTCCAGTCGCCGACGCCCTTCACCTCGCGGAACTCGTCGAGCGTGCGCGGGCGCAGGCGCGCCATGTCGCGCAGGGACGCGTCGGAGAAGATCAGGTAGGGTGGCACGCCGCGCTCCTCGGCCACCTTTCTCCGCAGCCCGCGCAGGATCTCGAAGATCTCCGCGTCCGGCGTGCCGGAGGCGTCGGACGGCCGCGGGCTCGGGGCCCGCCGCGCCGGCGCCGGGGCCGCCACCGCCGCCGCGGTCGTCAGCGGCGCCGCGGTGGCCTCGCCGCGCAGGACGGAATGGCCGGCCTCGGTGACGAGGAGCGTCGGAT
This sequence comes from Candidatus Methylomirabilota bacterium, assembly GCA_036002345.1. Lineage (GTDB taxonomy): Bacteria > Methylomirabilota > Methylomirabilia > Rokubacteriales > CSP1-6 > AR12. The sequence goes on along the minus strand of DASYTM010000002.1, from coordinate 6,476 downwards.
ACTCGTCGTCGGTGCGCGCCAGGAGTCCTTGCGCCATGAGCTGATCGATCCACGCGCGCACCTGCGACTTCTTCTCGCCGCGCAGGCCACCATAGGCGGTGAGGCGGTCGTGTCCGAGCTGGACGATGCGCGCGGTGGCGGCCCCGCACAGCACGTCGGCGACGTGGGTGGCGCCGAAGCGTCCGCGCAGCTCGGCGGCGCCGTCGAGGATCTTGCCGATGATCGCGGCGGTGTCCGTGCCCTGCACCGTCTCGGCCAGGCACACGTCGCACGCCCCGCAGCCGGCGGCCTCGTACGGCTGACCGAAGTACGTGACGAGGGCCTTGTGGCGGCACACCGCATCCTGGCAGAAGGCGTACATCTCCCCGAGCTTGCGCAGCGCGCCCGGTGGAGGCGGATCGCCGAGGACGGATTTCCAGAGGCCGTAGTCGGCGCCGCTGTGCAGGAGCAGGCACTCGGCCTCGAGCCCGTCGCGCCCGGCGCGGCCGGCTTCCTGCTGGTAGTGCTCGAGCGACTTCGGCATGCCCGCGTGCACGACGTAGCGGACGTTGGAGCGGTCGATGCCCATGCCGAACGCCACCGTGGCCACCACGATGTCGGCGCGCTCGTTCACGAAGGCGTCCTGGTGCGCCCGGCGCATGTCGTCGGCCAGGCCGGCGTGATACGGCACGGCCTTCAGCCCCCGCCGCGTGAGGGCCGCCGCGAGCTCGTCCACCTCTGCGCGGCGGATGCAATAGATGATGCCGGCCTGGTCACGATGGCGGGCGATGGCGGCCAGCACCTGCGCGAGCCGGTCTCCGCGCGGCCGCACGCGGTACACGAGATTCGGCCGGTCGAAGGAGCCCACGAGCACGATCGGATTCTTCAGGTGGAGCTCGGCGACGATGTCGTCGCGCACCTGCGGGGTGGCCGTGGCCGTGTAGGCGTGCACGGCGACGCCGGGGAACGTCGCGCGCAGCATGCGGAGCTGCCGGTATTCCGGACGGAAGTCGTGGCCCCACTGGCTGATGCAGTGCGCCTCGTCCACCGCGAAGAAGGCCGGGTTCGCGCGCGCGAGGCGCTCCGCGAAGCCTTCCATCACCAGCCGCTCGGGCGCCACGTAGAGCAGCTGGTACCGGCGCGCGGCGAGGCCGGCGAAGACCTCGGCGCGCTCCCGGCCCGTCTGGCTGCTGTTCAGGAAGGCCGCCGCCACGCCCGCCTCGCGGAGGCCGTCCACCTGGTCCTTCATGAGCGCGATCAGCGGCGAGACGACGACGGCGAGACGGCCCCAGTGCGCGGCGGGCGCCTGGTAGCAGAGCGACTTGCCGCCGCCGGTGGGCAGCACGACGAGCGAGTCGCGCCCCTCGAGAATGGCGGCGATGGCCTCGCCCTGCAGTGGAAGGAACCGGTCGTAGCCCCAGACGCGCCGTACGGTCTCGTGGACGAACTCAGACTGGATGATGCGGCGATCATAGCCGAAGACATCGCACCCGCGTCAACGTCCAAGATCTCAGACGGCCGTCCACCAGCGCTCGACGTCGCGGGCGAGCGCCGCCGCATCGGGATGGCGGGCCTCCGTCTCGCGCACGGCGGCGTCCGCCTCGTCCCCGCCGGGCACGAGGCTCGCGTGCGCCACCGCGAAGTCGTAGACCGACAGCGCGCCGGTCGGCAGGACGGTGTCGAGCCGGACGACCTCCGCGTGGCGTCGGGCGAGGACCGACTCGTACACGCGCCGGTAGATCTCGGGGTCGTACGGCGCGTCGGGGGACGTGGTACCGCCGAGGCCGAGCCGGCCCGCCACGGCGTAGAGCTCGCGCCACAGGTCGCGGAGCACCTGCGGCGGCGCGTCCTCGGCTTCCCGCGGATGCACCGGCCGGGTGGCCCGGCGCTCCCGCTCGGCCTCGACGACGCGCCGCACCTGGGTCGACGGGACGGGGATCACGAAGCGACAGGTGGGCGCCGACAGCAGCGGCTCGGCGGGGTCGGACGCCGGGCGCGCGAGCTCGATCAGGCGGCCGCCCACGAAGGGCGTCTCGCCGAGCAGCAGGTGTGCGGGCTCGGGGTGCCGGCGGGCCCAGGCGACGAGCGCCCGGCGCGCCCAGAGCCCGACGGCCTTGCGGACCATCGGCTGGGTGACGCCGTCCACGACCGGATAGCGGCGCCCCGCGGGGCTCGTCTCGAACACCGGGCGCGCGACGTCCCATTGGAGCAGGTGCACCGAGCGGCCGGCGGCGACGGCGAGATGGGCCAGCTGGTGGATGACGAGGCTCTTGCCCGTGCCCGGCAGGCCGGCCACGAAGACCATGCGCGGCTCGCGCGCGAGCGCGTCGAGGCGCGCGTGGAGCGCGGCGTCGCCGGCGGCGACGAGGCGCGCGGAATCCGTCAGCGCCGCGCCAGCTGGGCGTGAAGGCGCGCGGGGGTGACGGGCAGCTCGCGCACGACCACGCCGCGGGAGGCCAGCGCGTCCTCGATGGCGTTGGCGACGGCGGAGGCGCCCGCGATGCAGCCGCTCTCCCCCACGCCCTTGACGCCGAGCGGGTTGATGACCGAGGGGTGCTCGTCCAGCACGACCTCGAGCCACGGCAGATCGTCGGCCTTCGGCAGCGCGTAGTCCATCAGGCTGCCGCTGAGGAGCTGGCCGTTGGCGTCGTACACCACGTCCTCCATGAGCCCGGCGCCGATCCCCTGCGCGACGCCGCCCTGGAGCTGGCCCTCGACGACGACGGGATGGATGGCGCGCCCGGGATCGTGCAGCGTCACGTGGCGAAGCACGCGCACGCGACACGTCTCGACGTCCACTTCGACCGCGCAGGCCTGGCCGCCGAACGCCCACGTCACGGTGTCCGGGTAGAACCACGTGCACGCGTTGAGGCCGGGCTCGCCGCTCGCCTTCATCGCCTTGCTGCGGATGGCGGCCTGCGCCACCCGCGCCAGCGGCAGCGAGCGGTCGGGCATCCCCGCCACGAACGCGCGGCTCGCCTCGAAGCGCACGTCGGCCGGCGCGCACTCGAAGAGCTCCGCGGCCACCGCGGACGCGCGCTCGCGCACCTCGGCGGCCGTGCGCGCCACCGCGGGCCCGGCGTTGGCCATGACGCGGCTGCCGCCGGTGCCCATGCCGTAGGGCATCAGGCTCGTGTCGCCGCCGAGCACGACGACGTCGTCGAGCTTGGCGCCGAGCTCGCCGGCGGCGATCTGCGCGAGCGTGGTCGAGTGGGCCTGGCCCTGGGCGGCGATCGCGACGAGCACGAACACCTTGCCTTGCGGGTCCACGCGCACCGTCGCGCCCTCGAACGGTCCCAGCCCGGTGCCCTGGGCGAAGATCGCGAGCCCGACGCCGACCGGCCGCGGCGTGTCCGCCGTGTCCTTCTGCCGCTTGCGCCACGCGTCGTAGCCGAACGTGCGCAGCAGCCGCTCGAACGCCGCGGGATAGTCGCCCGGGTCGTACGTGACGGGGACGCCGTCCTTGTACGTGAGCCCGGGCCGGTACGGCATCTCCGCGGCGCGGATCAGGTTCTTTCTGCGGAGGTCGGCGGGATCGAGCCCGAGCCGGCGCGCGCCGAGATCCATCAGCCGCTCCATCACGTAGTTGGCCTCGGGGCGGCCGGCGGCGCGATACGCCGCGTTGAACATCGTGGTGGTGACGACGCTCTCGCCGTGGGCGCGGTAGTGCGGCACGCGGTAGGGTCCGGGCAGGTGGTTCATCGTGTTCGCCGTCATCCCGTTGCCCATCACGGGATAGGCGCCCGTGTCGGCGAGGAAGTTGTCTTCCAGCGCGGCGATGGTGCCGTCGGCGGCGAAGGCGATGGCCGCCGCGTGCTCCTGCTCGCGGTCGTGACCCACCGTCGCCAGGTGCTCCCGGCGGCTCTCGATCCATTTCACGGGGCGGCGAAGCCTGTATGCCCCCGCGGCGACCAGGATCTCGTCCGCGTACACCTGGCCCTTGGGGCCGAAGGCGCCGCCGACGTCGGGGACGATCACCCGCACCCGCTCGTTGGGCAGGCCGAGCACGCGCGCGATCGCCTCGCGCTGGACGTACGGGCTCTGGATGGACGCCCACACCGTGAGCACGCCGGCCGCCGCGTCGTAGTCCGCGACGGCGCCCCGGCACTCGATGGGCATCGCGGCCAGCCGCTGGTGGCGGAAGCGCTCGCGCACGACGGTGAGCCCGGGCGCGGCGAACGCGCTCGCCGCGTCGCCGATCGCCGTGCGAACTTCCAGCGCCACGTTGTCGGCCCACGCCTCGTGCACGCGGGTCTTGGCTCCGCGCGCGCCCATGCCGACCAGCGCGGGCAGCGGCGCGTACTCGACGTTGACCGCCGCGAGCGCGTCGGCCACGAGCGCCGCGGTCTCGGCGATCACGCACGCCACGGGCTCGCCGACGTAGCGCGCACGCTCGCCGGCCAGCACCGGCACGGCGTACGGCCGATCCTTGCCGCCGCCGGTGCTCACCGGCTTCGCGAGCTCGGGCACCTCGGCCGCCGTCCACACCGCGAGCACGCCCTTGATCCGTCGCGCGGCGGTCGCGTCGACCCGCACGATGCGCGCGTGGGCGTGCGGGCTGCGGACGACGCCCAGGTGGACGAGCCCCGGCGGCGTGAGATCGTCGACGAAACGGCCCGCACCGTGGAGCCAGCGCTCGGCGTCCTTGACCCGGGGCGAGGTCCCGATCATCGGGGCGTCAACCGCGCGTGGCGCGGCGGAAGGCCGCGGCGAGCCGCTGGGTGATCGGGCCCGGCTTGCCGTCGCCGATCACGTGGCCGTCGATCTTCACGACGGGCGTGACCTCGTCGCTGGTGCCGGACAGGAACGCCTCGTCCACGCGCGGCAGGTCGGTGTCCAGCACGCCGGTCTCCACGCACGGGATGCCTTCCTCACGGCAGAGGTCGAGCACGGCCTCGCGCGTGATCCCGCTGAGGATGTAATTGCTCGCGGGCGGCGTCCGCACCTGGCCACGCACGACGAAGAACGGATTGCTGGCCGTGCAGTCGGTGACGTGGCCGTCGCGGATGAAGATCGCCTCGGACGCCCCCGCGCGCAGCGCGCGGCGCTTGGCCAGCACGTTGGGCTGGAGCGCGAGCGACTTCACGTTGACGTGGCCCCAGCGCGAGTCGGTCACGGTGATGGCCGCGATGCCGTCGCGCAGCAGCTCGAGCCCCGGCGTGGTGGCGGGCCGCACGTAGATGACGATGGTCGGCCGCATCCCCTCGGGCGGGGCGTGGCTGCGCGAGGCGGCCCCGCGCGTGACGAACATGATCACGGCCACGTCGTCGAGCCCGGCGCGCCGCACGAGATCGTCGGAGACCTTGCGGATCTCGTCGACGTGGCTCGGCGTGAGGCCGAGCTCCAGGAACGCCGCGCCGCTGGTCAGCCGCCGCATGTGGCTGTCCATCCGGAAGAGCTTGCCGCGGTACGCGCGGATCACCTCGTAGAGCCCGTCGCCGAACTGGAAGCCGCGGTCCTCGACGGAGACGGCGGCCTCCGCGCGCGGGACGATCTTACCGTTGACCCAGACTTCCTTCGGCCACTCGGCCGGGTTCACGCCCGGGCGCCTCCGCGCAGCAGGCCGGCCGAGGCGAGGACGTCGCGGAGCGCTGCCAGGCTCTTCCCATCCTCGATGGCGAGGAGCGGGGGGCGCGGCCAGCCGCCCGGCTGCCCGAGGATCTGCATGCACGCCTTGATCTGCGCCTGCGGCGAGCCGTACACGCCGCTCCAGTCGGGATTGATGAGCTGGCTCATCAGCGCCACGTAGCGATCGGCGGCCGCGCGCGCCGCGGCGAAGTCGTTCTTCCAGAACGCCTGGTAGAACGCCACCGCGAACGTCGCGCCGAGTCCGCCGCCGTCGATGTTGCCGTCGCCGCCGATCCCGCGCAGCGTGGCGAGCCCCAGCGTGTTGATGAAGCCGCCGAAGACGCGGATCTTGTCGGAGACCTTCTCGAGCGTGGCGATGGCCTGCATGCGGTTGGCCGTGCTGTCCTTGATGGCGACGACGCGATCGATCTTGGTCAGCTCGAGCGCGGTGTCGGCGGTGATCTCCACCACCACGCCGCGCGCCCAGTTGTAGACCATGAGGGGAAGGTCCACGCGGTCGGAGATCGTCTGGTAGAAGGCCACGATCTCGCGCGGCGTCGGCGCCGCGTAGGGCGGCGGCGTGGAGAGGATGCCGTCGGCGCCGATGTCCTTGGCGTGGCGGCCGAGCTCGGCCGAGTGGGCGGCGGTGTACGTCGTGCAGCCGATGACCACGGGGATCTTGCCGCGCAGCTCCTCGACCGCGATCTCGGCCACCCGGTGCCGCTCGGCGTCCGACTGCGAGAACCACTCGCCGGTGGTGCCGTTGACGAGGATGCCGTGCACGCCCTGGCCGTGGTAGAGCCGCAGCTCCTCGCGCCACGACTTCTCGTCCAGCGCGCCCTCGCGCGTGAACGGCGTGGGCGCCGCCACCCAGTATCCCCGCCAGCTGACGTCGTCACGGTTCATGTCGGTCTCCTCCGCGCCCGCCG
>DASYTM010000001.1:0-5854 GCA_036002345.1 Candidatus Methylomirabilota bacterium | reverse complement strand
GGGGGTCGTCGAGCACGCCGGCGAGGTTCTCGACGCTCCCCGCGTAGGTGAGCTTGTCGACGACGACGAGGCGCGCGCCGGTGCGCGAGAGCGCGGCGCGCACGAAGTTGGAGCCGATGAACCCGGCCCCGCCGGTCACGATGATCGTCTCGCCCATCTGCCGACGCCCAGTATATCGGGCCACGACCCCGGGGCGGCTCGGCCCCGATGTATCGTATGAACGAGAGCTTCCATGAGCGGGCGAATCCTCGTGGCCGACAACGATGCCGAGATGCTCGACCTCCTCCGGCGTCATCTCGAGAGCGACGGTCACGTCGTCACCACCGCGAGCAGCGGCTCAGGCGCCCTGGCCGTCGTCGAGCGTGACGAGGTCGACGTGATCCTCACCGACCTCGTGATGGACGAGGTCGACGGCCTCGCCCTCCTGCGCGCGGCGCAGGCGACCCAGCCCGGCGCCCGCGTGATCCTCATGACCGCCTTCGGAAGCCTGGAGACGGCCATCGAGGCCATGCGGGAGGGCGCCTTCGATTACCTGACCAAGCCCTTCCGTCTCGGCCAGGCGACCGTGGCCGTGCGCCGTGCCGTCGACGACCGCCGCCTGCGTGACGAGAACCGGCGCCTCCGCGACCAGGTGCAGCGCCTGTTCGGCGCCGACCGGCTCATCGGCGCGTCGCGGGCGATGAGCGGGGTGATCGAGCAGGTCCGCACGGTGGCCGCCACCGACGCGAGCGTCCTGCTCGCGGGCGAGAGCGGCACGGGCAAGGAGCTGATCGCGCGCACCATCCACTGGAACAGCGCGCGGCGCGACGGGCCGTTCGTCGCCGTCAACTGCGCGGCCATCCCCGACGCCCTGCTCGAGTCCGAGCTGTTCGGGCACGTCAAGGGCGCGTTCACGGGCGCCGACCGCGCGCGGCGCGGCCTGTTCGCGGAGGCCAACGGCGGCACGCTCTTCCTCGACGAGATCGCGGACATGCCGCTGGCGCTCCAGGTGAAGCTGCTCCGCGTCCTCCAGGACAAGCTCGTGCGCCCGGTCGGCGGCAACGAGGAGGTCCAGCTCGACCTGCGCGTCATCAGCGCCTCCAACAGCGACCTCCCCGCCGAGGTGCGCGAGGGGCGCTTCCGCGAGGACCTCTACTATCGCCTCGCCGTCATCCCCATCCGGCTGCCGAGCCTGCGCGAGCGGCCCGAGGACATCCCGTTGCTCGCGCAGCACGTGCTCGACCGGGTCGCCACGACGCTCAACCGCCGCTTCGAGGGCTTCAGCGACGAGGCGCTGGCGCGGCTCGCCGCGCACCGCTGGCCGGGTAACGTCCGCGAGCTGGAGAACGTCGTCGAGCGCGCCGCCACGCTGGCCCGCGCGCCGGTGATCGGCGCCGCCGACCTCGGCCTCGACACCGCGGCGCCCGGCCCGCTCGAGACGCGCGCGCGTCCCACCCTCGCCGAGCTGGAGCGCGGCTACATCGAGCAGGTGCTGGCGGAGGCGGGGGGCGACAAGATGCGCGCGGCGCGCCTGCTCGGCATCAGCGTCCGCACGCTCCAGCGCTTCGTCAAAGACCGCTGACTCAGGCGGTCGGCGCCTTCAGGTGCTCGTCGCGCCGCGCCTGGAGTGAGGCGTCGGCGTACGTCATGAGGTCGGGCGCGGCGCGGCCGAGCATGACCTGCATGTAGGCGGGCTCGAGCCCGACGTTCTGGAAGCCGTGGATCACGTTGGCGGGCGCCGACACGCAGTCCCACTCGCCCAGCACCGCCTCCGCGCGCCGGCCCGCGCCGTCCTCGAAGAAGACCAGCACCTTGCCGCGGAGCACGAAGAAGACTTCCTCCACCTCGTGCGTGTGGGCGGCGTTGCCCTGGCCGGGCGGGACGAACATGATGGACAGCGTGAAGTGCTCGGCGGGGATCGCGTTGGGATCCTTCTTGCCCGACGCGCCGGCGCCGATGAACCGATGCTGGGCGCGGCGGAACCCCTCGACCCGCGCGTCGGCGAACGCGTCCCAGTCCGCGCGGCGGTCCACGAACCGCGCGACCTGGCGCTTCAGCAGCTCGTCCACGCTCGGCGTCACGCCGCTATGGTAGCCGAAAACGCCCCAGGCTCCGCTCGATCAGCACCCTCGACAGCCGGGCCATCTGCCGGGAGTCGGCGATCCGCGCGCTCGACTCGAGGATGCGCCAGCAGTGGTAGTGGAACAGGTCGTCGTGCTCGGCGACCCACGGGTCGCTGTCGCGGATGGACCAGCTGCACCGCGCGCATTTGATCGGGGGCGAGCAGCCCACGACGATCGTCACCCGGCCGCACCCGTCGCAGCGCTCGGGCACCCGGCGGCAATCGGGATGCCCCGCCAGCCGCACGGCGGCGTCGCGGGCCTCCTCGCGGGCGGCGCCGAGGGCCGCGGCCAGGCACGGCTCGCAGTAGAACTGCCGCGGCGTCGCTTCCAGCACAGCGAGCGCCCTGTCCACGACGTCCATGGCCCAAAAGTACACGCAAGCCGAATACCGCCGACACGGGGCGTCGGCTGGGTCGCCAAGCAGGGCTCGTCTCAGGCGGCCTTCGCGGGCGCCAGGTAGCGGGCGAACCACCGCCGGGCCAGCCACGCCACCTCATCGAGCGTGCCGGGTTCCTCGAACAGATGCGTGGCGCCGGGCACGACCACGAGCCGCGCTTCGCCCCGAAGCTCGGCCAGCGCCATCCGGTTGAGCTCGAGGACCTGGGGGTCGGCGCCGCCCACGATGAGCAGCGTGGGGGCGTGGACGTGCGCGAGGGCGGGGCCGGCCAGATCCGGACGTCCACCGCGCGACACGACGGCGCCGGCGGCGGGGCGCTCGACGGCCGCCGCCAGCGCCGCCGCGCCGCCGGTGCTGGCACCGAAGTAGCCGAGCCTGAGGTCGCGCGTGTCCGGCTGCCGCGCGAGCCAGTCGGTGGCGCCGATCAGCCGCTCCGCGAGGAGACCGATGTCGAAGCGCAGATGCCCGGTCCGCGCGTCGATCGCCTCCTCATCCGCGGTCAGCAGGTCGACGAGCAGCGTGGCGAGGTTGCCCTCGTTGAGCACGTGGGCGACATGGCGATTGCGGGGGCTCAGACGGCTGCTCCCGCTGCCGTGGGCGAACAGGACGATACCCACGGCGGCCTCCGGCACGCTCAGGTCGCCCTCGAGCGCGACCGGCCCGGCCTCCACGCGGATCCGGCGCTCGTCTACACCGCGAATGGGAACGTCTCCGGCACTTCGCCCGTCTCCCACTCCGCAGTGCGCTCGAGCGGCGCCACCGCGCGGGTCTCGTCGAAGTGCAGGACGGCGTCGAACTGGTCGAGCAGCCGCGCCGTGAAGTAGTGGCTGGCCCGCTCGGTGTCGGGGCGATAGATCACGCCGATCGCCCGTTCCAGGCGCGGCAGGCCCAGGTTCTCCGCGGCGCCGGGCGCGCGGCAGTCGAGCAGGAAGCGCGGCAGACGCAGGTCATGAAACAGCGCCTCGTAGCTGCCCGCCAGCGCGGGACGGACGCGCTTGCGCTCGGCGGGCGCGTCCCAGTCGGCGGCGGCCGTGACGCTGCCGTGGTGCGTGGTGAAGCCGACGAGCACGGCCTGGCGGCCCCAGCGCTCGCGCACGAGCTGGCCGACGTTCAGCTCGCCGCGCCGGCTCATGTCGGTGGCACGCGCGTCGCCCAGGTGCGAGTTGTGCGCCCACACCACCACTTTGGCGGACGCGCCGAGGTGTCCGGTGAGGGCCTCGAGCGTCTCGACCATGTGCCGGTCGCGCAGGTTCCACGTGGACACGCGCTCCAGGTACATCGAGCGGTAGTAACGCTCGGCGTTCTTCACGAGCCGCGCGTTCTGCTCGGCGAAGAAGAATTCCTCCGCGGCCTCCTCGCCGCCGCGCCGCGCGTACTCCGCGGCGCGCCGCCGGAGGTCGGTCAGCTCGGCGACGACCTCCTCCTCGCACGTGCGGGACACGCCGGTGCCCGTGAGGACGCCGTAGACCTGCGTCTCCTCGCCGAACTGGTCGAAGCACGCATAGCGGGTGCGGGCCACCTGCGCCGCCTTCGGATCGACCCGCGCGAGGTAGCGGAGCACGGCCTCCATAGAGGCGCGCAGACTGTAGAGGTCGAGTCCGTAGAAGCCGGCCCGGGCGCGGGCCGGGCGCGCCTCGTTGTGCTCGCGCAGCCACTCGACGAACTCGACCACGTCCGTGTTGCGCCACACCCATGCCGGGAACCGCCGGAAGTCGCCGAGCGCGTCCACGGCGTACGCGTCGTCGCCGGCGCCGCGGACGTAGCGGTTGACCCGGTAGGCGTCGGGCCAGTCGGCCTCGGCGGCGACGGCGGTGAACCCCCGCTCGGCGATCAGGCGCTTCGTGATCTCCGCGCGCTCGTGGTAGAAGTCGTGCGTGCCGTGCGAGGCTTCGCCGAGCAGTACGAAGCGGGCGTCGCCGATCAGCGCGAGGAGCGCGTCGTAGTCGCGGGCGTCGCCGCCGAGGGGCTGGGGATTCATGCCGCGCGGCCCGTCCGCGTGCTTCGCGCGAGCAGCGCGCGGACCTCCTCGTCCGTCGTCTGCGAGAAGTCCTCGTACCACATCCCCACCGCGTAGAACGGCTCCGGCGTCACCGCGCAGACGATCTCGTCGACGTCCTGCTGAAGCGCCTCGCACGTCTCGGGGGCGGCGATCGGGACCGCCACCACGATGCGGGCTGGCTGCTGCGCACGCAGCGCCTGGACGGCGGCCAGCATCGTAGCGCCCGTGGCGAGGCCGTCGTCGACGAGGATGGCGGTCTTGGCGCGCACGTCGGGCGGCGGGCGGTCGCCGCGGTAGAGACGCTCGCGCCGGGCCAGCTCCTGCCGTTCCCGGGCCGTGACCGCCTCGATCACGTGGAGTGAAATGCCCGCGCCCTTCACCACGCTCTCGTTGAGGACGCGCGCACCGCCGGTGGCCACGGCGCCCATGGCCAGCTCTTCCTGGCCGGGCACGCCGAGCTTGCGCACCACGAAGACGTCCAGCGGCGCGCCCAGGGCCCGGGCTACCTCGAAGGCCACCGGCACGCCGCCGCGAGGCAGCGCCAGCACGAGCACGTCGGCCCGGCCGGCGTAGTGGGCGAGCCGCGCCGCCAGCGAGCGCCCGGCCTCGACGCGATCACGGAATACGAGGCTCAATTCACCCCTCAGGCGATGGCGCGCTCCACCCGTCGCGCGATCTCCGACTTCGGCTGCACGCCGACGATGCGGTCGACCTCCCGGCCGCCCCTGAGCACCAGCAGTGTCGGAATGCTGCGCACGCCGAAGCGGTTGGCGGTGGCGGGATTCTCGTCGAGGTTCAGCTTGGCGACGCGCGCACGACCGGTCAGCTCCGCGGCGAGCTGCTCGACAGTGGGCGCGAGCATGTGACACGGTCCGCACCACGGCGCCCACACGTCCAGCAGCACGGGCAGCGCCGACTGCTCGACCTCCGCCGCGAACGTCGCGTCGGTCACCGTCACCGGCGTGCCATCGGCCGCGCGGGCGCTCATCGGAAGTGGCCCCTTGCACTTCCCACACACGGCCTGCAATCCGCCGGCGAGCCGCTCGCGCGGCATGCGGTTGAGCGCGTCGCACGCGGGACAGCGGACCAGTTCGACGTCGGCCATCCTCGTCATCCCCCTCGCTGTGTTACAACCGACAGCCGGGCGCGAGACGATACCGCAACTTTCGCGCCAGCGAGTCGGGCGCGGGACGCTCGCGTGGTGGCTCGTGGGACTTCACATCTAGCGCGCGGCCAGCGGATAGAGCCGCGCGCAGTTGTCCCAGAGGATCTTGGCCTTCGTCTTGTCGCTCACGCCCTCGAGCGCGACGAACTCCTTCATGGCCTCCGGGAACAGCCCGTCGGAGTGGGGGTAGT